>JANQQW010000341.1 GCA_028284885.1 Planctomycetaceae bacterium
CCTTCTCGTCGACGAAGATCCGCCGGCCGGGCCGCAGCACGAGGTCGTCGCCCGTCCTCTGCCTCTCGAAGAAGGCAAGGTAGCCCTCGTGGTCGAGCATGACGAGGTCGCAGAGGTCGTCGCGATTCCAGTCGACGGCGACCGGCGTCGTCCGCCACTGCGTGACGAGTTCGCGACCCTCCGGCTCCCACCACGTCCACTCGGGCTTCGGCGTCTCGCCCTTCCACGCGACCTCGACCGGCCGGGCCGCCGCGAGCTTCGGCTGCGTGCGGGTGCCGACGTTCGGGTACCAGACGACCTTGCCCCAGATGGAGTTGACCACGAGGTCGGGCAACTCGTCGTGATTCCAGTCGGCCACGGTCAACGTCGTGTATCCCCACTTCGCCTCGGCCGGTCCCTGGATCGAGCCGTTCGGCCCGGCCTGGATGCGAATCGTCTCGCCGTCGGCCTCGAGCAGTTTAGGCGCGGCCCATTTCGGCAGAGCGGCTCCGTCGAGGTTCTCGAAGAAGCCGACGTGGCCAGCCGTGTTTCCGCAGAGGAGATCCTCGTCGCCGTCGCCGTCCCAGTCGAAGCCGACAGGTGTCGCCAGCGCCCCGAACTTGAGCCCGTGCGCCCGCTGCTGGAAGTAGACCGGCTCCTCAAACCGCGGCCGCCCGTCGACGACCTTCCCCGTGTGCGGGACGAGGGCGACGCGGCCGTCCTCGTCCCCGACGACGAGATCGACGTGGCCGTCGCGGTCCCAGTCGATCGCGGTCGGGACGATCATCTGGAGATCCATCCGTAGTGGCTCACCGTCCTCGCCGACGAGCCGTCGCCCCTTGGCATATCGTGGCTCCGCGCGGGTGCCGGTGTTCTCGAAGTACGTGAAGGCGTCGAGGAACTCGCCGCAGAGCAGGTCGAGGTCGCCGTCCCCGTCGAAGTCCGCGAGGTTCGGGGACGGCCAGCCGTACACGTCGACGGCGGAATCGCCGGCTTGAATCTTCACCGGCTTCGCGTACTCGCCGTTGTCGTTCTCGACCAGGTAGACGTAACCGTGGAGCGGGCCGTTGGTCCACCGGCCCTCGGCGTTCCAAGCGTCGTCCCAGCCGTAGTCGGCCCACTCGCCGACGCCGACGACCACGTCCTCGTCGCCGTCCGCGTCGAAGTCGACGAGGTGCCACTGGTTCGCCCGGATCTTGCGTCCCTTCACGTGAACGTTGCCGGGCAGCCCGAGCGGCCGTGACGTGTCGAACTGGTTCTCGCGGAAATCGACGTACTCGCGGCCCGGCACGAGGACCCGCGGCTTGCCTGCGACCTCCGAGACCCGAATATTCCGGAAGCCCGGCCCGATGCGGACGCCCGGCTCGAACACCGGCAGCCCCGGCTCGCCCGCGGCGTCGGCCGTGCCGGGGTTCTCGAAGAAGTACGTGCCGTTGTACGGCTTGTCCGGACAGGAGACGACGAGGTCGAGGTCGCCGTCCCCGTCATAGTCCATCGGCAGCGGCCACGCCCACAACCCCACACCGAGATCGACGACGAGATCCGGGTTCCGGTACTCCAGGGCCACGAGGTCCTCAGCGGCCGCGGCTTGGGTGAGGAGCGACGACAGGACGAGGGCGACCAACGAACGGCGGTGGAACACGCGGTTTCTCCGTGACGGTGCAGGCGGCAGACGTCACGATACATCGTGGACCGCGACAGTTCCCACGCCGGAGAGAGGTGAATGCGGAGTTTGCTAGCCGTTTTGGCGGTGACGTGCAGCCTGGGTGTCGAGTTCGTCGGCGCGGACGACGGCGGAAGGCCGGCCGCGACGAACCGTCGTTCGCTCCGTGTGTCACCGGACCCGCTCGGGAGTTTCCGTGCAGGGTTGGAGAAGCGGGTGAAGCTGGACTTCGCCGACGCGCCACTCGAGGACGTGATCGCTCATCTGGCTGAACAGGCGGGGGTCGCCGTCCGGCTGGACGAAGACGGGATCGAGTCGGAGGGGATTCCGCTCGACGAACGGGTCACGCTTCGCAGCCGTGGCGTTTCCGTGAAGACGGCTCTCGCCCGGGTGCTCGAACCACTCAACCTGGGCTGGGTGATCGAGAACGAGGAACTCGTGGTGACCAGCACGGTCTTCGCGGAGGAACGCCTGGTCATCGGCGTCTACGACGTACGACGCCTACTCGAACATCCTCCGCGACAGGAACGGCTGCAACGACTGCTCGACGGCTCCCGTGAGTACCCGATCGGTGCTTTTCCGGGGTTGGACGGCTTCGGAATGCAGGGCGTCGGAGGGGCGTTCTTCCAAATCGGTCCGGGGCTCGGCGGCGGCTGGGGAGGTCACCCGCCGGGATTCCCGCCCGTGTTGCAGCACTGGCGCCCGCGGGATCCGTACGGCGACGAGTGGTTGATCTCGTTGATCGAGCGGACGGTCGGGTGGCCAGAGCACTGGGTCGACCAGGGAGGCCCGGCCGCAGTCTGGGACAACGACGGACGGTACCACGTTCGCCACCTTGTCTGGGCGCACGACGACTTGGACGCGTTGCTCACCGCGGTGGACGGGCTGACGGCCGGGATGACCAAGTCGGTCGTCCGGCCGTTCGAGACCGAGGGGGAACGCCGCATCCGGCTCGCGCTCGACCGGCGGATCAGCGTGGGCGTCGAGAAGCTGCCGATCGACGAGTTCGCCCGGTTGCTCGGCGACCAGCTCGAGATCGACGTCGAACTCGAGGAGATCGCCTTCGAAGAGGAGGGATTGGAACTCGACGAGCCGGTCACGTTGGTTGCGAAGGACACGTCGGTCCGTGTGATCCTCGCCCGCGTGCTCGATCCGCTCAACTGCAGGTGGATCGTCGACGAGGAACGGCTGCTGATCACGTCGTCGATCGTCGCGGAGGAACTTGGAAACCTCGAGATCGCCCTCGTCGACGCCCGCGACGTCGTCCGCTCGTTCGGCGGAACGGAGCCGTTGATCGAGGCGATCGTGTTCCAGTCGGGCCCGCCGGAGTCGTGGGCCGACGAGGGCGGCTCGGGCGACGTCTCACCGATCATGGACGGCGTGCTCGTCGTGCGGCAGACGGCGGACGTTCTCGACGAGATCGAGGGGGTCGTCGCCACGCTCCGCAAGACGGTCGACGACCGAGAACCGAAGCCGATGCCGAAGCTCGACGACGTCCGGACACTGGACTACACGTTGCGCCAGCACGACCTCGACGAGGTCCGGTCCCTCGTTGAGGTGGCCGTCGACGGCGACTGGGACGGACGAGACTGGTTGCGGGCGGTCGGCAGCCAGTTGTTCGTGAAGACCACACTCGCGAACCACCTCGAGATCGACCGTCTCCTTCGGAAGCTGAAGATGGTGAAGACCGAAGTGCGAGGCGGCCCGGGCTCGGAGAAGGGGGACCGTGGTCGCTAGACTCTGGTTCTCCGGAATCCTCCCCGCTGCGAACCATGCCCACTCCGTTCCTCATCGTCGACGGCTACAACCTCGTGCACGCGGCCGGGTTGATGCGGAAGAAGCCGGGGCCGGGCGGGCTCGAGCGAGCGCGGGAGAAGTTGTTCGCACGGCTGACGGCCGACCTCTCCGAAAAGCAGCGCGGGCGGACGACGATCGTCTTCGACGCCCACCACTCGCCGCCCGGCGGGAACCGCGAGCAGAAGCACGAGGGGATGACGATCGTCTACGCCGAGCCGGAGAGCGACGCGGACACCGTCATCGAGGAACTGATCGCTGAACACTCGGCCCCGAAGCAGATTCTCGTCGTGTCCGGCGACCGCAGGCTTCAAGACGCGGCCAAGCGGCGGAAGGGGAAGTCCGTCGGCAGCGAGCGGTTCCTGAAGGAGCTCGCCCGACGGCAACCGGAACGGGACAGGGCGGCCGAGGCGAAGGCGAGGATGGAGACGCAGCTCGACGCGGCCGAGACGGAGGCCTGGCTGGCGGAGTTCGGCGACGTGAAGGTGGAGGACGTCGCCGCCGAGGGCCTGCCGATCGGCGACCTCGTGAAGCCGGACGGCCCGGCCCCGGAGAAGCCGCCCGGCCTCGACGAGTGGGAGTCGCTCGTCGACGAGATGGAGGACGACGACTGGGACCCGTCCAGCCTGTGAGCGACTCCGGCGACGTCGGCCGAGACGAGCGGCGGGGACCCGGCTTTCATCTGCTCCGGGAATCGCCGATAATCCCCGGCTCACCCTGAGCCCCGTCGAGACTCCTCCATGCCCGCCGTGGCGACGTCGCCGTTGTTGCGTCTGCATCCGGACGACAACATCCTCATCGCGACCCGCATGCTGCCCGTGGGGACTTCGCTTCCCGAGGGCGAGCTGGCGGGGGCGACGCGGGACGTGATCGATCTCGGGCACAAGGTGGCGGCGAAGGGGATCTCGGCCGGCGAGCCGGTGCGGAAGTTCGGGCAGGTGATCGGCTTCGCCTCCGAAGACGTGGCGGTCGGCGACTGGGTGCACTCCCACAATCTCAGCCCGGGAGAGCTGTCGCTGGACTACGCCCACGCCAGCGAGGTTCCGCCGCCGCCCGACCCGGTCACCGACCGGACGTTCCAGGGATACCGCCGGGCGGACGGCCGGGCGGCCACGCGGAACTACGTCGCCGTCGTCACCACGGTCAACTGTGCCGCGACGACGGCGAAGCAGGTCGCCAAGCGGCTCGACCACTCGATCGTCGAGGGCTTCGAGAACGTCGACGGCATCATCCCGCTGACGCACTCCGCCGGCTGCGCCTTCCAGTTCGACGGCGAGGACCACCGGCAGCTCTCCCGCACGCTCGCCGGGTACGCCAAGCACGCGAACATCGGGGCGTACGTCGTGCTCGGGCTCGGCTGCGAGACGGGGCATCCGTCCTACCTGTTCCGCGAGCACGACCTCGTGCAGCTCGACGGCACGGCCGACCCGATGGACTCGCCGCTGTGCGTGACCATCCAGGACACCGGCGGCATCGGCCGCACGGTCGACCACGTGACGGGCCAGCTCCGCGACATGCTGCCCGAGGTGAACAAGATCGAGCGTGAGCCGGTCCCGGTCACCGAGTTGATCGTGGGGACCGAGTGCGGCGGCAGCGACGGGAACTCGGGCGTCACGGCGAACCCGGCGGTCGGCATCGCCAGCGACCTGCTCGTCGCCCACGGGGCCACGTCCATCCTCTCCGAGACGACCGAGGTCTACGGGGCCGAGCACATGCTGACCCGCCGGGCGGTCTCCCAAGAGGTGGGCGAGAAGCTGGTCGAGCGGATTCGCTGGTGGGAGGACCACTGCCGGAAGTTCGGCGTCGTCATCGACAACAACCCCAGCGTGGGGAACAAACGGGGCGGGCTGACGACGATCTACGAGAAGTCGCTCGGGGCGGTCGCGAAGGGGGGCAGCACGGCACTCCGGGCCGTCTACGAGTACGCCGAGCCGGTCACGGAGAAGGGCTTCGTCTTCATGGACACGCCCGGCTTCGACCCGCCCTCGGTCACCGGCATGACGGCCGGCGGGGCGAACGTGATCGTCTTCACCACCGGCCGCGGCAGCTGCTTCGGCAGCAAGCCCAGCCCGACGATCAAGGTCTGCACGAACACGCCGACCTACGAGCGGCTGCCGGACGACATGGACCTCAACGCCGGTCGCATCCTCGACGAAGGGGCGACCGTCGAGGAACTCGGCCACGAGATCTTCGAGAAGGTCGTCTCCGTCGCGAGCGGTGAGAAGACGAAGAGCGAACTGCAGGGACTCGGCGACGAGGAGTTCGTCCCCTGGCGAATCGGCCCGATGCTGTGAAGCGGCAACCGGTCGGTCTCGGGTCGGCGCTCGACCCCGAACGCGGGCGTCCCGCCCGCACGAACGTCGGTCGGTCTGCGAAGGCGGGCGAGACGCCTGCGTTCCGAGGAGTGTCGTCCCGATGACGAGCGACGAGCCGAACGCCGAGCCTCCCCCGGCCCCGCGGCCGTTGGGCGTGGGGGACACGTTGCTCGTGCTGCTGACCGCGGCGCTCTGGGGGGGGACGCCGACCGCCGTCAAGTTCTCGTTGCCCGCCTTCGAACCGGTCAGCATCTCGGGCATCCGGTTCGGTCTCGCCGGTCTGTTCATGATCGGCTGGTGCCTGTACCACGGCAGCGAGATGCGGCTCCGCCGCGGCGAGTGGTGGCCGAGCTTCGGGGCGGGCTTGTTCCTGTACGTGCAGATCGGCCTTTTCACGCTCGCCCTCTCCCGGTCGAACGCGTCGCACAGCACGCTGTGCATCAACACGTTCATCTTCTGGGTGCTGGTCGTCGAGCACTTCGTCACGAAGCACGACCGGCTGAACGGAGCGCGCGTGCTGGGCGTGCTGCTGGCCGTCGTCGGCGTCGGGACGCTGGTCGCCTCCGACACGGGTGATCCCGGCGCAGCGGTCGACGGGGATCCGGCCGACTTCGTGGGCGACCTGATCATGCTGACGAGTGCGTTCGTGCTCGCTCTCAAGATCATCTACACGAAGTGGGCCACGAAGTACGTCGAGCCGGGCAAGCTGATCCTGTGGCACGACCTCATCGGGACGGCGTTCTTCTTCGTGCTGGCCTTCTTCACCGAGACCGTCCGCTGGGACAGGGTCGATACGCCGGTCGTCCTCGGGCTGCTGTACCAGGGCGTCTGCGTCGGCGGGTTCTGCTTCGCCGTGCAGACGGCCCTCCTCAAGCGGCACTCGGCCTCGCAGATCACGGTCTTCAGCTTCCTCACACCGCTCTTCGGGACGCTGTTCGCCGTCCTGTTCCGGGGCGACGAACTTTCTCCGTACCTGTTCGTCGCCGGCGGCTGCATTGCGGCCGGCATCCTCGTCGTCACGATGTCGCGCAGAGCGGAGCAGGGCCGCGAGGTGCCCGTCGCGGTGGACGACTCCGAGGCCGTCGTCGCCGAGGTCAGCCGGACGGGCAGGGAACCCTGACGGGACACCGGTCCGGGTCGAAGTGGCGGCGACCGATTCCGCCGTTCTGGCTGAAACCGAGCGCGCCGACGAACCGATAACGGATCTGTCCGGGTTTCGAGGTCGTGTTCCGTGCGTGCGTCGTTCCTCCTCGTTCTGCTGGTGTCGGCGACTCCCGTCGGGGCTCAGGAACCGTACCAGTTCGGGTTCCGCTTCGAGGCACAGCCGTTCCGCTCGTTCGCGTTCCGCGGCTTCAGCCACCGCGCTCCGGGGTTTCGGAACCAGTTCGGGCCGACGATCCAGTTCTCCCGCATCCGGTTCCAGGACATTCGCTCGAACGGGCCGCGGCAGGAGTTCCTGGCCCGTGCCACCGGACGGGCGGAACGGCGTGAGCCGGTCCGGTACGACGCCGCGCCGCTCGGGGCCGACACGCGTTTCGTCTCGCGGGAGGACGACTCGCGGGTGGCGCGGGAAGCCTTCGACCGCGTGGCGGCCCGGCGGGGCAACACCATGGTGGCCGACTCCCGCCGACGACAGCCGGGCGGATTCTCCGCGGCCCGCCGCGTCGCCTCGCCGCTCGACCGGAACCGGGCGGCTGCACCGTCTCGACTCGGCCGGGTGGCCGGCGGTGTTCCCGGAACGCCCGCCAGCACGCGTGCGTCTTTCGGCCCGGGGGACTCCCTGCGGGCGGCTGCCACTCGGGTTCGCACGGCTCGCCGGTGAGCGATTCCCGCGAACTCCCGGCCTGCCCGTGTGTCGGTCCGTCGCGTTGACCGCACCCGTCGACGCCGCGAGAATCCTTGGACTTCATCGACCCGGAGCCAGCCCCCGATGCCCTCGAAAGTTCACGTCAACGGTCAACTCGTCCCGCCCGAGCAGGCCGTCGTCAGCGTCTACGACCACGGTCTCCTCTACGGCGACGGCGTGTTCGAGGGCATCCGCGTCTACGGCGGCAAGGTCTTCCTGCTGGCCGAACACGTCGACCGGTTGTACGAGTCCGCCTCGGCGATCCGGCTCGAGATCCCGATCTCGCCGGCCGAGATGACGCAGGTCGTCGAGGAGACGGTGGCCGCGAACGTCGCCGACGGGATCGACGTCGGCTACGTCCGCCTCGTCGTCACCCGCGGCTCCGGGACGTTGGGGCTCGACATCCGCAAAACGGCCAACCCCCAGGTGATCTGCATCGCGGACACCATCACGCTGTACCCGCCGGAGATCTACGAGAACGGGCTGGAACTCGTCACGGCGAGCACGATCCGCAACCACCCGCAGGCCCTCAGCCCGCGGATCAAGTCGCTGAACTACCTGAACAACATCCTCGCGAAGATCGAGGGGACCGACGCCGGCAGCGTCGAGGCGCTCATGCTGAACCACGAGGGGCACGTCGCCGAGTGCACCGGCGACAACGTGTTCCTCGTCAAGAACGGCGTCCTGAAGACCCCCTCGACCGACGCCGGCATCCTCGACGGCATCACGCGCAAGGCGGTCATCGACCTCGCCCGAGAAGCCGGCCTGCCGGTCGAGGAGACCACCCTCGTCCGCCACGACCTCTACGTCGCCGACGAGTGCTTCCTCACCGGCACCGCGGCCGAGGTCGTCCCGGTCGTCAAGCTGGACGGTCGGGCCATCGGCAACGGCGAACCAGGCCCCGTCACGCGGGACCTGCTCGACCGGTTCCAGAAGCTGACTCGCGGCTGAGCCGTCGCGACCGGCCGCGTCACTTCGGCGACTCGCCCGACCGGACGCTCAGGCCGGCGTCCATCCACCGGCCGCCGAAGCCCTTCACGAACGAGCCGTACAGGGCGATCACGTTCCTGCCGGGGACGAGGTACTCCTCGGCCTTCCCGATCGTGTACGTCTCGTAGCGATTCGTGAACGCCTCGATCTTCACCGGTGCGTTCGCTCCCGGCGTCCTGTCGACGATCGGCTTGCCGTTCAGCCAGACCTGTTGAGGCTCGCCCGACTTGACCCGTTCGGCGAGCGAGGGAAACCTGTCGGCACCGCGGAGCCGTCGGCTCCAGACGGTGTGAGCGGGAAGTCCCCGTCGACGTACTCGGTGTCGTCGGTCCCGAAGCCGGAGGGAAGCGGCGTCGAGCCGGTGGGAAGCGGCGTCGAGCCGGTGGGCGGGTCGGGTTCGTCACCGTGACTCGTGTCCGACATCGTCGATTCGACAGTTGGAGGGCCCGAACGCTTGCTTCGTCCGCGGTTCCGGATCATTGTCGTCTGGTGGTCGCACGTTCGGCAACCCGCGTTGTCCCGAACCGGCCCCCCAGTCGCCTTGCGTGAGACGTGTCCCGAGGAGTCGTCATGAGCACCGTCGAAGTCGGTCGGACGGACGAGAGCCGCAACGAAGACGGGCTCGCCCCGTTTCACCTCGCGATTCCGGTCGCCGACCTGCCGAGTTCGCGCGCGTTCTACGGCGGCCTGCTCGGCTGTCCGGAGGGACGCAGCGACACGACCTGGGTCGACTTCGACTTCTTCGGCCACCAACTCGTCTGCCACGTCGACCGCGACCGCGGCGACAGGCCGCCGGTGGCGAACCCCGTCGACGGTCACAGCGTGCCCGTGCCGCACTTCGGCGTGGTGCTCGACATGGCGACGTGGCGGCGACTCGCCGACCGGCTTCGCGAGGCCGACGTCCGGTTCGTGATCGAGCCGTACGTTCGCTTCGAGGGGCAGCCGGGCGAGCAGGGGACGATGTTCCTCGAGGATCCGTCCGGCAACGCGCTCGAGTTCAAGGCGTTCGAGGACCGTGGCAACCTTTTCGCAAAGTAGTCCAACCGAGGTTTCGACATGCTCGCCCGCACCCTCCTTGCCCTGTTCCTGCTGCCGGTCCTCACCACGGCCACGCTGGCCGACGACGCGGCGCCCGGCACGGACGGGAAGAGCGTCTACCTCATCGGCAACTCGCTGACGTGGGACACCGTACCCTCGCGGCTGGACGGCGACGTGCAGTGGCACGTGGACTGCGGAAAGAACCTGCCGTTCATCCACGCGAACCCGGAAGAGCCGTGCGTGAAGTCGTCGACGCTGTGGCCCCGGGCACTCGTGAAGAAGCAGTACGACCTGCTCTGCGTGCAGCCGCACTACCGCTCGACGCTCGACGAGGACGTGGCGACGATCTCGAAGTGGATCGAGATGCAGCCGCGGGCGGTCGTCGTCGTCCACACCGGCTGGGCCCACCACGAGAAGCGGGTCGAGGAGTACGCCGACGACGACCCGGCCGGTCCGCTGACGCACTCGCGGGCGTACTTCGAGGCCCTGACGACCCGGCTCCGGGCGAAGTACCCGAAGCGGGAGTTCCGCTCGACGCGGGCGATCGAGCTGCTGGCGAAGGTCGCCGAGGACGTGGCGGCCGAGCGGGCGCCGATCGGGAAGGTGGCCGACCTGCACCGCGACGCGATTCACCTGACCAACGACGGCGGGCGCTACCTGATGCACAACGCCATGCGACGCGCGATCGGGCAGCCGGCCTCGACGAACGGGTTCGAGAAGACGGACCCGAAGCTGCGGTCGTACCTCGACGGCGTACTCGCGTCGCTCGACGAGTAGCCCGGCCTACTTCGCGAGTGCCGCGTCGATCGCCTGCCGCAGTTCCGGAGCGGCAGTCACCCCGACGAACTGGTCGACCGGTTGTCCGTCGCGGAACAGGATCAGCGTGGGGATGCTGCTGACCTGGTACTCCGCGGCGGGCGCCCCGGCCTCGTCGACGTCCAGCTTGCAGATGGTCGCCTTGCCGGCGTACTCGTCGGCCATCTTCGAGACGATGGGGCCCTGCTGACGACAGGGACCGCACCAAGTCGCCCAGAAGTCGACGAGGACGACCCCTTCGGAGATCGTTGCGTCGAAGTTCGACTCGTCCAGCGTGACGATGTGCTTCGACTCCGGATACGAGTTGTTGCAGCCGAAGAGGAGACCCGCGAGAACGAGGCCGTACGTCAGTCGCCGGGCCACGGCGGTCTTGGAACCATTCATCGCGGACTTCCCTTCCGTCGTGTGCGTGTCAGCGCCGGACGCGTGAGAACACGCCCTGCAGGCTGGGACCCTGGACGACCAGCAGACCGGCGTTCAGGACGAGCGTGGTTCGGCCGCCGACGTCGGCGACCAGTTGGTTGAGCCGGTTCGTCGCGAGGACGGCTTCGGCCTCAGAGTAGACGTTGTTCCCCTTCGCGTCGAGACGCCAGCGCCCGTTGGGCAGTCGTTCGGCGTACCGGACGACGAGGTGGTAGACAACGCCCCCCAGCCGCTCCCGTTCGACGACGTCGAGGAAGATCTTCCGGTTGGCCCGGTCCCGCCAGGTGCCGGAGAGATTCCGCATGTTGGTTCGCAGCTGCGCGACCGCGGACGGCCCGGCCGCCTGCAGCGGCGTGATGCGGTCCTGCACGTTGGCAGGCTCGGGCGGAGGCGTGACGGAGGTCGTGTCCGGTCCGGCCACCGCGACCGCCGGTTCGTCTGGCTCCGAGTCCTTGGTGAGGGCGTTGATCCACTTCACGGCGGCCGGCAGACCGACCCGGACCATCGCGTCGTGGTGATCCCCCTCGGTGGCTCGCAGCAGCACGACCGGCGTGGAGGGCAGCTTGGCCTTCATCTGCAACGAGTTGCTCAGCGGAACGACGGAGTCGTCGGCCGCGTGGAACAGGAAGACCGGGCAGCGAATCCGGTCGGCGACGGCGACGGGGGCGAACGCCAGCGAGTACGACTCGAGGTTCGGCAGGACCTCGTCGGCGTCCGGGTGTCGTCGCAGGGTCTGCATGTCCTCGTCGTCCTGCAGGTTGGTGACCGGGGCGAACGCGATGCAGCCGGTCAGCCGCGGCTCGTGGGCGGCGTGCAGCAGCGACAGGGTGCCGGCCGTGTTCCGGCCCGCCGTGAAGATCCGTTTCGGATCGACGTGGACGACCTGCTCGAGCGCGTACTCCAACGCGTTCCGTGCGTTGACGAGTCCCGCGTGGGCGGCGAGGAACTGCTTGTAGGACTCGGCCATCTCCTCGTGCGAGGGACCGAGGTCGGGGCGAGCTCCGTCGAGCGAGTAGCTGACCACGACGAACCCGGCCTCGACGAACTCGAGCACCTGCCGGTTCTCCGGCTCGCCCGACTCGATCTCGGCTCCCTGGACGAGATTCGTTCCGTCCGGTGGGACGAGCACGAGCGGCCGGCGTTCGAACGCGCCGTCGCTGTGCGGAACGTGCACCCGCAGCTGCATCTCCTGCCCGGGAGCCGCGGGGGAGACGGTCGGCTTCAGCGTCACGTCGAACCAGGTGAACTGGTGGTCGCCGTTGACGAGGTACTTCCGCGGATTGGCGAGTTCGGGGAACGCGGGCAGCGGGATGCTGTCGATCGACGGGAGTCCGAGTTGGCCGAGGGCCTCCGACGCGGACGGGACGCTGGGCTCCGGCTCGGGGTCCGGCCTGCCGAAGCGTCGCATCGGCGTGCGGTCGAACCGGCTGCTGCCGGCGTCGTGCCCGGAGAAGTCGTGGTTGGCGACTTCGCGGCCCTGTTGGCGAGCCCTCTCTGCCCGATCCCGCCAGCGATCGTGGGCACGCTGCTCCCAGGCCCGGTCGGCGTCGTACCGCACCTGCGGCTGCTGCACGTTGTACTGGGCTTCGGTGCGTTCGCGGCGAGCCTGCGACCGGTAGTAGATCCCGTAGCAGCGGATCACCACGAAGACGAACAAGAGGACCGCGCCGCCGGCGCCGAGGCCCTTGCGGTTTCCGAATCCGAGTCGTCGGAGCGAACGAGGCGCTGCGTGATTGCGGTTCATCTGTCAGGCCCGTTGGAGGTTGATCGAACGATCACGTGTGTCGTCAGGCTACCGGGTGTTGACCGCGAAAGCCACGTCGTTTCGGGGAAAGCGGCGGGGCGATATCATGTCGGTCCGAGCACCTGATCTGACGGGCGTCTCGTCACCGAACAACTGCCGCGTGCACTCCCAACCGAGAGCGGACCGATGAGCGAGTTTCGCACCGAAGTCGATTCCATGGGCGAGGTTCAGGTTCCCGCCAACGCCTACTACGGCGCCCAGACGCAGCGAGCCGTGGAGAACTTCCCCGTCTCGGGGTGGACCCTTCCGCCGGACCTCGTGCACGCCATGGGCCGCGTGAAGCACGCCTGTGCCGTCGCGAACCGGGACCTCGGCAAGCTGACCGGCACGGGCAAGAACCCGCTGACCGACGAGCAGGTCGAGGCGTTGCTCGCCGCCACGCAGGAGGTCGCCGGCGGCCAGCTCGACGGCGAGTTCCCCATCGACGTCTTCCAGACCGGCTCGGGCACCTCGAGCAACATGAACGTCAACGAGGTCATCTCGAACCGGGCGATCGAGATCCTCGGCGGTGACCGCTTCGCCGCCGAGAAGCCGGTGCACCCCAACGACCACGTGAACATGGGGCAGAGCACGAACGACACGTTCCCGACCGCGATCCACGTCGCCGCCGGCGTGACGATCCAGCGGGACCTGATTCCCGCCCTGACGAAGCTGAAGGACGCGCTCGCCGCGAAGGCGACCGCCTGGGACCAGGTCATCAAGATCGGTCGCACGCACCTCGCCGACGCCACGCCGCTGCGGCTCGGCCAGGAGTTCGGCGGTTTCGCCCGGCAACTCGAACTCTCGATCGGACGGGCCCAGCGGGCACTCGAAGCCGTGCTCGAACTCCCGGTCGGCGGGACGGCGGTCGGCTCGGGCATCAACACGCACCCGGAGTTCGGTGGTCGCGTCGCCGCGGTGCTCGTCGAGCAGACCGGCGTGCCGTTCGTCGAGGCGGTCAACCACTTCGAGGGAAACGCCCAGCGGGACGGGCTCGTGGAGTCGCACGGCGAACTCAAGGCGGTCGCGACGACGCTGTTCAACGTGGCCAACAACGTCCGCTGGCTCGGCAGCGGGCCGCGGTGCGGGTTCTACGAGGTCAAGATCCCCGACCTGCAGCCGGGCAGTTCCATCATGCCGGGCAAGGTGAACCCGGTCCTCTGCGAGAGCCTGATGCAGGTGTGTGCCCGCGTGATCGGGAACGACGGTTGCATCACCTTCAGCGGCGCGACGGGCGGGCAGTTCCAGCTGAACATCATGATGCCCGTGATGGGGCAGACGACGCTGGAGAGCGTGAAGATCCTCGCCGGCGGCGCGACGGCATTCACCGACCTGTGTGTGGACGGCATGGAGGCGAACGAGGAGGCGTGCGAGGCGGCCGTCGAGAAGTCGCTGTCGATGGTGACCAGCCTGAACCCGTACATCGGCTACATGAAGGCGTCCGCCCTCGCGAAGGAGGCCTTCAAGACCGGCAAGACGATCCGCGAGCTGTGCGTCGAGCAGGAGATCCTCCCCCCGGACCAACTCGCCGCCGCCCTCGACCCGATGAGCATGACCGAGCCCCGGGCGTGATTCTGGTAGAGTCAGGGGCAGGAGGTGCTCATGATCTTGGAACGACCGACGAGCGAGCCGTTCGTCCTGCTCCGGGGCGTGCCGTGGGAGACCTACGTCACACTTCGCGACCTCGAGGAGAACTGGGGGACGCGGATGGTCTACGACGAAGGAACGTTGATCCTGATGTCGCCCTCACACCGACACGAACGGACCGGCCGGGCACTCGCCCGGCTCGTCGAGCACTGGGCCGTCGAACGGGATCTTCCGCTCGTTGCGGGCGGGGCGACCACGTTTCGCGACGAGATCAAGAAGAAGGGGCTCGAACCGGACTCCTGCTTCTACGTCTCGTCGGCCAAGGAGATGAAGACCGTCGTCGACTACGAGTTCGGCGTGCACCCCCCGCCGGATCTCGCCGTCGAGGTGGAGGTCACCAACGTCGTGGGCGTGAAGGTCGAGATCTACCGCGAGCTCGGGATTCCCGAGCTGTGGATCGTCGGGCTGGACGGCCTGCGGTTCCTCGCCCTTCGCGGCGACGCCTACGAACCGGTCACGCACTCCGCGTCGTTCCCCGAGTTGCAGCCGACCGACCTCGAGCCGTTCCTCGAACGGGTGTACGAGATCGACGACACGCAGCTCGTCCGCGAGTTCCGGACGTGGGTTCGCGAGAAGCACGGTCGGTAAGGCCCCAGGGAGACCAGCATGGCCGTCGAGACTCCGACGACAGCATCGACCGACGTGACCGACGGCTGCATCCGCATCCGGCTGCACGACGTGGCTTGGGACACCTACGTCGCGCTGCGGGACCAGCCGTCGAACAACGGCGTGCGGATGACGTACGACAACGGGGAGTTGCTGCTGATGTCGCCCGGATTTCGTCACGGCCGACGGTGGAACGTCCTCTGCCGGCTCGTCGGTGAATGGACTCTCGAACGAGGGCTGCCGCTGATGAGCGGCGGGGACCTCACGATGCGGATCAAGGAGAAGAAGCTCGGGCTCGAACCGGACAACTGCTTCTGGTCGCCGAACGAGTCGAAGCTCCGCGGGATCGACGAGTGGGAGCGCCGGCGTGACCCGCCGCCGGACCTCGTGATCGAGGTCGACGTCACGAGCGACTCGCTGACCAAACTGCACGTCTACGCGCAACTCGCCGTTCCCGAGGTCTGGCACGACGACGGCCACTCGCTCCGGTTCCTGCGTCTGGCGGGCGATGAGTACGAGGAGTCCACGCACTCCGTGACGTTTCCCGACTTGGCCTCCGCCGACCTCGCGACGTTCTTCGACCGCACCTTCGAGGACGAGGAGAACGCGATCGTCCGCGACTTCCGCTCGTGGATTCGAGAACACTTCGACGCGTCGAGCTGACCGACACGACCACTCGTACGAACCGCACCATGACAGACCGACCGCTTCGCCTCTCGCTGTTCTGCCTTGCCGTCGTCGGCTGGGCCTTCGCCACGTCGGCCCGCGCCGCGGAGCGGCCGAACATCCTGTTCGCGTTCGCCGACGACTGGGGCCGTTACGCGAGTGCGTACCGGGATCCGAGGACGCCGTCGCCGAACGACGTCTTCGAGACGCCGCACTTCGACCGCGTGGCCGGTGAGGGTGTCCTGTTCACGAACGCCTTCGTCACGGCTCCGTCGTGCACCCCGTGCCGGAGTTCGTTGCTGTCCGGGCAGTACTTCTACCGCACGGGCATGGGGGCGATTCTGCAAGGGGCGAAGTGGGATCCCGCGATTCCGACCTACCCGCTCCTGCTGGAGAAGCACGGCTACCACATCGGCTACACCTACAAGGTCTGGGGGCCCGGCACGCCGGCGAACGCCGGGGCCGGCGGGGCTCGGACCTCGTTCGGCAAGGCCGGAGGGCGGTTCAACGGGTTTTCGCAGTTCGTCTCGCGTCAGAAGGACGTCGAGGCCGGGAAGCAGGCGCTCTACGACGAGGTCTCGGGCAACTTCGACGCGTTCCTGGCCAAGCGGAAGGACGGGCAGCCGTTCTGCTACTGGTTCGGCCCGACCAACGTGCACCGCAAGTGGATCGCCGGGTCCGGCAAGAAGCTGTGGGGCATCGACCCGGACGACCTGAAGGGGAAGCTGCCGCCGTTCCTGCCGGACGTGCCGGTCGTCCGCGAGGACTTCGCGGACTACCTCGGCGAGGTCAAGGCGTTCGACGAGTCCATCGGCGTGCTGCTCGCGAAGCTCGAGGAGATGGGCGAACTCGACAACACGATCGTCGTCGTCAGCGGCGACCACGGCGCGCCGGGGTTCCCGCGGGGCAAGTGCAACCTGTACGACTTCGGTGTCGGAGTCTCGTTGGCCGTGCGGTGGGGCAAGCACGAAGGACGCGTCGTGACGGACTTCGTCAACCTGATGGACCTCGCCCCGACGTTCTGTGAGGCGGGCGGCGTGCAGCCGCCGGACGTGATGACGGGCCGCAGCCTCTTGCCGCTGGTCGACTCGGAGAAGGCTGGCCGCGTCGATGCGTCGCGAGACCACGTCGTCGTCGGGCGGGAACGGCACGTCGCCGCGGCGAGGCCCGGCATGCTGCCCTACCCGCAGCGGGCGATCCGGACGGACGACTTCCTCTACGTCCGCAACTTCGCGCCGGAGCGTTGGCCGATGGGCGTGGGGCCCGGCATGGGGGCTCCCGACGGAGAGTGGCCGACGTACGAACGCATGCGGGAGAACACGTTCGCCGCGTTCGGTGACTTCGACGCGAGCCCGACCAAGGCTTGGATCGCCGAGCACCGGAACGACGACGGCATGGCGAAGTACGTCGAGTGGGCCTTCGGCCGTCGGCCCGCCGAGGAACTGTACGAACTCGGGGCCGATCCGCACCAGATCGAGAACGTCGCGTCGGTTCCGAAGTACGCGAAGGTGCGGGCCGAGCTCGCCGAGCGACTGTCGACGATCCTGAAGGAGACCGGCGACCCCCGCGTGACGGGCGACGGCAGCACGTTCGACAAGCCGCCGTACACCGCGGCAATCCAGCGGCGGCCGCGTCCCAAGCGGAACTAGGTCCGACTGGAACGGTTGTAGGAAACGCTCGTCGTGGATTTCCGCTTCGCCCCGCTCCGCACGAGCTAGGTTTGCACGGTTCGGGCCGCTGCTGGATGCGGTCCGTCGAGTGGACCGGTTCGCGGACGGGATCATGAGCGAAGCGAGCGTTGCGGAGGTCGAGCAGGACCTCGAAGCCGTCGAGACGGAACGGGAGCCACTCTGCAAGAACTGCGGCCGAACGGAGCCGTGGACGGAGACGGAGTGGTGCCCGACCTGCGGCTACAGTGAACGGTTCGGTCGCACGTTCGACCTCGGTCAGCAGTCCGAGGACTGGGATCCCGAACCGACGGACCTCTCCGACGCGATCGCCCCCTGGGTGCGGATCCTCGGAGCCGGCGTCGTCGCCCTCTTCCTCGTCGGCATCGCCGTCCGGTTCACGTTGCCCACGAGCACGCGGGCCGTCTGGACGATGTTCCAGGTCCTCGCCGGGCTGCTGTTGTTCGCCACGGGGCACCTCGCCGCCTACATGGCTGCGGTGTCCGAGTCGGACAAGTTCGGCCCGGTCGACCTCTTCATGAAGCCGTTCGGCATCTGGCGCCCGACGACGCGAGACCTCCCGAAGAACGCGTGGCGGATCTGGTGTGCCGGCTGGGGTGTCACGGCCGTGCTCGTCGCGGTCGCCGTGGTCGGCGGCATCAACTGGATGGGCATCTTCGAGGAGGACTGGGGCTTCAAGAAGTCGGCCGAGGTCAACCTCGTGAAGGAGGTCACGAAGCGCGCCCGGGCCGAACGCGAGGGGGGGCCGGACACGCTGGAGGAGGCACTCGACGAGGTCGCCGGCGAGGAGGAGGCCACTGCCGAAGAGGAGAAGAAGCAGGAGATCGTCCGCAAGGAGGAAGTGGACGTGCTCGTGCTGGGGTACGTGCCCGGGACGCGTGGTCGCATCCAGAGTCTGATGCTCGCCTCGATGTTCAGGCGGAAGCTGCAGTACGTCGGTTCGCTGCCGTTCGCCACCCTTCCGGACGACGTCCAGGCCGCGCTCACGCGGGAACTGCCGACGATCCAACGACCGACGCCGTTCGTCGACGTGAGTCACGGCGGAACGTGGGTCGAGCCGCAGAAGGTGCTCCGGGTGAATTTCGTGAAGTGGAGCTCGAAGGGCCGACTGGACAACCCGGTCTTCGACGAGATGCTCGAAGACGTGAACTGACGCCCGGCCGCGTGTCCCTGCCCGGGGATTCGGCTAGCATTCCGGCGTGAACGACGGACTCGCCGACCACCTGCACTTCCTCGTCGAACACTCGACGCTCGCGCGGGCCGAACACCACGACGTGCTCGGTTCGACGAACGACCGGGCTGCGGAACTCGGCAGGGACGGCGGCGGACTGCCGGCACTCGTCGTGGCCGAGCAACAGACGGCGGGCCGCGGCCGAAGTGGCAACCAGTGGTGGTCGAGTGCCGGGGCGCTCACCTTCTCCGTCGTATTCGACCGCAACGCCCTCGGACTGTCGCTCCCCCGGCTCCCACTGGTCGCGCTGGCGACCGGGCTCGCGGTGCGGGAGGTCGTCGCGGGGGCCTTGGCCGTCGGCGCAGCACCGTCGGGAACGCTCGTCCCGTTGGTGAAGTGGCCGAACGACGTCCTCGTCGGCGACCGGAAGATCGCCGGGATCCTCGTCGAGGAGTCCCACGGCCGGGTCGTCGTCGGGGTCGGGCTGAACGTGAACAACGACTTCACCCGGGCTCCCGCCGACGTTCAGGCTCGGGCGACTTCGGTTCGCACCCTGCTCGGACGAACGGTCGAGCGTCTCGAAGTTCTCCGGGGGTTCGTCGTGGTCCATTCGGTCGAGTTGGACCGTCTTCGCGATGAGCGTGACGAACTGGCCAGCCGTTGGCACGAACACTGTGCGCTGACCGGACGCTCCGTGGGCGTCCGCGTCCACGATCGGCTGGTGGAAGGCCGCTGCGAGGGCATCGACTCCACCGGCGCGTTGATCGTGCGCACGACACACGCCGCGGAGAGGGTTCTCAGCGGCGTGGTCGAGTCGTTCGGTTGAGCCGGCGGCGACTCGCTTCAGTCCGCGACACGAACGGCACGCGTGACGGTGGTCGTCGTGTTGGACTGCTGCTCGCGGGCTTCGATCTTCTTCCGCGCCTGCTCGGCGAGCGACTTGGCGAGCTTCACGTCCCCGGCCGTGAAGTAGGCACGGACGATGTTGCCGCGGCGGACGGGCAACCGGGCGATCTCCTCCCAGGAGTAGCCGTTCGAGAAGTGCCACGCGGCGGCCTGCAGGGCGGTACGGCTCTCGGTCTCCGTGTCGTAGTCGGTCAGCACCTGCTGCAGCACCGGGTCGTCCACCTGCTTCTCGAGCGGCACGACGACGTACGACATCTGCGGCTTCGGGTTCGGCTTCCCGTGGTCCAGGCAGACGGAGTCGACCTTCAGCCAGACCGACCGTTCCGGCGGAACGGAGAAGAAGTTGAGACCCGGCCCCAGCTGGTTGTTGCCGTTGCCGAAGAGCGCGTTCTGTTGCGGGAACGGCCCGTTCAGCGGGTTGACCGGGCCGCCGATCGCCTGCCCTTGCCCCGTGTTGAGCAGATTCGGGTCGGGGGCGATGCCGAACGGCCCTTGGTTCGGGAGCGGCTGGAACTGCTTCAGCACGTGCACGGCGGCGATGGCCGGCGGCATGGCGACCGTGAGCGGAGCGGCCGTCGTGTTCTCGACGGACAGGTTCGCCTCGCGTGCACTCTTCGCGATCAGGCGGACCTTCAAGTCGCCCCCC
>JANQQW010000386.1 GCA_028284885.1 Planctomycetaceae bacterium
CGCGTCGTGGCGAGTACGTGGCCGCGCTCGAGTCGCACCGACGACGCTTCCCGGGAGACGACACCGCGGCCGAGGCGACGCTGCTTCTCGCCCGGCTGCACGAACGAAGGCTTCAGTACACGGACGCGCTCCGCGAGTACCTGCGGGTGCCGATCGGCCACGACCGTGGGTTCGAGGCGGCTGCCGGAGCGGCCCGGATGTACGAGCTCGTCCTCGACCGACTCCGGGAGCTCGAACAGCCGGCCGACGAGTGGGAACGTGCGGCGCGCTCGTCGCTGACCGCCTACGTGGAGCGGTTCCCTCCCCTGCTTCACCCGCTCGACCGCTGGCAGGCGAAGGTGGCGATGTCGCTGGCCCGGCTGCTGCTCGTCACGGCCCCCGTCGACTACGACACCGCGGACGCGATGCTGGAGCGTGTGACGGCGACGTGGGAGGCGATTCAGGAGGACGAGACTTCGGCGTCGCGGCGGACGACGTGGGCAGCCGTCGCCCGGGAAGCCGCACAGCTGCGGGTCGTCGCTCTCGCGGGTCGTGGGCAGGTCGATGCCGCCAGGCAACTCATCGAGGGCCGCGCCGGCTCCGATCCCCGCGTCGTTCTCGACGTGCTCGACGGACTCACCGGTGCACTCGAGCAGGCAGACGACCAACTCGTCGGCCAACTCGGGCGGCTTCAACTGGCCGTCGCAGAACCGCTCGCCGCCCAGCGGGACCGGTTGGACGCGGACGTTCGCCGTCGGCTGGACTCGTGTCTGCTGGAGGCGTTGTTCGCGACGGGACGGACGAAGCAGGCCGTCGAGACGGCCGAGCGACTGCTGGCCGAGAGTCCGCGTGACGACGATCTGCGGTACGCCGTCGCCGTGCGTCTCGGCGAGTGCGGCCGGCGGGAGTGTCTCGCGGTCGCCCTTCCGGTCTGGCGAGTGCTGGAACGGGCCGAGCAGCCCGGGACCGATCCGTGGTTCGAGGCGCGGTACCACGTCGTGCTCGGCCTGTTGCGGACCGGCGACACGAAGACGGCGAAGCAGTTGTTCGCGATCACGCGGACACTGCACCCTTCGCTGGGCGGCGAGACCTGGCGGGACCGGTTCCTCGCGCTGCAACCGGAGTTTGGCCCCTGACGCGAGTCCGTCCCTGGACGAAGAGAAGCACGAGCACCGAACGTGTCGGTGCCCGTGCTTCAACCAGGGAGAGAACTCTTGGTGTTCTCGACGTGGTTCAGCGGGTGAGGAACGGAGCGAGCGCCGTCTTGTCGGTCGCGGCGTTCGGGTCCTCGGGCTTCGAGTCCTCGGCCTTGCTCTCGGACTTCGGAAACGGCTTGGCCTGAACCGGGTGGCCGTAGCCGATCGGCGTGACGGCCGGGCCGTGCGGAGTGCCCTGCGGCGGCATTCCGCGCTTCATCTGCTTGCACCACTGGCGGTAGGTCATGTTGTACATCATGGGCGGGTTGGCGAACTGGTGCTGCCGCATCATCCACTGGTCGGGCCGCGGCGGAGCGGGGAGCATCCCCGGCCTCGGCTGCCAGCTGGGGACCCGCTGCCAGTAGTACCCCAGTTGCATGGTGTCGGTGGGGACGTAGGTGACCGGGTACTGGGCCGGCAGCGAACCGCCGGGGCTGCCGTACCACGTCTTCGGGTAGTACCGCTGGTACTCGACCGGGACGCGGTAGACCGGCACGCGGGCGGGGGGTGCCCAGCCGCTGTCGTGAAGGCCGTTCCCCTGTTGAGCGGCCGCCGGGCCGGCCAGTGCGGCGAGGCCGACGGCGGTCGCCAGCGCCGCGAGAGTCGTTCGAGTTCGTCGCATCGTCTTGACCTTCGTTCGGCCCCGCGGCGGTCGTCGTCCGTGAGGCGGGTGTTCGAGATCCGCCGGCGTGCCCACGAAGCGCGGGCGCCGGCGGTGTGAGGGAGATCAGTAGCCGCCCGGCCCCGGCATCCGCGACAGCGGCGTGATCCGGCTGGACGGAATCCCCCAGCTGTAGTTGTAGGTGTGGCGGACGCAGGGCGCGACGGGCACGGCCATCGGCACGCCGTAGCCCTGGGCCGAGTAGACCTGGCCGTCACGCTGGTCGAAGTACCACGGGCGCACCGGGTAGGTCATGCGATACCTGTTGCAGCCGCCATCGGCCGCCCCCGGCTGCTGGCCCCACCCGCTGCTGCACCTGCGGCCGCACTTGCAGAACATGCCCTTGAAGAGGGCGGTGGTCAGCTCGAAGGGGGCGTCGAGGATCGGGTTGCCGGTCGGCTTCAGCCCCTCGTCGGAACAGCAGCCGTAGCCGCCGACCATGCCGTAGTCGCCGTAGCCCGTGACGGGCATGCCGTAGGCGGGCATGCCGTGCATCGACGTCCCGTGGTCGTGCGGGACGGGCAGCGTGTCCGGCACCGGCTTGGGGGCCTTGCTCGCGGGCGCGGGGGGCGGCTCGGGCTTCTCGTCGTTCTGGGCACGCACCGTCGGTCCGACACGGTCGAGCACGACGACTCCGGCTTCCTCGGCGAGGGACAGGGCGGGCAGCAGCAGCGCTCCCACGAGTCCCCAGGCGAACGTCGTTCGCTTCATGGTGATTGACTCCTTCTTCGTCGTGCAGGGCCTCGTCGGCCCGAAGTGGGAACTCGCTGAGCGTCAGCGTGTGGACGGCGGGAGGAACAGCGCGAACGGCGACCGGGACGAGCGGTACTTGACCTTCACCTCGGTCCCTCGCAGTCGCCAGTTCTGGCACTCGCGAACGCCGTTCCGGGTGATCTTCCACCCGCCCTTGACCTGCCAGTAGTACGGCCCGTACATGGCCTTGTAGCAGTGCGGGTAGAGCATCTCGTGGGCGTAGAACGCCTGGTTCGTGTACATCGCACCGCCCACCTGCCACGGGATGTTGGGCCGGGGCACGGGGTTGAGCGGGGCGTCCAGCTGGACGTAGCCGGGCTGTTGGGCCGGCGGGTGCTGGGCGACGGCGTTCGTCGTCGCACCGGCGACGACGGCCGCGGCAAGGGCGGCAGCGGCAAGGCGAAGTGTCATGGTTCCCTCCCTGGTTGGTCCCGCCCGGGTCCTGGAAGTCCGGACGGAATTGCGAGGAAGCCTCCGGCTCCCTCGACGAAGTTCCGTCCCTTCCTTCGGTTTCCGCCCGCCGACCGGGACACCCATTTGAGCCGGTTGGACGGCCTCGAACGGCCGTTCGCAATCGTCGGCCGTTCCAGACGTTACAACCGGAGCCACGGTTCCGAACGACCGCTCGGACCCTCCCGACCGCGACCACCGCGCGGTTCCGTCGATCCCGCACAACCCCTAGACTTCGCCTGCGGTGAACGGGGCGGGGCCTGCAGGGGTCAAGAGTCGAGGGTCAAGAGTCAAGAGCCAGAGCAGGCATGGCTCGTCGCCGCATTCACCATTCGACGAACAACACAGGCCGCGGAGCGAGGGGACACGAAGTCCCCTCGCGTCGCTCGTGAGCCTTGCCGGTGTCGGTCGACCGGATGTCGGCGGGACACCGAGCGAGGCGAACAACGAAGACAAACACGGAGATACCGACTTTGGCAGGGAAGACGCGCTCACCCAACGGCAACGGGCAGGCCACCGACGAGGACCGAATTCTGTATCGCCAGATCGAGGACGAAACGCGGTGGCGATACCTCAACTACGCAATGTCGGTCATTACGTCTCGTGCCCTGCCGGACGCGCGCGACGGGCTGAAGCCGGTTCAGCGCCGCATCCTCTACGTGATGTACGACCGCCTGCGTCTGCTCGCAGACGGCAAGGCTCGCAAGTCGGCCAAGATCTGCGGTGACACAACCGGCTCGTTCCATCCGCACGACGACGAGACCGTCTACCAGGCGCTCGTCCGCTTGGCACAGCACTTCACGCTCCGCGTTCCTCTCGTCATTCCCCAGGGCAACTTCGGATCGATCATCGGATTGCCCGCGGCCGCTCGACGTTACACCGAGGCCAAGCTCTCGGCGGTCGCGGCGGAACTCATGTCCGAACTCCGCTTCGACACCGTCGAGATGGAGCCGAACTACGACGGTACGGACCGCGAGCCGGTCGTCCTGCCGTCCCGCTTCCCCAACCTGCTCGTCAACGGCACGCAGGGGATCGCCGTCGGCATGGCGACGAACGTCCCGCCGCACAACCTCGGCGAGGTCGTCCGCTCGGCCATTCACCTCGTGAAGAACCCCGACGCCACCGTCGCCCAGTTGATGACGAAGGGGATCAAGGGGCCGGACTTCCCGCTCGGCGGGCGGATCATCGCCGACCGCAAGACGCTGCGAAAGTGCTACGAGGAGGGCCGCGGCACCATCAAGGTCCGCGGCGAGTGGACCTTCGACAAGGAGAAACGCAAAGAAGTCAAGCACCGCCTCGTCATCACCAGCATGCCGTACGGCGTCACGACGCAGACGCTCGCCAGCGAGATCGGCGACATCGCCCAGGGCCGGAAGCTGCCGCAGCTGCTCGGGTCGAACGACGAGTCGAGCGACGAGAACGGCCTGCGGATCGTGCTCGACGTCCAGAAGTCGGCCGACCCCGACGCCGTGATGGCCTACCTCTACAAGCACACGTCGCTCGAGCAGAATTTCAGCTTCAACCTCACCGCCCTCGTCCCGGACGAACAAGGGACGCTCGTCCCGGCCCGGCTCAGCCTCGTCGAGATGCTGCGGCCGTTCCTCGACTTCCGCCTCGAGGTCGTCCGCCGCCGCTTCGAGTACCAGCTCCGCCAGCTCGAACGCCGCATCCACATCCTCGAAGGGTTCGAGATCGTCTTCGACGGCCTCGACAAGGCCCTCAAGATCATCCGCCAGAGCGAGGGGAAGGCCGACGCCAGCGAGAAGCTGCAGAAGGCGTTCCCGCTCGACGCCGAGCAGGCGAACGCGATCCTCGAACTCCAGCTGTACCGCATCTCGTCGCTCGAGATCGAACAGATTCGCGCGGAGCTAAAGGAGAAGCGAGCCGAGGCGAAACGGATCCGCGGCATCCTCGCCAGCGAGAAGAAGCTGTGGGGTGTCGTCGAGACCGAGCTGCAGGAGATCGCCGACAACTACGGCGACCGCCGCCGCACCCAGCTCGGCAGCGAGGAGGAAGTCGTCGAGTTCGACGCGGCGACCTACATCGTCAAGGAGAACACGAACGTCGTCCTCACCCGCGACGGCTGGATCAAGCGGGTCGGGAAGCTCTCGACGATCGACAAGATTCGCGTCCGCGAGGGGGACGAGGTGCAGGCCGTGCTGCCGGCCAGCACGCTGGACACGGTCGTCTTCCTCGCCAGCGACGGCGTCGCGTACACGCTGCCGGTGACCGAGATCCCGCCGACGACCGGGCACGGCGAACCGCTCTCGAAGCACGTCCGCCTCGCCGACGGGGCGAGCATCGTCGCCGCCATCACAACCGACGAACGCTTCACCGACGTCGACTACGAGATCAAGGGGGAGCCGACCTACTGGCCGTACATCCTCGTCGTCACGGCCCACGGGCAGGTGATGCGCATCTCGCTGAGCCCGTACCGCACGGCCAGCACGAAGGCGGGCCGCAAGTACGCCCGGCTGCGGAAGGGAGACCGCGTCGTCCACGCGGAACTCGTCGTCGAGGAACAGACGACGATGTTCCTCGCCAGCCGAAACGCCCGCGTGATCCACTTCGCCATCGACGAGGTCCCTGTCCTCGGCAACGCTGGCCTCGGCGTGAAGGGGATCAAACTGGAGTCCGGCGACGAGGTCCTCGGCGCCAAACTCCTCGCCCGCCCCAGCGACACACTGCACGCCGTCAACGACAACGGCACCCGCCTCG
Organism: Planctomycetaceae bacterium; assembly: GCA_028284885.1. Lineage (GTDB taxonomy): Bacteria > Planctomycetota > Planctomycetia > Planctomycetales > Planctomycetaceae > JANQQW01. The sequence goes on from JANQQW010000386.1 coordinate 5,758, forward strand.
CCTTCGGCCAACAGAAGTACCGCGTCACCAGCCGCGGCGGGAAGGGAGTCGAAACGAGCACCCGCAACAAGTTCGACGCGATCGAGAACGACCCGGTCGAGATCGTCGACTGGGGAGAACTCGGCGGGGACGAGTGACGGCCGAACTGGTGGACGTGTCGAGAGAGTAGAGACCACGAAAGACACGAAACTCACGAAACCAGCTGCGTTGCCACGCAACGCAGTCGCAGTCTTGCGACGATCAAGAACAGGGAGCACACGTTGGGTGCCATGCCTTGACGCCGTAGGCGAACAGGCAGGCAGTCCGGTCGTTCCGCCACGGCGTGCTTGTCCCGCTACGCGGTCAAGGCATGGCCCCCGGCTTCGTACCCAGCGTTCGGCACTCTCACCAGTGCAACGACTCGGAACACTGTTCCGTCGTTACTTGGCAGCGACCGTGCCGTCGTGGGTGTCCGGACGAAGACGCTTGATCTCCGGGTGGTAGGGAACTTTGCACGGTTCGATTGACCGGGGACGTTGCGCCAATCCGTCGAACACGACGATCAGGTCTTCGGGGTCGTCGGCCGTGGACATCCAGAGGCCAGTGTAGACGACCGTGCGGTCCGACTCGCAGACGACGTCGTACAGCTCCCCAAGCTCGTGCCGCTGGACGGTCCGAACCACATCGTACGGATCGACGCGAGACTCGAACTCGAGCCGGTAGAAGCCAACGGTCGTCGGAAACTCGTCCGCGGCGGGGGACGACGCCATCGGCAGTTCGGCCGACGGCAGCACGACGCACATTGCCGTGGCGACGGCGACGATCGCCCCGAGCATCTGGAGCAACGTGTACCGCCCGCTAACCGCTGTGCGACTCGTGCTCATCGTGCACCTCCGAGGGGATGGACGACTGAGAATTCTCCTGCGTCGCCCGTTCCTCACACGAATTCGCACGATTCATCGAACTTCCAAGGAAACCAGCCGTCCGCCGGGTCGGCGAACGGCCGGTCACGTCTCGGTTGTGGCCCGCTCTCGGTCAGCTCTCGATCAGAGTGTCGAACAGTCCTCCGAAGACGAAGACGTCGTCCGCGTCGAAGCGGAGGAGGTCGGTCCCGGGGCCACCGAACAGGATGTCGGCGTCCGTGTCCCCGCTCAGGTCGTCGTTCCCGCCGCGGCCGAGGATGACGTCGTTCCCGCTGCCCCCCTTCAGGAGGTCGCGGCTGCTGCCGCCGATCAGCAGGTCGTCGCCGCCCACGCCGTAGTACACGGTCTCCTTGTCGGTGAGGTTGATGAACACGTCGTCCTCGCCGCTGCCAACCCCGGCGATCGTCGTCACCTCGTCGGCGTCGAACGTCGTCCGTTCGCCGTCGACCGAGACGACCAGCTGATCGCCGACCTGGGTGATCACCGTCCGGCCCCCACCCATCACGTACAGCACGCCGTCCTCGACGGTGAGGTTCTCCGTGCCGAACAGGATCGTGGTGTCCCGAGCGGAGGCATCGGTCTCGTCGAGGCCGAGCCGGGCGATGACCTGGTCGTTGCCCCGCCCGGAGTTGACGACGTTCGCCTCCCCGACGATGGCGTAGAGCACGTCGTCGCCCGCTCCGCCGAACAGCGTGTCGCTGCCGCTGGAGGTGGTCTGCAGGCTGTCGTCGCCTCGACCACCACGGAGGACGTTGTCGCCTCCCGTGTCGGTGATGACGTCGTCTCCCGCCCCGCCGTTCATCACGTCGTTGCCGGAACCGCCCCGAATGACGTCGTCACCGCGGCCCCCGATGATGACGGCATCCAGACTGGTCCGATTCTCGAGAAGGTCGTCGCCGCGACGGCCGCGGATGACGAGGCTCTCGACCTCGGCCCGGTCGACGACGGTCACCTCGCCGTCCACGTTCACCTCCAGCGAGTCGCCCACCTCGCTGACGGTGATTGCGTTGTCGGCCGCGTTCCCGTTGACGGTGAGAACGCCGTCCGTCACCGAGACGCCCGAGAGCATGACCCGTCCCTCGAGCGTCTCCACGCATGCCGCCACGTTTGCCCGCTGTGCCCGCCGTCGCCCGCTCCGCCCGGCCCGCTTCGATGCCCGCCCTCGACCGCCCGCCCTGTTCGTCCTTCCGAACATCCCGAACTCCCGTGTACGCGTGACAGAACCAAATCCATGGCCCGCACGGCCCGCACGCCCCCGACATCGCAATCGGGCTGGCGATCGGACACGGAATTCGAGAAAACTCCGAATCGGCTTGATTCCGATCAGGTCGAGGTTCGTCGAAGTGAACCGAAGTGCCGTGGGAGGCGTGACCTCCGAAGACACGAGAGTGGAACCACGAAAGACACGAAACACACGATAGCAGCTGTGAGACGCAGGTTGCGTGGCTGGGGCAAGGCGACGAACGTGCGAAGCGCGAAATCGCCGATGAACAAAGTCCAACGGCAACACGAACGTCGAAGACCAGCGGAGCGGTGCCCCAGACCGATCCCTATTCGGCACTCGAACGACTTTGCCGATCTGGGGCACCGTTCCTACGTCACTCAGCCCCAGCCACCCCGCCGAGCTAGCACAAGAACCTCGCAGCTCCCGGCTCTCGACTCTTGACCCTCGACTCTTGACTCCCCCAATGCCCACGCTCACCGAAGCCCAGCCCGCCGCCGAGTACGGCGAGTCCGACATCGAGATCCTCTCCGGGCTGGAGCCCGTGCGGAAGCGGCCGTCGATGTACATCGGCGGGGTCGACTCCCGCGGGCTGCACCACCTCGTGTGGGAGATCGTCGACAACTCCGTCGACGAGTACCTCGCCGGGTCGGCCAACAAGATCACCGTCACGCTCCACAAGGACGGCACAGCGATCACCGTCGCCGACAACGGCCGCGGCATCCCGGTCGGGAAGCACCCCAAGGCGAAGAAGTCCACGCTGGAGGTGATCCTCACCACGCTGCACGCCGGCGGGAAGTTCTCCAACAAGAGCTACGCCCGGAGCGGCGGCCTGCACGGCGTGGGGTCGTCGGTCGTCAACGCCCTCGCCAGCGAGATGGTCGCCACCGTCCACCGCGACGGCCACGAGTACGTGCAGCGGTACAAGCGCGGCAAGCCGACCACGCCGGTCAAGAAGGTCAAGCCGTTCCGCGGCAGCGGCACCCGCATCTTCTTCCGACCGGACGACACGATCTTCAAGCGGACCCACTTCAACCCGGAGACCATCCGCACGCACTTGGAGGACATCGCCTACATCCACGGCGGGCTGACGATCCTGCTCGTCGACGAGACGCGCGGCGAGCGGATCGAACTGCACCAGCCGGACGGCATCCGGGCGTACCTCGACAAGCTGACGGCCGAGGGGAGCAAGAAGCCGGTGCACGACGGCATCTTCGACGCCGAGAAGGACGACGGGGACTCCAAGGTCGAGGTCGTGCTGCGGTGGAGCGAGTCGACCGACGAGCAGGTTCGCAGCTACGTCAACGGCATTCGCACCCACGGCGGCGGCACGCACGAGGGGGGCCTGAAGACCGGCATCGCCCGGGCCGTGAAGAACTACATGGAGGTCCACAACATCAAGCCGAAGGGCGTGAGCATCGACACGTCCGACATTCGCGAGGGCGTCGTCGCGATCCTCTCCGTCTTCCACCCGGACCCGATGTTCCAAGGGCAGACGAAGGACAAACTGAACAACCCGGAGATGAACGGGCAGGTCGAGCAACTCGTGCGGCCGACGCTGGAGACGTGGCTGAACGCGAACCCGTCGGTCGCGGACTCGATCGTCGGCCGCATCGTGATGGCGGCCCGGGCGCGGGCGGCGAGCCGAGCCGCTGTCGCCGAGATTCGGAAGGTCTCCAAGGGGAAGGGGAAGAGCAACCTGCCCGGCAAGCTGCTCGACTGCCAGTCGAAGAACAGCGACGAGACGGAGCTGTTCATCGTCGAAGGGGACTCGGCCGGCGGGACGGCGGCGATGGGGCGGATCACGAAGACGCAGGCCGTGTTGCCGCTCCGCGGGAAGATCCTGAACACCGAGTCCGCGGCGATGTCGAAGCTGCTGAAGAACGCCGAGGTGACGGCCCTCGTCGAGACGCTCGGCTGCGGCATCGGCCCCCACTTCGACGTCCGCAGGCTGCGGTACGGCCGGGTGATCCTGCTGATGGACGCCGACTCCGACGGCTACCACATCAGCACGCTGCTGCTGGTCTTCTTCTTCCGGCACATGCCGGACCTCGTGAAGCACGGGCGGCTGTTCATCGCCCAGCCTCCGCTGTTCCGCATCGCGGTCGGGAACGACAGCCACTACGCCCGCGACGAGGCCGAGCGCGACGAGATCCTGGAGTCGCTGCCGAAGAACCGGAAGGTCGAGGTGACCCGCTTCAAGGGCCTCGGCGAGATGGACGCCAAGCAGCTCAAGGAGACGACCCTCGACCCGAAGCACCGCGTGCTGATCCGGGTCGAGGCCGAGAACCTCGTCGAGGCCGACACGACCTTCCAGCAACTGCTCGGCAAGGACGCCAGCGAGCGATACCGCATCATCATGGAAGAGGCGAGCTTCGCAGACGACCTCGACGTGTGAGCGGTCGATTCCCTCACCGACCAGCTCGTTGATTCCACGGTCTGCGACGTTGGCCTATGCTGCGTCCATGAGCACGCTCCCCACTCCACACCGCCTCCCCGCCGGCATGGTCGGGATGGGCATGATCTTCGACGAGACCTACCGGCCGTTCTTCGAGCAGGCCCACGCCGACGGCCTCTACGGTCGGGCGTTCGGCGACGTCGACGTTCCGCTGAACTCGGTCGCCACGCGGACCGGGCAACGGGCCGAGAGGTACCGCGACGCGGCCACCGGTCGCATACACCCGTTCCAGAGCCATGCCGGCGACGGGGCGGTCGAGCGGATGTTGGGGGACGACATCGCGTTCGTCTGCGTCGCCACGCCCGACGACCGGCACTTCGACGCCTGCAAGCAGGTCCTCGAAGCCGGCAAGCACCTGCTGGTCGAGAAACCCTCGGTGCTCTCGCTCGACGAACTCGACGAGTTGACGGCTCTCGCCCGAGCGAAGGGGGTGCTCGCGAAGGTCGTCTACCACAAGCTGCTCGACCCGGACCACATGAAGCTGCGGACGCTGGTGCACGACGGCGTTCTGAACCACGTGAACTCCGGATACTGCACGTTGCTGGAGCCGAAGCAGATCTCGGGCGACCAGTTCGCCGAGTGGATCACCGGGCGGAACCCCGGCACCTACGTTGCGGTGCACTACGTGAAGTTGATCGACTTCACGTTCGGCGGCCGGCTGAAGTCGGTCTCGGCCACCGGCCAGCGCGGACTCGTCGGCCAGGCGGACGGGCCGACGTGGGACAGCGTGCAGCTCCGGATCGTCTACGAGCACGCCGACGGCCGCGAGGCGTGCCACGACGTTCACACCTCTTGGGTCACGCCGGACAACTTCCCGGGCTACGTCGAACAGGAGGTGCAGTTCCGCTTCGACGACGGCATCTGGAACGGTCACTCCCGCAAGCGGGGCGTCGAGGTCACCGTCGAAGGCAGAACGCCGATCTCGATGAAGAACTCGGTCAACAACCACTACAACGCAGAGGTGCTCGAGCCGTGGGGGCAGCGGACGCAGTACGGGTACGGCGTTCGCGTCATCGAGCGGTTCGTCCGCGAGGTCGCCTACACCGAGTTCGGCGGTCCCGAGGCCGATCGCGGCCGTCGGCTCGAGGCGATGCAGTCGCTCGACTACAACGACGTCTCGGCCGACCGGAACACCGTGGCGATCGTGCAGGCGATGGAGGCGATCCTCTTCCGGCACGCGGCCGGCGAACCGGACTGCGTCGTGCGGGTGAACGACGAGAACGGCGGACTCGTTCTCTACCGGCCGGGCTCGACCGAGTTCGAAGTGCTCTACGAAGGAGGCGTGTGACGTGACGGCACTCGACCACGCCAAGAAGCTCGTCTCGTTCGACACCGTCAGCCGACTGTCGAACGTCGAGATCAGCGACCACGTCGACGCGGTCCTCCGGTCCCTCGGCTTCGAGACGGAGCGGATCGACTACGAGGACCGGAAGGGGGTGCCGAAGTCGAACGTCCTGGGGCGGATCGGGCCCTCGGTTGCGGACGGCCTCGCGTACTTCGGGCACACCGACGTCGTCCCGGCCGACGACTGGAAGTTCACCGGACACGGGCCGTTCGAGCCGACGGTCAAGGACGGCCGGCTGTACGGCCGCGGCAGCTGCGACATGAAGGGAAGCGTCGCGTGCATGCTGGCCGCCGTCGCGACTCTCGACGCGTCGAAGCTGCAGCGGCCGGTCTACGTCGTCTGCACCGCGGACGAGGAGGTGGGTTACGGCGGGGCGCTGCAGGTCGTCGAACGGTCGGCGACGTACGGCGAGATCGTCGAGAGCCGGGCCCACGGGATCATCGGAGAGCCGACGTTGCTGGAGGTCGTCCACGCCCACAAGGGGGGCTGTGGCATGGTCGTCACGGCTCACGGCGAGGCGGCCCACTCGAGCACGGCCCACGGCCGGAACGCCAACCTCGACATGATCCCCTTCCTCGGCGACCTCAAGGGGCTCCACGACGAGGCCGAGAGCGACCCACAGTGGCGGAACGACGACTTCGACCCGCCGACGGTCTGCATGAACATCGGCGTCAACGACCACACGCGGGCCGTCAACGTCAAGCCGCCGCAGTCGGTCTGCACGATCTACCTCCGCCCGATGCCGGGTGTCCCGGGGGCCGTCTTCCGCGACCGCATTCTCCGACTCGCCGAACGGCACGGGCTCGAGACGCAGATGATCTTCGAGGCGGAGCCGATGTGGACGCCGCCGGACACGGAATTCGTCCGGACGATGCTGGACCTCGCCGGCCGGGAGAAGTCGCACACCGTCGGCTACGGGACGGACGGTGGGGCGTTCACGGCCGTCGAGCGGAAGGTCGTGTTCGGCCCCGGCAGCATCGCCCAGGCCCACACGCACGACGAGTGGATCGCCCTCGACCAGTTGGAGAAGGGAACGGCGGCGTTCGTCCAGCTGATCGAGCACTTCTGCCTGTGACGCGGCCCCGCCGCTCGTTGTCGTTCGACGAACCGCCTATACTCTTGCGACCACACCCACCACGCGAGACACCCCCGTGCCCACCATCGCCATCGTCTTCGGCCTGCTGCTCTCCTCCCTCGGTCCGATCGGCTACTTGGCCGCCGAGAAGCAGAGTTTCACCGCCTTCATCCCCACCGGGTTCGGCGCTCTCCTGATCGTCTGCGGCGTTCTCGCCATGAACGAGAAATTGCTGAAGCACGCGATGCACGGAGCTGCAACGGTCGGCCTACTCGGATTCCTGGGCGCGGGATCGATGGCGATTCGCAAGTTTGCCAGCGGACAAGCGGAGGGACTCGCCCCCACGATGCAGGCGATCATGTCCGTTCTCTGTGCGGTCTTCGTCGGCCTCTGCGTGAAGTCGTTCATCGACGTTCGCAAGGCCCGCGAGAAGGCGGCTGCGGAGGGCTGACGAGTCAGTCGAGCTCGTCGAGTGCCGACTTCGCGTCCGCGTTCTCCGGATCGACGACGAGTGCCCAGCCGAGGTGCTTCCGGGCCGCGTCCTCCCGGTCGAGGGCCGCGAGAGCTCGGCCACGAAGGACGAGGAGCTTCGCGTCCTGCGACTTCACGTGCAGGCCTCGCTTCGCCCACTGCTCGGCCTCCTCGAAGTCGCCGGCGTCGAACGCGAGCTGAGCGAGCTTCAGCCGGACCGTCGCGTCGTCGGACTGCGTGTTGGCGACGAGCGTCAACGTCTCGCGTTGCCGCTCGACGTCGCCGGACTTCAGCGCCACGGCGGCCATCCCCTTCAGCCAACGGGCGTCGAACGGGTAGGTCTTCCGTCCCAGTGCGAACAGCCGTTCGGCTTCGTCCTCGTTGCCCGTGGTCAGTTCGAGTTTCGCCAGCAGGTCCAAGAGGTCGCCGTGCGGCGCGGCCTCGTCGAGCCCGGCTCGCAGAAGCTCACGGGCCTTCGTGCGGTTCGACGCCCGGACTTCGAGTCGCGCGAGAACGTAGGCCGCCTCGGCGTTGTCGGCGTCACCGTCGATCGCCTTCTCGGCGAGCTCGCGGGCCTCGTCGCGTTGCCCCGCCTTGTACCGAATGCGGGCGAGTGCGGCGGCATTCGTCGGGTCGTCCGGCTTCTCCTCGTACGCCTTCTCGATCTCCTCGGTCGTCCGGCCGGCCGTGGCGCTCGCTCCCTTGAGCGTCTCGACGAGCGCGTCGAGGTAGTCGAGGTACCCCTGCTCGAACGTCTCCAGATCGACGCCGAACACCTCTGGCACGGCGGCGGTCGTCGTCTTGTTCTCCTCGTACGCGGCCAGCAGCTTGCGAATCGACGCGTCGCCGTACTTCTCCCGCATGTAGTCGGCGTACAGCTTGCTCTGGCAGTAGGCGAAGGCCCAGTCGTCGAGATCCCGCGGGCGGACGAACCCGTCGGTCAGGTCCTCCAGCGTCCGCAGGTCGCGATTGGGGACGCGGTCCAGCAGTTTGTCGTTCCAGTCGCTGGGCCGGGGGTAGCCCTCGCTCGTGACGGCGAGGGCCTCGGTGAACCAGTGCGGAATGTTGAACTCGGTCTGCTGCAGCGTGACGACGTGGACGAACTCGTGCCGGCAGACCTGGGCCCAGTTGTACGGCCGGGGCGTGGAGTTCGGCGAGGCGAACGCGACGATCATCCCGGTCGTCGCCCCGATCGTCTGGATCCACGGCAGCCCCGTCATGCGGGCGCTGAACCACTCGTGGCCGGACAGCCCCTTGTGTTCGTTGAAGATCTCGAACCGCGTCTTCTGCGGCGGCTCGAAGCCGTAGAGCTTCGTGTACGTCGGGTAGACGACTTCTTCGAGGTACTCGGCCATCTGCTCGCCGAGGACTCGGTCCTTCTCGCCGTCGAACTGGACGATGAAGTGGTCGGTCTCGATCGTCTCGTAGCCGTCGAGCGTGCGGACGACCTTTCGCATGTTGCTGACGCGGACGTGGTACGGATCCGACTTGAAGGCTGCGTCGAGGATCGGCTTCGCCTTGTCGACCTGCCCTACCCGCATGTGCAACAGTCCGAGGCCGACCTTCGGCGTGGAGAGCTGCGGGAGGACCTCGCTGGCCCGCGTGTACGCGTACTCGGCGAGCTCGAACTTGCGGCGACCGTCGAGCGTCTCGGCGAAGTCGGCGAGCAGGTAGCCGGGCCGGCGGTTGTACTTGGCGACCTCGACGAACAGCTTCTCCAGCCGCGTCGTCGGGTCGATCGAGCCGTCGGCCTTCTCGCCGAACATCGCGAGCATCGCCTCGAACTCGCCGCGGTTCGGCTCTCCGTCGGCGAGGACGTACGCGGCGGCCAGCCGACCGAGCGTCCGCTGGTCACGCGGGTTCACCTCGAGGGCCTTCTGCAGCACCTCGATCGCCTTGGCGACGTTGCCGTTGGCGAGTTCGAGGTCGGCCTTCAGCCGGAACGCGCCGACGTGCCGCGGGTTGACGGCGAGCGCCTCCTCGACCTTCTTCCCCGCGTTCTCCGCGTCGAGTTTCTGCCACTCGACCTCGCCGATGCTGACCAGGAGGTCGGCGGCGCGCGGATTGACGGCGAGGCCCGAGTCGAACTCCGGCTTCGCCTGGGCACGGTTGAACTTCTCCGCGAGCAACGAGCCGGAGATCCGCCACGCCCGCCACTCGTTCGGCGCGTCCTTCAGGGCGTCCGGGCAGAGGTCGTTGACGATGAAGTTGAAGATCGACGAGACGCTGCGCCAGCGGGCGTACTGGGCGGCCCCGTCGGCCACGCGGAGCAACGAGCCGGCGTCCTTCGGCTGCACGCGGTTGTAGTACCGGACGAACCACCGGTAGGCCACGTCCGCCTCGGCGATGCGGCCCGTCTCCGTCAACACCTCGGCCTGCACCCACCGGGCCAGCGGCTCGTCGGCCTCGCTCGCGATCGCCTGCTTCGCCAGCTTCTCCGCCTCAACGAGTTCGCCACGCAGCAGATGCAGTTCGGCTCGCCGGGCCAGAAGCCGGGCGTCTCCCGCCAAGTCATCCGGGGCATCCTCGACGAGTTTCGCCGCGGCCTCCCACTCGCCGGTCTCCTGCAGGGCTCGGCTGTGCCCCAAGACGGCCTCGACCCCGGCGTCGTCGCCGAGTTCCTCGTACGCCTCGATCGCCTCGGCATACCGGCCCTTCAACAAGTGCTCGGCCGCCTCGTCGAGCGTCGCCGCCCACGCAGCCGTGGGAACCGTGAGGAGGACACCGAGCAGCAACGTGCGAGTCATGACGCACTCCGTAGTTCGAAACCGCTGACTTCAGACGGTATCCCACGGTTCCGGCGGCGGCAACGGGCCGAGCGGAGCCGACCGGGCACATCGACTTCGTGATTCTTGCCCGAAATCCGGATTCGGCCCCAAGAGTCTCCGCGGGAGAGCGTCGGGACGTTCGGAGGCGTGAAACCTTTTGGCCGGCTGCCGCGTCGAAGGTTGGAATCGCGAGCCGCTGTCCCCCCTTCAGGAGTTGCTCGATGTCTCGCAGAACGTTCTCGGCACTCGCCACCGTTGCCCTGCTCGCCTTGACGGCCCAGTCGGTCATGGCCGGCCCCATCTTCCTTCGCGGGAAGATCGTCGACGGCCGGTTCGTCGCCCCGGAGAAGCCCGCCGAGGAGGTGCCGGCTGAGGGCGACGTGGCCGAACCCGCGGCACCCGAGGCGGCCGAAACCTCGGCGGAGGCCGAAACGAACGCCGAGCTTCGCTACACGATCCGCTACGCGACCATCACCGGGGAGGTCAACAGCTACGGCCCGAAGTTCGAGGCCGAGGAGGTCGTCACCGGGCCCGAGACACCCGAGACGGTCGTCGCCGTCGTTCCGATGGCGAAGCAGCCGAACCGCTGGCGGGACGTGGAACTCCACGCTGGGCCGACTTCGGCCAAGCGAGAGGCCGTCGAGCACTTCGTCCTTGGTGGCGAGAAGGCGGAGGCGTTCCTGCAGCGGCTCGTGAAGGAGACCGGCGACGTCGGCTTTGCGTCGTTCATCGGCCGTTCGATCCTCGTCGTTCCGGAGTTCGAGCTCTCGCGGCGGGTCAACGTCCTGCTGAAGGCGAACTACCGGCAGATCGAGGGCGAGGAGTTCCCCGAAGTCGTGCTGCCCGTGCCGCAGACCAAGTGGGCCAGCGGACCGGTCGAGCGGCTGTCGATCTCCGTCGATCTCGACATGGCCGACCCGCTCCGCACCGTCTTCAGCCCGACCCACCAAGCCGAGATCGAACGGGGCCACCTGACCGCGGCCACGGTCGAGGTCCGGCAGTCCGACTTGCACAGCGAGAACGACTTCCGCCTGCTCTGGGTGGAGGACGAGGGGGATCTCGGCCTTCGCTTCCTGCCGTTCCGGCTCGACGGCGAGGAGGACGGCTACTTCGTGCTCGTCGGCAACCCGACCGGCCGCGCCGACGGCAGCGACGTCCTCGACAAGGACGTGACGTTCGTGCTCGACACCTCCGGCTCGATGCGGGGCGAGAAGATCGAGCAGTGCCGTGCCGCCATCGAGTACTGCCTCGACCAACTCGGCGAGAACGACCGGTTCAACGTCGTCACGTTCGGCAGCGAGGTCACGTCGTTCCGGCCGAACCTCGTTCCGAACACGGCCGCGAACCACGTGGCCGCCCGGGACTTCGTCGACGACATCGTTGCCCACGGGCGGACGAACGTCGGCGGGGCCCTGGAAGCCGCCCTCGCCGGCGACCTCACCGAGGGTCGTCCGCGGATCACGATCTTCCTGACCGACGGCACGCCGACCGCGGGCGAGCTCGTCCCCGAGAAGATCCTCGAGTCCGCCGCGGCCGCCAACACGTCGAAGTCGCCCGTCTACGTGCTGGGAGTCGGGCACGACGTGAACGTCCACCTGCTCGACCGTCTCGCCGAGGCGAGCGAGGGAGCGGCCGAGTTCGTCGACCCGGACGAGGAGATCGACGTGAAGGTCGCCGGGCTGTACGACCGGCTCGCCCACCCCGTGCTGACCGACGTCGTCGTCGACTTCGGCGACCTCGACACCCACTCGCTGTTCCCGCGGAAGATTCCGGCCCTGTACCGCAACAGCCAGGTCATGCTCTTCGGCCGGTACCGCGAAGGGGGTGAGGCGACGGTTCGGGTCGCGGGTACGCTCGCCGGCGAGGACCGGGAGTACGCGCTGCGGATCGACGCCCCCGCCGAGACGACGGCCAGCACGTTCGACTTCGTCCCGCCGCTGTGGGCCTCGCGGAAGATCGGCTACCTGCTGCAGGAGATGCGACTCCACGGTGAGGAACCCGAGCTGCTCGAAGAGGTCGTCCGGCTGAGCAAGAAGTACGGCATCGTCACCGAGTACACCCAGTTCGTCGCCGTGCGGGCCGGAGTCGTCCGCGACGGCGGCCGAGTTCTGGACGGGTTCGCCTACGGGCAACAACTCGCGGCAGCGAACGAGATCCGGAACAACGGCCGGTTTGCCGGGCGGAAACTCCGCTTCGACGAGTTCCGTGCACAGAACGGCTTCGGCGGACTCGCTCCGGCGGCCGAGTTCGACGAGAAGACGGCCCTCGAGGCGGTCACGCGGCAGATCGCCCAGGCCCGCAAGCAGGAGACCGGGCGGTGGGCCTTCAACCAGGCCGTGAACGACAAGGACCTGCAGAGCCGCTTCGTCACCACCGGCGTCGCGAACTGCTACGTCGACCGCCGCGGGCAGACCGTCCACGTCGACCAGTTCGTCAAGCACGTCGGCGGCCGCTGCTTCTACCTCGACCAGGGGATCTGGCAGGAGTCCGAGGAGGCCGGCGAGCGGAAGGAACGTGTCGTCGAGCTGTACAGCGACGAGTACTTCGACCTGCTCAAGCAGAACGAGGACTTCCGTCGTGCCCAGAAGCTGGGCTGGGCGATCTCCATCAACGTCGGCGACGAGCGAGTCGTGGTCGAGAAGGACGGCAAGCGCAGCGATCTGCCCGAGCCCCCCGTAGTCGAGCAACGGGTCGCGCCGCAGCCGAACGCGAAGGACGTCCCGCGGTTCCAACAGCTCCAGAACGCGATTCCGCAGAACGCCGTCCCGCAGAACTTCCAGCAGAACGACAACCGCATCCAGCGGCAGTTCGAACGCATCCAACAGGCTCCGAACGGCGGGGAGAACCGATGACACGGACCGTCCTGACTCTCCTCGCAGGACTGGCCGTCCTGCCATTGGCCCCACGTTCGGCCGCGGCCCAGCAGCCCGACGTGACGGCGAAACGGATTCGCGTCGCCATCGACGACGCCGTGCTCCACATGCGGACGCTGCACCGCGAGGACGGCGTCATCTCGGACAACAACACGACCTACCTCGCGGCACTCGCCCTGCTCGCCGCCGGGGCCGACCCGGTCTCCGACAAGCAGCTCCAGAAGACGCTCGACTGGCTCGCCGGCCAGGAGCCGGACAACACCTACCTGCGGGGAATCCGGGCGAACGTCTGGGAGTACGCCCTGCGACGAACACCCGAGAACAAGAAGTACCGGCAGCTGCTGAAGAACGACTTCGACTGGCTCATCAAGGCGCTCGGCAACAAAGAGGGCTGGCGGTACACACTGAGCGGCGGCGGCTGGGACAACTCCTGCACGCAGTACGGGGTGTTGGGGGTGTGGGCCGCCCAGCGGGCCGGTTTCGAGCCGGGCGACAAGTTCTGGAACACGCTCTCCAAGCACTTTCGCGAGTCGCAGTCCCGTGACGGCGGCTGGACGTACACCGGCAAGGGGGACGCGACCGGCAACCACAACATGACGACCGCCGGCCTCGCCAGCGTGTTCCTCGTCTACGACTCGCACCACGCGAAGACCGTCTTCGACCGCGCGAACCCGCCCGACCTCGAGAAGGGGGACCTCGGCGAGGTGCTGAAGTCGATGGACCGCGGCGTCGAGTGGTTCTCCAAGAACGGCGGCGCCCAAGGCGGCTACTTCTACTACGGGATCGAGCGGACCGGCGTTGCCAGCGGCCGCAAGTACTTCGGCGACTACGACTGGTTCGCCGACGGCTCCGCCCGCATCGTCGCCGCCCAACGCGGTGACGGCAGCATCCCGCTCTGCCGATGGGGCCAGCAGTACGGCACCCCGTTGTGCACGCTGTTCCTGGTCTACGGCGGAGCCCCGGTCGCCTTCAACAAGCTGCAGTACGGCGACGGCTACGACTGGAACCTGAACCCCCGCGACCTCGCCAACCTCTCCAAGGACCTCTGGTCCGCGTACGAGAGCCCCGTCAACTGGCAGACGGTCTCGATCGACGCCCCGGCCACCGAGTTCGAGGCCCCGATCCTGTTCGTCAGCGGGTCGAAGGCAGCCGAGTTCACCGAAGAGCAGATGCTGAAGCTCCGCGAGTACGTTCTCCGCGGCGGCACCATCCTCGCCGAGCCCAGCGACCACAGCCCGGAGTTCGCCAAGTCGATGGAACGGCTTCTGGAGAACATGTTCGACCCGCGTGACCACCCGCACGCGACACTGAAGCCGCTCGGCGAGGACCACCCGGTCTTCACCGTCCTCGATCAGAATTGGAAACGGCGTCCCAAGCTCCGCGGCGCGTCCGACGGCACGCGGACCTTCTTCATCATCTCCGACGAGTACCTCTCCGCGGACTGGCAGCGGAACGAAGTCGACTCGGACTCGTTCCGGCTGGCGACGAACCTGCTGTTCTACGTCACCGACCTCGGCACGCTGCGGCCGAAGTTCGACTCCATCCTGCCCGAGACGCCGCCCGCCGAGGCGAACGAGCGACCGGTGAGGATCGCCCGCATCTGGCACGGCGGCTCCGAGGGACCGCACGACTGGGACGCGGGGGCGATGACCTGGAAGGCGTTCGCCCCGTACCTGAAGCACGTCACCGGGTCCGAACTCCAGGAGTCCGGCCCGGCGTTCCTCGACGGCACGCTGATGCGAGGCGTCAGTGGCAACGACGTGATCCACCTGACCGGTCGCGACGAGCTGATACTCACCCCAGCGGAGAGAACGGGGCTGAAGCAGTTCGTCGAGAACGGCGGCACGGTTCTCGTCGACGCCTTCGCCGGCTCGGAGACGTTCGCGAAGTCCGCCGAAAAGGTGCTGACCGAGGTGTTCGGCAAGCTCGAGCCGCTCGCGGACGACCACCCGCTCGCCGAGGGCCGCTTCGCCGGCGGCCAGGATCTCGGCAAGACGGTGCGCTTCAAGCTGACCGCCAGGAAACGACTGCGGGCGAACGGCGAGCCGACGAGCGGCCAGAAGTTGCTGGTCGCCGCGGTCGACGGCCGACCGGCCGTGCTCTTCTCGAAGTACGACCTCTCCGCCGCCCTCGCGGGTCAACGCCCCTACGGAGCGGTCGGCTACCAGGCCGACTCGGCCCGCCGCATCGTCTCCAACGTCCTCGCCTACGCCACGCTGGAGTAGACGTGCGGGTCAACACCGGGCGACCGGGGGGGTGAGCCCCCCCGGTCAAGCGTGCTCGTGAAGTCGGAACATCGAACCATCGGCCGCACGTAACCGGCCGGCTGACACCGGCCGCTCGCCCGGCACGCGGCTTCCCGGATCAAACGTTCTCTGGAGGGAATGATGCAACGCCCACTCTCGTTCGCCCTTCTCGCCGGCATCGGCGTCAGCCTGTTCGCTGCGACCGCGGACGCGTGCTTCGTCCGGTCGCCGCAGCCCGTGCAGGTCTGGCTGGACCACATCACCGTCGACGTCCGCGACCGGATCGCCGTCAAGACGTACGACTGCACTTTCAAGAACCCCAACGCCCAAGCCGTCGTCGGCGGCACCTGCTACATGGAGCTCGAGCCGGGCGCTCAGGTCGACGACATGACGATCTCCGTCAACGGCAAGGAGGCCCGGGCCGAGATCCTCGACGTCGAGAAGGCGAACGAGGTCTTCCAGGAGATCGTCCGCGAGGGGGGCAACGCCGCTCTCCTGGAGTACTACGGCAACCAGTTGGTGCAGTCGAAGATCCCCCGCATCGAGCCGAATGGCACGGTCACCGTGAAGCTCCGCTACACGACGGTCCTCAGGGAACGAGGCGGCCTCGTGCGGCTGCAGATGTTGAACACGAACCCCAAGGCGAGCATGCAGCCGCTCGAGTCGGCCAGCGTGACCGTCAACATCGCGAGCGAGCGTTCGATCAAGAACGTCTACAGCCCGACGCACGAGATCAAGCTCGTCGAGAAGCCGGACTGGGACGTCGCCGTCGAGTGGAGCCAGGAGAGCTATCTGCCGACGCACCCGTTCGTGCTCTACTACCAGATGGCCGACGAGGGGATCGGGGCCGGGCTCGTCACGCACCGTGAACTCGACGAGCCGGGCCACTTCATGATGGTCCTCTCGCCGACGATCGGCACCGGCAAGGACAGCGTGCAGGAGCAGGACGTGCTGCCGAAGGACGTCGTGTTCGTCGTCGACACGTCCGGCAGCATGCTGCAGGACGGCAAGATGGGGCAGGCTCGCAAGGCGCTCGAGTACTGCGTGAAGAAGCTCCGAGACGGCGACCGGTTCGACGTCGTCGACTTCAGCACGACGGCCCGTGAGTTCTCGCCCCGCAAGCTCGCCGCGGTGAACGACACGACCCGCGCGAAGGCGCTCCGGTACGTGGAGAAGCTCGCCGCTCGCGGCGGAACGGCGATCGAGGAGGCGTTGACGCTCGCACTCGACAAGCTGAACGCCGAGGACGACGGCCGCGTGAAGATGATCGTCTTCGCGACCGACGGCCTGCCGACCATCGGCGAACGCGAGCCGGAGGAACTCCTGAAACTGGTCGAGAAGAAGAACACCGAGGACGTCCGGCTGTTCGTCTTCGGCGAGGGCTTCGACGTGAACACGAAGCTGCTCGACTTCCTCGCCCTCGAGCACGACGGCTCGTCCGAGTACGTGCTGCCCGAGGAGGACATCGAGGAGAAGATCGCCGGGTTCTTCGACCGCGTCGGCTCGCCGATCGGCACGGACCTGAAGCTCGAGATCGAGGGGCTCGTCGTCGAGGACGTCTTCCCCCGCCGCATCGCCGACGTGCACGCCGGCGAGCAGATCGTCGTCTTCGGCCGGTACACGGGCCACGGCAGGCACACCCTCCGGCTCGTCGGCAACTTCGGCGGCAAGCGGGACGCCTTCGAGTACGAGTTCGACTTCCCGGAGCTCTCCGAGGACGCGAAGGGGGCGTTCGTGCCGCGGCTGTGGGCTGGGCAGAAGGTCGACTTCCTGCTCAACGAGATTCGCCGCAGCGACGAGGAGGATCCCGAACTCGTCGACGAGGTGACGCACCTCGCCAAGCGGTACGGCATCGTCACGCCGTTCACGAGTTTTCTCGTCGTCGACGACGCCGGCCTGATGACCCGCGAGGAACAGGTGGCGAATTTCAAGCAACGGGTGCGGGCCGACGGCGGGCTGAAGGGCCAGGCGTGGGGACAGTCCGCCGTGACCAACTTCGCCGTGCAGGCCGAGAACCGCTTCCGCTACCAGGCGAACGGCGGGGCCTCGTCGTTCTACGGGCAGGTCGAGCTCGCCCGGAAGCAGGAGGGCTTCGACGGAGCCGCGCCGGGTCTGCAGCAGGTGCGTTTCGTCGGCAACTGCACCTTCTACAACTGTCAGAACGTCTGGTACGACAGTCGCTTCGACGTCGCGGAGGTGGACGAGAAGGAGATTCAGGACGTGACGGTCGGCACCGAGACGTACCTGCAGTTGCTCGCCGACAACCCCGACGTCGCCCCGTCGATGGCGCAGGGAGACGTCGTGCTCAACGTCCGCGGCCAGTGGTTCCGCTTCCGCACGAAGGAGCAGAAGCCGAGCTGACGCCTCAGCGGGGCTGGACGAGGACCGGCGTCTGGTCGTCGGTCCTCAGTCGTGCGCGGACGTAGGCGGCGAGTTCCTCGGCCGTGATCTCGACGTTCGCGTTCGCGTCGGCCCGTCCGGCGTAGCCGTCCGCGACGGCCGCGGCGAAAAGCCCGTGTTTGTCGCGGACGCCACCACGCTCGCCCGTGGAACAGCTGGCGAGAATGGAGACCTTGCTGGTCGCGCCCGCCTTCTCCGCGACGACACTCGACGCCGGCTCCAGGCCCTCTTCGAGTCCCGCGTGGCAGGTGTCGAGCAGCAGCAGCACGGACTTCGCCGCCGAGCGGTCGAGCGTGTCCACGAGGACGTCGAGCGGAACCCCTCGCGACGAGGGCTCCCTCGGGTCGAAGTCGGTCCCGCCGAAGTAGGCCTTGCCGTCGTTTCCGAGCAGGACGTGTCCACCGAGGTAGACGACGAGCTCGGCTCCTGGACCCACCTTGCCGACGGACCGGCCGAACTCGCGTTCGAGACGCTGCCCGGTGAGATCGACGTGTTCGATCAGCCGGTCGTCGGGGAGGTACCGCTCGGTCAGCGACTCGCCGAGCCGTCTCGCGTCGGCGACGAGGTACGGCAACTCGGGCAGTTCGGCCTGGTACGCAGCCGTCGCGACGACGACCGCCCACCGGTTTCCGCGTTCCCAGCGGCGGGCCGTCACACTGCTCGCGGTCGGCGCGCCACCGCCGCGGGCGTCGTGCAGCGTGATGCGGACGTCGTCGTTCTCCCGCAGGTCGCCGAGCTTCGCCCGACCGGCTCCGATCGCCACGTCGGCCTCGGCGGGAACGCGAACCGACGTCCGCCCGCCCGCCACCTTGACCTCGAGCGTGCCCGAGCCCGCGTCGGCCTCGACGACGACCCCCGTGATCTCACGGTCGTCCCGAATCGCCTCCAGCGAGCGAATGCTGCTGTCGTGCAGAATGCGGACCCGGTCGTTCCTCCGGAGCTCGGACGGACGGACGTCCGCGGTGGAGCCGCGGTCGGACAGCGAGAGCGTCGCGTCCTTCGCCAGCGAGAGGACGAGCGGCGAGTCGCGCCCCATGACGCTGATCGCGACCGTTCCGGCGTCGGCGTCGTACGCCTCGAGGAACCCGACCTTCTCCTCGGCGGCCGTCACCTCCAGGCGACTGGCGATGCGGCCGGGCTTGTCCTTCAGCTCCGGCAGATGCCACACCCGCACCAGCTTCCCCTCTTCCACGTCCGTCAGCTCGGCGGGCCGGCCGTTGCGAGTGATCTCGGTGTTCTCCGTGACGCGGAGTTCGATGTCGTTCCGCCAGCGACCGCGGACCGGGGCGACGACGATCCTGCGGTCACCCGGCCGCAACTCCACGATGCGGCCCTCGGTCTCCACCGGTCGCGACGCGACGATTCGCAGCCGGCCGTCCGACCGGTCCAGCTCCAACCGGTCCCCCGCCACGAGTTCGCGGAGCAGCACGTACTGCTCGTTCTCGCCGAACTCTCGGAGCAGCACCTCGGGGTCGTCGGCGAACGACATCTCCTTCGCACCGGGTCGGTCGACGTAGGAGATCTTGATCGTCTTCTCGCCTTCGGCGGAGTCGAGGAACTCCTCGAAGACGACGACGCTGGGGTCCGACGGGGCGGGGCCTTCGTTGCCGGAGGGCTTGAGGAGGATGAACAGCGAGAGAACGACGGAGAAGGCCATCGCGCCGCCGAGCAGCAGCAGCCGTTTCTTGCGCGCCGCCTCCTCGGGATCGGCCTCCTTCGTCTCGCCTCCCTCCTTCACCTCCTTGACGATCTTCTGGTCGACGCCGAGGTCGTCGAGCGCGGCGCCGGCGGAGGTGTACCGCTCGGACTGCTTCTTCTGCACGAGCTTGTCGACGACGGCCGCGAGATCCTCGGGCACGCCTTGCAGCACGCGGCCGATCTCCGGGATGCGGCGGTCCGGCGCGGCGTGCCACATCATCCAGGCAATCTGCTTGTTCCGCCCGAACGCACTGAGACCGGGGAAGAGCTGCTCGAAGTTCTCGCCGCAGAGGAGCGAGTAGGTGGAGAAGCCGAGGGAGTACAGGTCGCTCGGCGGGCCGATCTCGCCGAACTCGTCCGAGACGACCTCCGGGGCCATGTACCTCGTGGTCCCCTTCAGCAGGCTCCCCTCGTCGTCGCTGACGCGGCGGGCAAGGCCGAAGTCGCCGATCTTCACCCGCTTGCGGTGGTCGATCATCATGTTCGACGGCTTGACGTCGCCGTGCGTGATGCCTCGTTCGTGCAGGTACTTCAGGGCCCGTAGGCAGTGGGCGACGGTCGACTTCGCCGCCTGCACGGACAACGGCTTTCCCTGCATGCGGTCGGCGAGGTTCGTCTGCATCAACTCCATCACGATCCACCCGCGGTCCTTGTGCAGGTCGTAGATCGTGACGATGTTCGGGTGCTGCAGGGACGCGAGCAGCTGCGCCTCCGCCCAGAAGCGGTCGAGGGCCTGCGGATCCGCCATGTACTGGTCGTGGATCTGCTTGACGGCGACCTCGCGACCCAACTCGTTGTCGCGGGCGCGGTAGACGGTGGCGAAGGTGCCGGAGCCGACCTTCTCCAGCAGGGTGTAGCGGGACTCGACGTCCAAGGGGCGCGACTCGGTGAGCGGTGAGGCGAAGGGCATCGAACGACGACCTGATTATGGCGTGTGGCGGGAGAGGACGAAAGCGCTCCCGTCGTCCAACGCGAGTCGCGGCGGAAGCGCCACGTGTTCCCGTCCCTCACAACCGCTTCAATCCGCGAGCAACGCAGCCGGTTCGACCACCCGGTGCGAGGCGGCCGACGTGTAGCCGGCGTCGACGAGGGCCATCGTCCGCAGGTTGTCGCGGCCGGAGTTCGCAGGGGGACGCCCCTCTTCGAGGGCACACAGCAGCTCGCCCATCGGTCCGGCGAACGCGTCCGGAAACCAGACCGAGTCCCACCGCGGGCGAATCCAGTCCGGGCCGTCGTCGATCGTCGTGTAGTCGAGCGTGCTCGGGACGCGTTCCGGGTAGCTCGGCCAGCCGATCGTGCCGCGGGCCGTTCCGCGGGTTCCCTCGACCCGCCAGCGGATTCCGATGTCGGCAGCGGCTCCCTCGCGGCTGGGGCCGGTCCACACGTCGTCCCAGCCGCTGGCCCGCAGGCCGCTCTCGTACTCCAAGACGTACAGGGCGATGCCGTCCTCGTGCGGGAACTCGGTTCGCGGATCGGGCCTGACACTGGCGAAGACGCGTTCGGGATCGCCGAACCAGTACCGGAACGTGTCCAAGTGGTGGATGCTGAGGATGCGGAGCGTGACCCATCCCTGCCGGCTCTGCCACGGCATCCAGTGCGGAATCGCCCGCATCTCGATCGTGCCGAGCACCGGTTCGCCGAGCACCCCGGACTCCAACAGCTGCCGGCACGCCCGCACCGACTGGTCGTACCGCATGTTCTGGTTCACGGCGAGCACGATTCCGGCCCGCTCGCACCGCTCGACGAGTTCCCGCGCCTCGGCGAGGTCGATCCCCAGCGGTTTCTGGGCGAGCACCCCCCGGACGTGACGTCCGTGCTCGCAGATCTCGTGAATCACCTTCGCCTGCGCGTCCGGCGGCACGGCGACGTCGACGACCTGCACCCGGTCGTCGGTCAGCATCTCCCGGACGTCGGCCGTCACCCGCTCGATGCCGTGCCGCTCGGCGACCTGCTCGGCCGTCTCGCGGGTTCGCGACGTGATCGCGACGACCGGGAGGCCGGCCTGCCCGTAGGCGACCAGATGACAGTCCGCCATGATGAACCCGGCCCCGACGCAACCGATCCCCACGTTCCGGACACTCGGCAGCGGGGGATCGACGGCGAACTCGACGGGCATGGCGACGGAGTCTCCTGGGCTGGGACCGGGACGCGGCAGCATAACCGAATCCGAGAACGGCCGCGCCGGTGCCCGGCCGCCTGTTGTCAGGCCGGGGGACGCCACCTACCGTCTCTTGAACGAACAGAGTCCGTCACTCGATCGCCGAGCCGCCCGCCGATGTCCTCCGCCCCGACCACCGTCGAGTCCGATCTCGACCAGCTTCGCCAGCGACTGCTCGCGCACCCCCTCTACGAACGAGTCGAGTCGCTCGACTCGCTGCGGACCTTCACGCGTTCGCACGTGTTCGCCGTGTGGGACTTCATGTCGCTGCTGAAGCGGCTGCAGCGGGAGTTGACCGGGATCGACCTGCCGTGGACGCCCCCCCGCGACCCGCGACTCGCCCGGTTCGTGAACGAGATCGTGTTGGCCGAGGAGAGCGACGAGGACGGTCTCGGCGGGCACGCCAGCCACTTCGAGCTGTACCTCGACGCCATGCGGGAGATCGGTGCCGACACCGGGCCGATCGAGTCGTTCCTGCGAGCGCTCCGGTCGGGTGAGAGCCCGGCCGAGGCACTGGAGTCGATCGACGTGCCGGAGTCGACGAAGGCCTTCGTACTCGGAAACCTCGCATTGGCCGAGTCCGGCTCGCCGCACGAGGTCGCCGCGGCGTTCTGCCACGGACGCGAGGACGTCATCCCCGACATGTTCGAGCGGCTGATCGACTCGCTCGAGCGATCCGGGCACCCCTGCCCGCGGCTGCGGCACTACCTGGAGCGACACGTCGAACTCGACGGCGACGAGCACGGCCCGCTGGCCCGCCTCCTGGTCGAGTCGCTCTGCGAGACAACCGACGCCCGAGACGCGGCGGAGCGCGCTGCGGAAGACGCACTCCGTGCCCGCATCCGACTCTGGGACGGCATCCTCGGCGAACTCGACTGACGAGTTCGTCCACCTGTCGATTTGACAATCTCGGTCTCGGCGCGTGGAATGGGGCCTCGGGTCCCCACGTCCCCATCCCTCGATCGAGGTCTGTCATGTTCCGCCGCCTGCTCTCGTCATTCGGCTTCGCGGCCGCTGTCGTCGCGTTCACCACGCTGCCCGCCGTCGCCCAAGACGCCGACTTCGACGCGAAGGTCGAGGAGGCGAGGCAGAAGGGCATCGACTTCCTGATGAACGCGCAGACCGAGGACGGGAGCTGGGAGTACGAGAAGCACGAGGTCGGCATCACGGCCCTGTGCACGCTCGCTCTCGTCGAGAACGGCATCTCGCCGACGGACGAGGTCGTGAAGAACGGCGTGCAGTACGTTCGCGACAACTGCCGCGACCTCACCAGCACGTACGACATGGCACTCGCGATCGTGCTGCTCTCGAAGATCGGGGCGAGCAAGGATCGCGACAAGATTCGTGCCCTCGCCGGCGGACTGCTCGCCGGCCAGCTCACGAGCGGCGGCTGGACCTACTCCTGCCCCAAGGGCAACACGGCGATGCTCTCGAGCCGCCGCAACTGGCCCAAACCGAAGGCCCAGCCGGGCGACAACAGCTGCACGCAGTTCGCCGTGCTCGGGCTGTGGGTCGCCTCGCGGGACGACGTCGAGATCGAGAACGCGATGTCGGGCGTCGCCAAGCGGTTCGTCTACTTCCAGAACGAGGACGGGGGCTGGGGCTACAAGATCGCCGCGAAGAAGCCCGCCAACCCCGACGGTGCCGATCCCGCGGACGCCGCCCCGCCGGCCGAGGGCGTGGCCGCAGCGGACGCCGCCGCCGTGTCCAAGAACTCGATGACCTTCGCCGGCCTCTTCTGTCTGACCGTCGCCCGGGCCACCAAGATTCGCGCGGAGAAGAACGACCGCCGCGCCAGCCGGGCCCCCGCGAAGCCGCCCGAGGAGGAAGCGGAGATCGTCGAGACACCAGAGGACTTCGTCGACGAGGGCTCCGAGGCCGAGACGCTGAAAGAAGACCCGATCTTCTCGAAGGGCCTCGACCGGGCCGGCCAGTTCGCGAAGGGCATCGGCGGCGGTGCCTCGATGTACTTCATGTGGTCCGCCGAACGACTCGGTGTGATGCTGGGGCTCGAGAAGATCGGCGACGTCGACTGGTTCGAGCGGGCCGCCAGCACGATGATCGCCCGACAGGCCGCCGACGGCAGCTGGCCCGGCTCCCACGGCCCGTACAGCGACACCGCCTTCGCCATCCTCGTGCTCCGCAAGGCGAACCTCGGCAGCGACATCACCCGCCTGCTCGAGGGCGAGCCGAAACAGCCCTTCGAGATCGTCGAGACCGAAGCCCGCTTCGACACCCTGCCCGAGGCCATCGCGGCCGCCGAGCCGGGCCAGACCGTTCGCATCGAAGGGGACGGCCCCTTCAAGATGCCGCACCTCGTCGTCGACAAGGATCTCGCGCTGCAGGCCGGCTTCGGCTACGAACCGGTCCTCGAGTACGACGTCGGCAAGGACGCTCGCGGGCTCCGGGCGCGTCCCGACCGCGACCTCAACTACCGCAACATGATCCGCACCACGGCCGGCACCCTCACGCTCGAGGGACTGAAGCTGGAGATGGACCCGCCCTTCACCTCGCAGAAACTCGACTGGCAGGCAGTCGTCGCCGACGGCGGCAACCTCCGCATCCTGAACTGCACCGTCACCGAGTCGAACAAGCGCGGCGTCACCTGCGTCCAACTCCGACAGCCCGGCACCCACGTCGTCCGGAACTCGATCCTCTCCGGCACCGTGACGGCCCTCTACGTCACCGGGGCCGGCGAGCAGAGCGTCTCGCTCGAGAACTCCCTCCTCTTCAGCGACCTCGCCGTCGACGTGCGGCAGGACGTGAAGTTCGAGGGGAGCAGCAAGGTGCTTCTCGAATTCGACGGCTGCACCATCCAGGCCCGCGAGGCGATGCGGTTCCTCACACTCGCCACCTGCCCGGTCGACGTGAAGTTCGACAACAACGTGGTCCAGGCCGAGGGGCTCGCCCCCAACCTGCTCGTGAAGCCGGGCGACAAGACCGCCCGCACGTGGAGCGGCGACGCGAACTTCTACGACGTGAACAACTGGGTCGGCTTCCGCGGCAAGTCGGAGACCAGCGTGCGCGACCTCGCCACCTGGAACCGGTTCTGGGGCATCAGCGAGGAGGAGTCGGTCAACCGGCTGGTCCCGTTCTCCGTCCGCCGGCCGCTCGCCTCGTTCAGCCACCGCATGCAGCCGGAGGACTGGGAGCTGACGAAGACCAGCCTCGAGGCGGGCATCTACCCGCAGACCGTCGGCACCGGCCGCGGCTTCAGCCGCTTCCGCTCCACCATCCAGTACACCCGCTGGCTGAAGCCCGCGCCGACCGCCGTCGCCGCCAAGTGACGCGCTCCTCCGACGTGAACCCGACCGTCGCGATCGTGTCCCGAGTGCGGATACGTTGCGCCCGTTGACGGCCCCCGTCACCCCCTGCGACAATCCTCGCCCCGCGGCCCCGGTTCGACTTGGGCGTCTCTCGTATGGACGTCCGCCACGGTCGCTGTCCTCGCTGCGAAGAAGCTCCAACATGCTGCAGGTCCAACTGCCCGACGGCTCGCTGAAGGACTGCCCCGACGACGCGACCGGCATCGACGTCGCCCGCGACATCGGCGAACGGCTCGCCCTCGCCACCGTTGCCGTCGAGATCGACGGCACCGTCGCCGACGCGATGCGACCGCTCGCCGAACTCACCGAGACCCGCCCGGTCCCGCTCCGGCTCGTCACCACCCGCGACCCCGAGGCCCTCGGCGTGATGCGGCACTCGGCCGCCCACGTGATGGCCCGCGCCGTCATGCGAGTGTTCGACGGCGTCGGCCTCGCGTTCGGCCCGACCACCTCCGCCGGCTGGTACTACGATCTGGACCTCGACCGGCCGATCCGCGAGGAGGACTTCGCGGCGATCGAGTCGGAGATGAAGAAGATCGTCAAGGAGGCCGAGCCGTTCGAGCGGTTCGTGCTGCCCCGGGACGAGGCCCGGCAGCTGCTTCTCGACCTGAACCAGGAGCTCAAGGTCGAGCACGTCGACACCGGACTCGCCGACCACGAGACCGTCAGCTTCTACCGGCAGGGGGAGTTCGTCGACCTCTGCCGCGGCCCGCACGTGCCGGACGCCGGCCGCATCAAGGCGTTCAAGCTGCTCTCCGTCGCCGGGTCGTACTGGAAGGGAGACGCGAACAACAAGCGGCTCCAGCGGCTGTACGGCACCGGGTTCTTCGACAAGAAGCAGCTCAAGGCCCACCTCGCCGCCCTCGAGGAGGCCCGCAAGCGCGACCACCGCGTCCTCGGCAAGCAGCTCAAGCTGTTCGAGATCGACCAGCAGGTCGGCCAGGGGCTCATCCTCTGGAAGCCGAAGGGAACCGCCATCCGCACCGTCCTCGAGACCTTCCTGCGGGACGAACTCCTCAAGCGCGGCTACGAGATGGTCGTCACCCCGCACATCGGCAAGGTCGACCTCTACCAGTGCAGCGGCCACTTCCCCTACTACCGGGACTCCCAGTTCACCCCCATCTACGGGCACGAGGCAGGGCCGCTCGTCGACCAGTGGATCGGCCGGCTCGAACGGAACGAGATCACCGAGGACCAGGAACGCTCGTTCCTCGAGACCGCCAAGGTCCTCGGGTTCGACGTCGAGGGCTTCGACCCCAAGGCCGTCAAGGAGGACAAGCTGGAGGTCCTTCGCGAATGGGAGTCCAAGCAGGAACGCTACCTGCTCCGGCCCATGAACTGCCCGCACCACGTGAAGATCTACGGCAGCGAGCAGCGGAGCTATCGCGACCTCCCCATCCGCCTCGCCGAGTTCGGCACCGTCTACCGGCACGAGCAGTCCGGCGAACTCAGCGGCATGACCCGCGTCCGCGGCTTCACTCAGGACGACGCCCACATCTTCAGCACCGCGGACCAGGTGAAGTCCGAGTTCAAGGACACCATCGAACTCGTGCAGATGGTCTTCGAGACCTTCGGCTTCGAAGACGTCTCCATCCGCCTCTCGCTGCGCGACCCCGAGTCCGACAAGTACGTCGGCGACGCGGCGGACTGGGACCGGGCGGAGAACGAACTGCGTGAGGTGCTCACCGAGATGGGCATCCCGTTCACCGAGGAGGAGGGCGAAGCGGCGTTCTACGGGCCGAAGGTCGACTTCGTCATCCGCGACGTCATCGGCCGCCCGTGGCAGCTCGGCACCGTCCAGCTCGACTACAACCTCCCCGAGCGGTTCGGCCTGGAGTACATCGGCCCGGACAACCAGCCGCACCGCCCGGTGATGATCCACCGCGCCCCGTTCGGCAGCATGGAACGGTTCATGGGGATCCTCATCGAGCACTTCGCCGGCGCCTTCCCGCTCTGGCTCGCCCCGGAACAGATCCGCGTCCTCCCCGTCTCGGACAAGTCGCTCGACTACGCCAAGGACGTCGAGCGACGCTTCCAGGCGGCCGGCTTCCGCGTGAAGACCGACGCCGGCAGCGACCGCGTCCAGGCCAAGATCCGCACCGCCCAGCTGGAACTCGTCCCCTACATGCTCGTCGTCGGCCCCCAGGAGGCCGAGAACGACCAAGTGGCGTTGCGCGACCGCCTCGAAGGCGACCTCGGCAGCTTCTCGGTGGCCGACGCCATCGCGAAACTGCAAGAGGAGGTCACAGCGAAGACCATCCGCCAGACCTTCGAGTCCGAGTTCCAGGAGGTTCCCGACTCTGACGGCGAACAGCACGAGTATTGACCAGCCCGAGTTCAGTACTGGACGGCGCCTGGCCAACGCTCTCGGAGGATGCGCGGGAATCGATCCTCACACAAGTCTATCGATCAAGGGTTTAGCGTTGGCGACGTGCAAGTCTCGACTCGTATGCACTTTGGCCCTGCTCGCCATTGCCGGGTGGAATGCTCCAGTGCTAGTGGCTCAGACGGACGCCCCCGCCCCAGACGACTCGGGCAGACTCGGTCGCCCTGAGGCCGCGTTTCCCGACGCGGCCCCGCGATTCGTCGACGACACGCTCGCCCGAATCCTCCTGCGCCTCCGCGCGGCCGCGGAGCGTGACACGAACGAGTCGATCCTTGCCTGCCAGGAACTGCTCGACGGCGTGGCAGGAGTCGGCCCACTCGCCGGGAACGACCGGCTGAGAGGGTTCTCGGACGATGTGGTTGGAGTGGACCGTAGCACGCGTGGGTCCACTTACCTCCGGTATGGCGCGTTGCGTGGCACTGTCGAGCGATTGCAGCGGTCTCTCGACGGGGACGCGTATCAACTCGCAACCGAGGCCTCGGCCGAAGCACTTTGGAACGACTTCCGGCGCTCTCGCGACGTCTCCCGGCTGCGGATGTTGGTCGACCGCTACTTCAACAGTTCTCGCGGCGACGATGCGTGCGTGATGCTGGCTGCGTTGGCCTTGGACCGGGGCGATCCCGTTGAGGCGTACGCCCTGCTCAACCGAGTCCGCTCCGAGCACCCGCGACCGGACATCGATCAACGATCACTGCGCCTTCGACTCTTGGTGGCCGCCGCGCGGTTGGGTGATGTCGAGGAGGTCCGAGCCGACTGGACGAACCTGGACCGCGACGGCCTAGCAGACAGAGTTCCGGCTCGCGTCCGGCGCGAGCTTCGGCGGGTGACGAGCGACGAACCACCGGCGGCACCTCAGCGGGGCGCTTGGTCCTCAGCAGCGGGAACCTCCGATGGACGACGCCATGCCCCTCGGATCGGGGACGCGGTGCTACCCGAGGATCGGCTCACTGAGGCTTGGTCCGTGCCTCTCGACACCGGTGACAAGTCGGGAAGCTTCGACGCGATCGACGTCATGCCGGGTTGGACACAGCTGAAGCGCTCACCCGTCGTAAACGCCGTGGCCTTGGACGAACGCATCTACCTCCACGGGCGAGACGGCATCTCCTGTCGTGAAGCAGAGACGGGCCGCGTGCTGTGGGAGGGACGCCGGTTGGCGTTGGGGACCGAACCGATGGTGAAACGGTTCGGGGCCAAGCAGGCGGCCCTCGCCTGGGTCTCGCGCGAGCCGACTGACGACGAGCTCGACCGGTTCTCGGACCGCGTCCAAGCCGAATTCTCCGTGCACGGCGACCGCGTCTTCGTCATCGAGAGTGCAAGTGCCCTCAAACTGAGCTCCGCTTCCCTGATTCTCACGACACAGAAGCGTGTCCGCCGGAACGTCCTAACCGCCTACGATGCGGTCACCGGTCGATCGCTCTGGAGCCGGCCTGCCGACGAAGCACGACGTGATGCGGGAGGGTTCCTCGGAGCCCCGTCCGCTTACAACGACTTGCTCCTGGCTCCCGCGTCGTTCAGCGGAGAGGTCTGGCTGCTGGGCCTCGACCGAGAGACCGGAGAGACCCGTTGGCGAACGTTCGTTTGCGACGAGCCGGCCGGCGGGGCCTCGTTCTGGTCACCCGTGCGAGTTGTCGTCGAGGGAAGTGCCGCCTGCGTCTTGCCCGGGACGGGCGTGGTGGCGTGCCTCGATGCGACAACGGGTGATCCGCGGTGGGCCGTCCGTTATCAACGCTCGTTGAACCTGGACATCGGCCGCGAGGTCCGTGCAAAGAACCCGGAACCGACGTTCGACTTCTACGGCTGGGAACGGGACACACTTATCGTGACCGGACGACTGCTGATCGTGGCTCCGTCCGACACGGAGCGGCTGTTCGCCCTCGACCGGCGCGACGGTTCACTCGTGTGGGAGGCGAGCGCACGCCCGTCGCCGGACTCGCCGCGAGCGAGCCTCGTTCTCGGGGCGACGGGCAATCGCCTGTTCGTCGCGGGACACGACGTGCTTCGGCAGTACCGCATCACCGACGGTGAACCGATCTGGGAGACGCCGCTCGCCGGCGCAACCGGACAGGGGCTCGTCACCCCGGACGCAGTCTACGTTCCCGTCAGAAGCACACTCGCCGTGGTCGATCCGGCGACCGGTGAGCGGAGGCGATCCATCGAGTTCGTCTCCGGCTACGGTAAACCACTCGGCAATCTCGCGACCGACGGCAAGAGGCTTTACGCGGCAGGAGCAACGCGGGCGTTGGCACTGGCGCCGCTCGACGAGGAGTTGGAGTTGCTCGCGAAGCGGATCGAGGAGGGGAACGTCGCCGCGCGACTCCACCGCTCGATACTGCTCCTGGGGCTCCGCCGAGACGACGAGGCCTTCGGGGACCTTTCGGCGGCGGCAGCGGCGCTGCGAGCTCCCCTCAGTGAGAGCGAGACGGCGGCGAGCATTCTGGAGGTGCTGGACCAGTCGGTCTTCGACGAAGAACGGCCGGGACGAGTTCTGCGCGAGATCGGCGGCGGCGGACTCGCCCGCATTCCGGGACTCGAGAGCGAGGAGCAGCGGAACCTCGTGGGGAGTTGGCAGTCGGTGGCTCGGGACTGCCTCGCGTCGATCTCGAAGAAGGAGCGATCCGGAGCCGTCAGGGAGATCCTTGCCGTGGCCACACTGGCGAACGACGTTTCCATTCAGAACTTGGCCGAACAGGCGTTGCTCGACACGGTCACCGCCGACGATCTGCCCACGCTCGACGCCGCCATCGAGTCCAGTCCCGCCTCGAGAACGATCGCCGTCCACGCGTTGTCGTCGAAGCGGTTGACCGGCGTGGACGGGATCACCGAACGACTCGACGCACTCTGGAAGGCCGACGATCCCGTGCTCCGGCTCGCATCGGCCGCGTCCCTCCTCGCGCGAGAGGACCGTCGGGCTCTGGATCGACTCGTCACGCTGCTCGAGTCGGAGGACGCCGAGGTTCGGGGCCGAGCAGTGGGAAGACTCTGGCGTGCCACCGGCCAACGCCTCGCGTTCGACGCGCGAGCCCCGGTCGCGAAGCGGCTTCGGCAGATTGCCGCTTGGCGGGCATGGATAGACGTGTCCGGGGCGGTCGCCGAGATTCGGACGGACGTCGTGTTCACGCGGACGTGGGGCCGCACGCTGGTGGCGAGCATGCTCGAAGACTCCGTCGCCGAGTTCGATCTGGCGGGTAAAGAGACGTGGCGGGTGGAACTCGAGGACGCCGACCGATGCTGGGGGATGGCGACTGGAGAGCGCGTGGTCAGTTCCTGGAACGCGTCCGCTCTAGTCGTCTACGCTCCCGGCGATGGACCGCCACGCGAGCTGTGGCGACTGAGGGAACGTTGCGAGGGGATCCCACTTCCCAACGGTGACATCCTCGTCCACGACCTGTGGCACGTCCGCCGTTACGACCGCACCGGGCGTGAACTCTGGAAGACCAGAGTCCTCTGGGAGGGCAAGTTGCGGCGTCCGCTCGACGTCGACATCCTCCCGAACGGCAACGTCCGGGTGCTCTTCAAGAAGGCTTTCAAGCCCGGGCCGGAGATTGCGGACACCGCCGTCGAGATGGACGAGAGCGGCCGGGTCGTTCGCGAACTGCCGTACGATCCGAAGGACAAACTGCTCGCGCGGCTTCCGAACGGGAACGCACTCGTCCGCATCGAGGACACGAGTGGGGAGTGGCCAAGGGTGGGACGACGCATCGAGGAACGCGACCCGACGGGCAAGGTCGTGTGGTCTTACACGAGCGAGAACCCGGTCCGATCAGCGCAGCGACTCCCGAACGGCGACACCCTCATCACGGGTGGCGCATCGACTCCGGTCTCGGCGATCAGCCCAGACGGCGAAACGGTCACCTGGACACTGAGGTCGATCTCCGATTGGTACGGACCGAACTGCGCCCATCAGTACTGAGCCGTCTGAAGCTCAAGGGGTCGTGGTTCGTCGGTTGGCACTGGACCGCAACGTCCCAACGTTCGCTCGGCACAGCGTCGTCTCGGCAGCGACACGCTTGTGTCCGGCGCCACCAGGCGCCGGTGCTTCGCCGCCCACGGATGCCGGTCTGCACTGGCCGAGCCAGTGGCGCCCTTCGAGCGAGACCGTCGTCCTGTGGCGCAGCTTTCTCGTGCGGGGTGATGGGCGAAGCCTCGACCGGGAGAGTGACGTGGATCCGCAGGTCATGCTCGAGATTCAGAAGCTGCTCGGGGACGGGACCGAGGTTCGGCCCGAGTTGGACGTCAGTCGGAATCCCGATCTCTTCGTCGGGGCGAAGCCGCATCTGCCGCCGAAGGGGGGATGGACCAAGAAGCAGATGGTGCGGGTGGCTAAGAAGGCCCTGGAGGAGTTGGGGTGGCCGCTGACCTGCTACGGCTTCCTGGCGTACGCTGGCATCCGGTCGCCCACGCTGTACCGCGTCTACCCGCGGGGCTTCCACGACCTGCTGGACGACGCCGGCATCGAGCCGGCCAAGCCGGGGTTGCCGGTGAAGTGGTCCGACGACCAACTGCTGGCCGACTATGGCCGCATCGCCGAGGAGTTGGGCCGGTACCCGACGGTCGTCGAACTCGACCAGATGGCCGAGGCCTCGCAGGCGACCTACCGCCTCCGCATCGGCCGCAAGGGACAGATCATCAAGCGGTACGAGGAGTGGGTGGCCGCCCGCACAGCCGAGAGCGACCCGGTGACGAATCTCTCCGGCGAGTGACCGAGGACTTGCGGAAGGCGGAGAGCACGTCGCCGGGCTTGTTGGCGTGTCTTCCGTTCGCGAGCATCATCGCCCCGCTCCTTGAAGTGCAGTGAAGTCAGGCTGGCGCCAACGGCCGTGATGCCGACTGTCACACCACGAAGCGGCGGGGTGGCGCTGGTGTGGCCGGTGTTCGGCGACAGTGGGGATCTCGACACCTGCGGGGAGCTCACCATCATGGGGGACCGACATGGCCAAGCGGCCGATCGAGAACCCACCTTCGCCCCGATATCGATCGACGACCCGCTGGCGACGGCGACCAGATGGTCGAAGATCGCGGACGGGGGGGAGGTCACACGCCGACTGGTCGAAGTCGGTCCGGATCGACTCGAGTTCCGCGCCCCGTTGGGCGAACTGGTCCTCTGGGCAGTCGTTCTGGTCGTCGGCCTCGTGTGCCTCGCCAGTGTCGCGTGGTTCCCGGAGCATTCGTTCAAGCTGGTGTTGGGGGGCGGGGTCAGCGCGGTCGCCGGTCCGGCCTGTTCTGGATCGGCCGCGGCGAACGACGGGAGTCCGATCTGGACGGCCGCAGCGAGAAGATCGCCCGCCTCGACGACGTCCACGCAATCCAACTCGTCTCGCTGACGGGCCGTCGGAAGCGTCCGGTCTACGAGATCAACCTCGTCCTCGCCGACGGCTCGCGCATCGGCGTGACGAACGTACGGGATCGGGACGCCGTCGCAAGGGATGCCGAGTCACTGTCGGCCTTCCTCGGCAAACCGGTGTGGAGCGCTCTCGAAGAGCCGCCGTAGGGGCATCCCCGGTCTCGGCCGCTCGACGAGACGCATCGCTTCCGGTCCTGTCACAACGGACGAATTGCGACTGCGAGGACTCGCGGATCATGGGGAGCCCGTCGCCGGGGTTGTTGCCGTGTCTGCGGTTCGCGAGGATCATCGCTCGGCTCGATGAAGTGCAGCGCCGGCCGATTCGAGCGAGTCGCCAGGAACCGTGAGCAGTACAGGAGAGGCAGACGTGGTCGATGCAACGTTCGAGGAGCGGGTCATGCGGGGTGCGGTCGAGCCGGCCCCGATCGTGGTGGCCCCGGGTGACGGCATCGGGCCGGAGATCATGGGGGCGACGCTGTCGATCCTGGAGGCGGCCGGGGCGTCCCTCGACCTGAAGCCGATCCGGGTCGGCGAGGCCGTGTACCACGCTGGGCACAGTTCCGGCATCGCCCCGGAGGCGTGGGACGACATCCGCGAGCGGAAGATCATCCTGAAGGGGCCGATCACCACTCCGCAGGGGGGCGGGGTGAAGAGCTTGAACGTGACCCTGCGGAAGACGCTGGGGCTGTTCGCAAACGTCCGGCCGTGCATCGCCTACGACCCGTACATCCCCGTGCGGCACCCCCACCTCGACGTCGTCATCGTCCGCGAGAACGAGGAGGACCTCTACGCCGGCATCGAGCACCGACAGACCGACGAGGTCGTCCAGTGCCTGAAGCTGATCACGCGGCCGGGGTCCGAGAAGATCGTCCGGTTCGCCTTCGAGTACGCCCGCCGGCGGAACCGGAAGAAGATCACCTGCTTCGTGAAGGACAACATCATGAAGCTGACCGACGGCCTGTTCCGGTCGGTCTTCGAGGAGGTCGCCGCCGAGTACCCGGACCTCAAGGCGGACAGCATGATCGTGGACATCGGCATGGCCCGGCTGGCCAACGCGCCGGAGCTGTTCGACGTGGTCGTGCTCCCGAACCTGTACGGGGACATCGTCTCCGACATCGCCGCGGAGATCAGCGGCTCCGTCGGGCTCGCGCCGTCGGCGAACATCGGCGGCAAGTACGCCATGTTCGAGGCGATTCACGGCTCGGCGCCGGACATCGCCGGTCAGGACGTGGCCAACCCGAGCGGGCTCCTGCTCAGCGCGGTGAAGATGCTGGCCCACCTCGGACAGGGGGACGTCGCCGAGCGCATTCACAACGCGTGGATGGTCACGATCGAGGACGGCGTGCACACGGCCGACCTCCACCGGTCGGGGACGAGCCAGCGGAAGGTGGGGACCCGCGGCTTCGCCGAGGCGGTGGTCGAGCGTCTCGGCGAGAAGCCGACGCACCTCCGGGTCATCTCCTACGCCAGCGAGACGATGCCGAGCATCGAACCGGCACGGCGGCCGCGAGCCGAGAAGGCGTTGGTCGGCGTGGACGTCTTCGTGCACGACGGCGACTCGGACGCCGAGGAACTGGCCGGGCAGCTTCAGGAGGCCGAGACCGAGGCCCTGCGACTCGTGATGATCACGAACCGTGGCGTGAAGGTCTGGCCGGACGGCTTCCCGGACACGTTCCACACGGACCACTGGCGTTGCCGGTTCCAGCCCGAGGCGTCGGGCGCGAGCGTGTCCCACGCGGACGTGGTCACGCTGTTGTCGCGTCTCGGCGAGAAGGGGATCGACTTCATCAAGACCGAACACCTCTGCACGTTCGACGGCCAACCCGGCTTCTCGCTCGGGCAGGGACAGTAGCCGGTCGTCGACGCGACGCGAGAGTGTCCACTCACTCGACGTCGAGGGGCGGCCAGCCGGCGTCCAAGAGGAGGTCGAGCAGAACCCGGCGTGCCGCCGGATCCGTGGCGCCGGACCGCGACACCTCGAGGGCGGAAACGGGTAGCTTCGTGTAGGGCTCCAACACGGCTCGCAACGGTTCCTCGGCGTCTCGCAGTGCGGCCGGGGTGACGACGCCCTCCATGTCCGCGTCGTCGTCCGGATCGGGCTCCTCGTTGATCTTCAGCCACTCGTTCTCGAGATCGGTCGTTCCCAGCGACTTGGCGAGGACGTCCCGAACGGCCGAGGTTGCCTCCGAGGCCGCGGTCGTCTTCGCCGCGGCACTCCACAGAACGCGCCGCACGGCAACGGCCACCCACACCCGACGGGGCAACCCCTTCGCGAACTCCAGGCACGCGTCCTCGGTCACCTCACCCGTCACCCATCGCCGGGCCTGCACGAGCCCCTGCCGTGGGCCACGCGACTTGGCAACGAGGGAGACGACGTCGGCCGCCGCGAGCACCAGCAGCGGCTTGCCCAACTCGTCGAACCAGGCCTTCATCGCCTTCGTGTCGATCAACGACGCGGGCAACGGATGTGGGGAAGCGGCGTTCACGACAGTGGTTGTCTCGTATTCGCTTCTCGGTTGGAAGGGATCCCGCATCGCTCGAGCCGGACTCTCGAACCGGAGACCGACGGCCGGACGGGGATTCTTGGTTTTCGACCGGGCAGAACGCCGATACAATCAGTTGTTGCCGATGCGAACCCGACAGTGGCCTCGGCGAACGTGAACCGGTCCCTCACCGGTTGCCCGATCCCCCGGGCCGCTGCCAACCCACCTTCCCGAACGATCCGCTTGTATGCCGCTCCGTTCCCTCGCGACTCTGACGATTCTGACCGTTGGCCTCGCCGCCGTGGCGGACGAGCGGGCGGGCGTGCCGCCGGAGTTGCAGGCGTTCGCCCGGCAGCACTGCCTCGACTGCCACCAAGGTGACGAGGCCGAGGGGGGGCTCGACTTCGAGGCTCTGGGCGGGCTGGACGCCAAGGGGGCGTTCGAGCGGTGGGTGCGGATCGTCGACCGCGTGCGGGACGGCGAGATGCCGCCGCCCGACTCCGCCGAGATGGAACCGGAGGCCCGCACCGCCTTCACGTCGGCGGCCGACCGTTGGCTCTTCGAGCACGAACGAGCGGAGTGGGCGCGGTCCGGACGTGTCGGCACGCGTCGGCTGACGAACCTGCAACTCGAACGCTCGCTGCACGACGTGCTCGGGATCGACGTCCCGTTGGCGGTCCGCATGCCGGAGGAGCCTCGCGACCACGGCTTCACGACGATCGCCGACGGGCAGTCCATCTCGCACTTCCACCTCGAACGGCACGTCGAGATCGTCGACGTCGCCCTCGACGAGGCATTCCGCCGCGCGCTGTCCCCCGTCGACGCGTTCCGCCGCGAGTTCGACGGGCCGGGGCTGTGCCGCACGAACCCGAAGCGCCGCTGCCGTGAGCCAGAGGAGATCGACGGCCTCGCCGTGACGTGGTCGGGCGGGCCGATCTTCTACGGTCGGCTGCCGGCCACCACCGCCCGCGAGGACGGCTGGTACCGTTTCGAGATCGTCGCCTCCGGGCTGAACGTCCCCGACGAGCACGGCATCTGGTGCAGCGTCCGCAGCGGCCGGTGCGTCTCCAGCGCCCCGTTGCTCAGCTGGGTCGGCTCCTTCGAGGTGACCGAGGAGCCGGGGCGGTGGACGTTCGAGGCGTGGCTGCCGAAGGGGCACCTGATCGAGGTGCGGCCGGCCGACACGACGCTGAAGAAGGGCCGCTTCCCGGGCGGACAGGTCGGTGCCGGCGAGGGGACGCCGCAGAACCTGCCCGGTGTCGCCTTGCACTCGTTGACGAAGGAGCGGATTCACCGAGGCCCCGACGCCGACGGGATTCGCCGGCTGCTCTTCGGCGACCTCGACGTACAACTCGCGACGAAGAAGGAACCGGGCATCGTCAAGAGCGACGAGCCGCGTGCCGACGCGACTCGGCTGATGCAGACGTTCGCCGAGCGTGCCTTCCGGCGCCCGGTCGCTGCGGAAGACGTCGCTCCGTACACGGCGTTCGTGCACGACGCTCTCGACGCGGGTGAGCCGTTCGCCGAGGCACTCCGGGGCGGGTACCGTGCGCTGCTCTGCTCGCCACGATTCCTGTACTTCCGCGAGACGCCGGGCGAGTTGGACGACCACGCCGTCGCCAGCCGGCTGAGCTACTTCCTGCGGGGGACGCCGCCGGACGCCGAGTTGCGGCGGCTCGCCGAGGCCGGCGAACTGCGCGACCCCGAGGTCCTCAAGGCACAGACGCGTCGCCTGCTGTCCGGCGAGCACGGGGAGCGGTTCGTCGCGGACTTCGCGGCCCAGTGGCTCGACCTCGACCAGATCGACTTCACCGAACCCGACCGGCGACTGCACCCGACGTTCGACGTCGTCGTGCAGCAGTCGATGCTGCTGGAGACGCGGGCGTTCCTGCTGGCAATGCTCCGTGACGACTTGGGCCCGGACCACCTCGTCGACTCGGACTTCACGTTCCTCGACAGCCGGCTCGCGAGGTACTACCGCATCGACGGCGTCGACGGAGACGAGTTCCGACGCGTGCCGCTCCGTGCGGACCAGCCGACCGAGGCGCGCCGCGGTGGGCTGCTCACGCAGGGGGCGATCCTCAAGGTGACGGCCAACGGCACCACGACCTCGCCCGTCGTCCGCGGGGTCTGGGTCTCGGAGCGACTCTTGGGGGTCGAGATTCCGCCGCCGCCGTCGAACGTCCCGGCGATCGAGCCGGACGTCCGCGGAGCGAAGACCATTCGAGACCAGCTTGCCAAGCACGAGGCCGATCCCGCCTGTGCCTCCTGCCACGTGAACATCGACCCGCCCGGCTTCGCGCTCGAGAACTTCGACCCGGCCGGACGTTGGCGGACGAAGTACCCGGTCGGCAACCGTGCCGGCCGCGGCCCCGTCGTCGATCCCGGCTACGACCTGCCGGACGGGCGTCCGTTCGACGGAGTCGTCGCGTTCCAACGGCTCGTCGCGGAGGACCGCGAGCGGCTCGCCGAAGGACTCGTCCGGCAGATGCTGGCGTACGGCACCGGGGCCGAGGTCTCGTACGCCGACCGTTCCGCGGTGCACGACGTCGTCGCCGCGACCGCCGACTCGAACCACGGCTTCCGGTCGCTTCTCGAAGCGGTCGTGACCAGCCCCGTCTTCCTGAGCAAGTAGTCTTCGCCCGCGGGCCTCGCCTTCCAGACCAAACGTTCCTCTCACTCGGAACCCGACATGCACTTCGTCACTCGCTGCCAACTCGACCGCCGCACGATGCTCCGCGGAGCCGGCGTCGCCGTGGGGCTGCCGTGGCTCTCCGCCATGCAGCAGGCCTTCGCCAAGCCGGCCGCGGACGGCGGTGCAGAACGCCCCCGGCGGTTCGTCGCCATGACGCTCGGGCTCGGCCTCCACGCGGAGAACCTCGAGCCGGTCGGCGTCGGCAGCGACTACGAGCCGAGCCGGTACCTGCGACCGCTCGAAGACCTGCGTGACCGCTACACCGTCGTCACCGGTTCGTCCCATCCGGGCGTGACCGGCGGCCACCGGGCCGAGGCGAGCCTGCTGACGGCCACGCCGGTCGGCAACGCGGGCGGCGGTCGGAACACGATCTCGTTCGACCAGTACCTCGCCAAGCACCGCGGACACCACACGCGGTACCCGTCGCTCGTCCTCTCCAGCCGGGGGACGAACAGCCCGTCCTACACGGAGAACGGCTCGATGATCCCGGCCGAGGACAGCCCGTCGCGGCTGTTCCGACGGTTGTTCGTCGACGACACCCCCGCGGAGCGCACCCGTCAGGCGGACCGGGCCAAGCAGGGCCGCAGCATCATGGATCTCGTCGGCGACGACGCGAACCGGCTCTCCCGAGAACTCGGCCGTTCGGACCGCGACCGCCTCGACGCCTACTTAACCAGCGTCCGCGAGCTGGAGCACCGGCTCGCCGAGTCCGAGGCGTGGGCCAGTCGTCCGAAGCCGAAGGTCGGAGTGCCCGTGCCGCAGGACGTCCGGAACCCGAACGACTTCGTCGGCATGCAGAGGCTCATGTCGAGCGTGGTCAAGCTGGCGCTCGAGACGGACTCGTCCCGCTTCGTCTCCTACCACCTCGGTGGCAGCGGCGGCGTCGTGCCGATCGACGGGGTCGAACAGGGCTACCACGCCCTCAGCCACCACGGCAAGGACGGCGAGAAGCTTGAACAGCTCGCGCTCGTCGAGGAGGCGATCGTCTCCGCCTGGGGCGACTTCCTCCGCGAACTCCGCGACACGAACGAACAGGGCGAGAGCCTGCTCGACCGGACGTCCGTCCTGCTGACGAGCAACCTCGGCAACGCGTCGAACCACGACAACCGCAACATGCCCGTGCTGTTCGCCGGCGGCGGCTTCGCCCACGGCCAGCACCTCGCGTTCGACAAGAAGCGGAACTACGCCCTGCCCAAGCTGTTCGTCAGCGTGGCCCAGCAGACCGGACTCGAGACCGACTCGTTCTCGACGACGACCGGCACCATGCAGGGGCTCGAGCCGGCATGACGGCGGGGCGTCCCCGGCTCAGACGTCCCGCTCGCGGTCGTACTCGTAGACCACGTTGCCGTCCACGTCGTGGTGACGGAAGACGATCTTCGAACCGGTCTTCGTCGGTTCGAGCGTGACGGAGAGGAACCCTCCCTTCACGCGGTGGAACCGGTGGTAGGCCTCGTTGCGGCCGGGGGTCCCACCGGCGTGCTCGTTGCTCGCGGCTCCCACGGAGAACTCGTGCACGCCGGCCGTCGGGTGGACGGAGTGGAACTGCCAGTGGCGGTCACCGCAGATCGAGAAGAAGTTGTCCGGCACGTTCTCCTTCAGCCACGCCCGAATCTCGTCGCCTTCGTGCTGGAAGCCCTCGTTGGCGTGGTTGTCGCGTTTGTTCTTGCGGTCCGGACCGACGAGCGGCGTGGGCGTGACGAGCACCTTCCAAGTGGCCGTGCTCTCGGCGACGGTCGTCTTGAACCACTCCTTCTGCTCCTCGCCCCAGATCGACTTCTCGGGGCCGTCGGACATGCGGTTCGGTGAGCGGAAGTCACGGCCGTCGGTCATCCAGACCTGCAGGTCGCGGCCCCAGCGGTAGGTCCGGTAGGACGGACCGTCGCCCATGGGGGCCTGCTGCCGGAAGATCCGCTGCCCCTCGGCGAAGGTCAGCGTCCCCATTTTCCGGCCGGGCCAGGAGTCGTTGTTCAGGACGTCGTGGTCGTCCTTCAGCCAGTAGGTGCCGGTCGTCGCGAGGAACGACCGCAGCCGCGGCAGGCTGAACATCCTCTCCCAGTGGAAACGGGCCAGTCGTGGCGTGGTCGCCCGCGGCCCGTCGTTGTCGTAGTACACCAGGTCGCCGGTCAGGCAGGTGAAGCTCGGCTCCATGGCCTCCATGGACGGATAGATCGGGTGCCCGTCCGGGTGGCCACGGTCGGGGTAGCCTTGGCAGGTCATAACGGTGAACGTGAGACTGCTCGGCGTCTTTGCGGCTGGGGCCGTCCGGAAACGACCTTTCAGCGGAGCGTGCAGCGCGCCCCCCGCAGAGTCGGCCGTCTCGCTGGCGTAGAAGTAGGTGGTGTCGGCGGCGAGCTTCTCGAGCTGGAACTGGTGGATGAAATCGCCTTTCTCCCCGACCTCGACCCAGTCGGTCGTCGTGGCGTCGGAGAGGTCGGCCTTCTTGCCGTAACGAAGCCGAATCAGCCCGGGGGCACCGTCGCAGCTGCCCTCGAGATCCGAGACCGGAACGCCGGCCGGAGCGTTGCCGAACCGCTTCGTGACGAGCACGCCGTCGTCGTTGCGTGTGGCGTTCTTCGTCAGTCGCGTCCAGACGATCGCCGAGTGGTCGGTCACCTCGCCGACCCGCGTCCCGGTCGCCTGCCGCGTGGCGGGTTCCTCGGCCTGTCGATTCGTCGCGTGGGCGGTCGCGCCGCCGACCATCAACGAGCCGGCAACGATCGTCGACTCGGCGAGAAAGGACCTGCGGGTACGGTCCGTCTCCTCGCCCATCTCGCGTGCGGCGAATCCTCGCGTCACATCGTCTGGCCGTGGCATGCGCTTGCTCCCAACTTTGTTGCCGATCTTCGAAACGCTCTGAGTGTACGGCACTCCGTGGTCGGTTCGCCAACGGCAGCAAGCCGCGTTCGGGGCTCGAAAGCCGTCCGAATCGAGCTCAACTCGTCTCCGCACGACACCATCGCCGCAGATCCGGGCAGATCTGCCCAGCGGGTCACCGCACAGGGTTGAACGTTCGAACGATCTCGCGGCCGTTGACCAACCGCCTAACGCCCATATTGGGGGAATTTTCGTGGAATCGACGATTTTCTGCGAATCCGGGCCGTCTGGCACGCGCGTCGCATTCGGGTTACCCCGTGTCGCGGGTCGTGCTCACCGTGCTCCTCAGCGTTCGAGAACGCATTCGTTCTCTCTCACTCTCTTGTCCGAGGACACGTCATGCTTGCTGAACTCTCCGCTACCGGTGCGCGCCGATCTCGGCGTGGATTCACACTGATCGAGCTGTTGGTGGTGATCGCCATCATCGCGATCCTGATCGCACTCCTGCTGCCCGCCGTGCAGCAGGCCCGCGAGGCCGCACGGCGCTCGCAGTGCAAGAACAACATGAAGCAACTGGGGCTCGCGATCCACAACTTCGAGTCGGCCACCGGCCAACTTCCGACCGGCTACTTCGGAGACGCGTACCCCAACACGTTCGCGAACCCGAGTGTGAACTCCTACCTGGGCATCTTCGCCCAGATCCTGCCGTACACCGAGCAGGCGGCCGCGTTCGACGAGATCCCAGGCGACCTGCTCAGCCACGACGAACTCGACAGCAATCCGGCCTGGTTCCAGAACGGGCCGACACAGGCCATCGCCCAGACCGAGTTCTCGACCTTCCTGTGCCCGAGCTCTCCGATTGTCGGCACGACGGTCACATCGCGGATCCACCAGTGGGGCAGCGGTACGATGGGGCGTCGGACGCTCACCGACGTCGGCTACGGACGCACGAATTACCTCGGCAACGGAGGCTACTTCGGCAGTCTGAGCAGTGGCTTCGCCCGAACCACGGGCCCGTTCTTCAACCGCTCCAGGACGAAGTTCAAGGATGTGATCGACGGGACCAGTAACACGTTCCTGCTCGGCGAGGTCAACAGCTCCGGTGCCCACATCTGGTGCTCGACCAACTGGATGCCCACGGCCTTCGGGCTTGGTGACGGCTGGAACAAGTTCGGCAGCGAGCACACTGGCATCGTCAACTTCTGTCTGATCGACGGCTCCGTTCGGAGCGTCAGCGAGAACATCAACACGGCGGTCCTGCATGACGTCGCGGGAATGAAGGAAGGGGACATCGTCTCCGAGTTCTGATCCCGCCGAGGTCGAGTCCCATCGTCGTTACCGCGGGCAGCACGGCCCACCGTGCTGCCCGCCATCATTCCCCGTTCGCTGGTCCGCCGTCATGCCCAAGACGTCTCGCGTGCAGCCCGTCACCCAGGTCGCCTCCAGTCTCGCCTGCCTGTCCGTACTGCTGGTCGGTTGCGGCGGAGGCGAACCGACCGTCAAGAAGCCGGACAACCCCGTCCCCCTGTCCGGCGCTGAGGGCACGGACGTGCCCGAGAGCTCGGATACTGCTCCGTTCACTCCGCCGGTCGATCCCGATTGAACCGCCCGGCCACTCCTGCTGCCGAGCACCGATTCGTCGGAGCCAAGTAACGCAAGAGCGCATCTCACCAACCTGTGGCGGTTGTCATGCGGAAACCCGACCGCCAGATGACATTCGAGACGCGACACCCAGCCCGGATCCGACCTAGATCGTCAGGCGACGCTTTCGTGCCGTGACCTCCCACGTCCCCACCACGAGCCCCGCCTCGACGACGGTGGCCGACTCGTGGAGCGCCGACGTCGGACAGACGTGCGTCGGGATCCCGAAGAGAACGTCACCTGGCTGGAACTCGCCGGCACGGGGCGTCTTCAGCACGAGGTGCTCCTCGTTGTGCACGACGGCCTCGGCGTCCGGAAGGTCCGGGAAGTGGACCCGCTGCCCGGCCGGCGGGTCGGAGGCGACCGCCTTGTTCCCGAGGTCGAGCGTCACCCGGTCGGCGGTCGGGCGACTGACGACCCGAGTGAGCAGCAGGGCCGCCGGGGTGAAGGGCTGCTCCGGGAAGTGGCCGCCGTACCCCACGTCGTGCAGCACGCAGGTGCCGGGGCTGCACTCGATCGCCGGGTCGTCGACGGCGGCCCAGACGGCGAACGTCGGCGTTCCGCCCGCCACGATCCGCGGCACGACGAAGCCGTCCGCGACCAGGCGGTCGCGGAGACGCGAGGCCTGGCTCCAACAACCGTCGACGGCCTCCTGCCGTTCGGCGAGACTCTCCTGGTGGTTGTGACCGTCGTAGACGTGCAGCCCGCCGACGGCGAGGCCGTCCGTGCGGTCGATCAACGCGTACAGGTCGGCCGCCGCGTCGCCGGCCGGAGTGCCCGTCCGGTTCTGCCCCACGTCGACGTCGAGCAGGACGTCGATCATCTGTCCGGCGGACGACATCACCGCGCCGAGGGCCGCGACCGGCTCCGGGTGGTCGGCGGTGACGGCGAAGTGGACGTGCGGGAATCGGCGTCGAAACTCCACCCCACGCCCGACGTTCGGCCCGACGAGGTTGTAGGCGAGGAAGACGCTCTCGGCACCGGCCTCGGCGAGCATCTCGGCCTCGGCGAACGTGGCCGCCTTGTGCTTCGTGATGCCGCGGGCGACCTCCAGCCGCGTGACCTCCGCCATCTTGTGCGTCTTGCAGTGTGGTCGAAGCCGGCCGGGGTCTCCGGCGAGTTCGATCATCGCGTCGACGTTCCGCTCGACGATCTCACGGAACAGCACGATGCCGGGCGAGAGGATGCCCGAGGCGTCCTCGACGTCGTAGATCGAATCCATCACGAACGGTCCGTCAGTGGTCGCGGGGGGCCGCCACGTCGGGC
Organism: Planctomycetaceae bacterium; assembly: GCA_028284885.1. Taxonomy (GTDB): domain Bacteria; phylum Planctomycetota; class Planctomycetia; order Planctomycetales; family Planctomycetaceae; genus JANQQW01. The sequence continues at coordinate 49,326 of JANQQW010000386.1, forward strand.
GACGCGGCGGGTGCGGTCAAGTCTGCCGCATCGTGCCGCGCCTGACGGAACGGGGCAACCGCGGAGCGAAACGTCTCCCCGACGCCGACCAGCATCCCGCCGACCAGCAGACAGGCCCCCACGACCGCGACGCCGGTGAACAGCGTGAGCGGGACCGGCAGCGCGGTGTCGTCGTCGCTCGTCGAAGATCGCCGCTCGGTGGACATGAAGACGGTCTCGTTCGTGTCGGTCCCGATTGTCCTTCGGCTGCCTGCCCGTTCGGAAGGGGAAATCCGAACGGCCCCGATCGGAATCACTTGTTCGCATCAGCCACGAACGGTACACTTTTCGATTCGCCGAAACACGATTCCGAGACGCGGATTCCGACGATGAAGCAGGACATCCATCCCGAGTATCGCGACGTGGTCTTCTTCGACGCGGGAGCCGACTACAAGCTCCTCACGCGGTCGACGATCAAGTCCAAGGAGACGATCGAGCTCGACGGTCAGGAGTACCCCTGCGTCCGCATCGACATCAGCTCGGCCTCGCATCCCTTCTTCACCGGTCAGATGAAGCATCTCGACTCGGCCGGCCGGGTCGAGAAGTTCCAGAAGAAGTGGGGGGCTCGCCGGCAGCCGAGGAAGAAGGCCGCGGAAGAGACGGCACCCGCAGCCGAGGGTGGCGAGCAGTAGCGGCGGGAACGCCGGCGGACGAGGCCGCCCCCGCGAGGTCGGCCACCCGCCGATGACGTTCCGTGCCGCAGCCCGGCAGTTCGCCGCCGGAGAGGTCGTCCCGCGACGACGCGGCCCGGTGGTCGTTCGTTCCCGCGCGGAGGCCCGCCATGTTCCCCAGTCTCGAGACGAAGTTCGCCCGGTTCGAGGAACTCGAACTGCAACTGCAGGACCCCGAGGTCCTCGCCGACACCCACAAGCTCCTCGCCGTGCAGCGCGAGTACGGCGGCCTGCAGAAGATCGCCGCCGCCGTCCGGTCGCACCGTGAGCTGACGGCCGACATCGCCGCCGCCAAGGAGATGCTCGAGGAGGAGACCGACGACGACGCGAAGGCGTACGCGCAGTCGGAACTCGACGCGCTCCAGGCAAGGCTCGCGATCCTCGAGGAGGAACTCGAGGAACTCGCGACGGCCGGCGACTCCATCACCCGCGGCGGCCTGATCATGGAGATCCGGGCCGGGACCGGCGGCGACGAGGCCGCCATCTTCGTCGGCGACCTCTTCGAGATGTACCGCCGCTTCGTCGAGATGCGTGGCTGGAAGCTCGAGGTCCTCGACTCCAGCCCGTCCGACATGGGCGGCTTCAAGGAGATCACCCTCTCCGTCAGCGGCGAGGGGGCGTTCCACCAACTGCAGTTCGAGAGCGGCGGCCACCGGGTGCAGCGGGTGCCGGAGACCGAGACGCAGGGCCGCATCCACACGTCGGCCGCTACGGTCGCCGTACTGCCGGAGGCCGAGGAGGTCGAGATCGACATCGACCCGCAGGACATCAAGGAGGACACCATGCGGGCCGGCGGGCCGGGCGGTCAGAAGGTCAACAAGACCGAGTCCGCCGTCCGGCTCACGCACGTGCCCAGCGGCATCGTCGTCAAAATCCAGGACGAGAAGAGCCAGCACAAGAACCGCGCGAAGGCCATGCGGTTGCTGCGGGCGCAGCTTCTGGAGATGGAGCAGCGGAAGGCCCAGGAGGAACGAGCCGAGGCCCGCCGGTCGCTCATCGGCAGCGGCGACCGCAGCCAGCGGATTCGCACCTACAACTACCCGCAGAGCCGCATCACCGACCACCGCATCAACCTCACGCTGTACAAACTCGACCAGGTCATGCAGGGCAACCTCGACGAACTCGTGGAGGCCCTGATCGAGTTCGACCGCCAGGAACGCCTCGGCATGCGGGAGTAACGGCCCGTGAGCTCGGACTGGCACGACGAACTCGACGAGGACGAGTGGTCGGACGGGGCGTGGGAGGACGAGGACGGCGAGTCGCTCACCGTCACCTGCCCGGAGTGCGGGGCCGACGTCTACGAGGACGCCGAGCAGTGCCCGGTCTGCGGCGCGTGGATCGTCCCGTCGAACTCGCCGATGGCCGGTCGGCCGACCTGGTTCGTGCTGTTGGGGCTCCTCGGCATCGTGGCCGTCGTGATCGCGCTCTCCGGGTTGGCCGCGTTTCTGTGACGGCGGCGTCGCTCATCTGGTCTTGAGTCGTCCGAGCCGATGCCGGTACTGTCCCCGCTCCTCGGGGGAACGGGCATGGACGACGAACGCCACGGAACCGGTTCGGTCGCGAGTTCGGTCGTCGTCGGCGCGCTGCTGGCGATGCTCGCCGTCGGCACTTGGCGTCTGTTGGCTCCCGGCAAAGACTCCCCGACCACCACACCGGCGGAAGTGGGCGGTTGTGCGGCTTGTCAGTCTCCCGCCACGACGCCCGCGGCACCGGAGTCGAGACGTTTCACCGAAGGCTGGTCCTTCCAGCGGCTCGTCGACGTCGACGGCGTGGTCCGTCGACCGGGCTCCAAACCGGAGACACGCGGACTCGCCTTCGTGTTCCTCTCGACCGAGTGCCCGATCAGCAACGGGACGATTCCCGAACTCCAACGGCTCCACGAGCGTTTTCACGACGTGGAGTTCTACGGCGTCCTCTGCGACCGGCTCGTCTCCCCGGCCGACGCGGCCCGACACCGTCGAGAGTTCGAGATTCCGTTTCCCGTGCTGCTCGACCGCAGCCATTCACTCCGACGGCGGTTCGAGGCGACGATCACGCCCGAAGCCGTCGTCGTCGACGCCCGGGGACACGTCGTCTACCGCGGTCGGGTCG
>JANQQW010000081.1 GCA_028284885.1 Planctomycetaceae bacterium
GGCGTTCGTGTCGAACTCCGCGGACGGCCGGGGGGCCGGTCTCGCACGGCTCGCCCACGTGCTCCTGCTCACGAACGAGTTCGCCTTCGTCGACTGACCGAACCAGGATTCGCCCACCATGCTTCCGCAAACTCGCCGCGAGTGGCTGCAACGCTCGGGACTCGGCTTCGGGGGGCTCGCGTTGGCGGGCCTCGCGGCGGACTCCGCGCCGGCCGCCTCGCCGAACCCCATGGCCTCGCGACCGCCCCGGTTCCCGGCGCGGGCCAAGCACGTGATCCACGTCTTCCTTAACGGCGGCTGCTCGCAGGTCGACACGTTCGACCCGAAGCCCGCGCTGGCGAAGTACGCCGGCAAGCCGCTCCCGATGGACAACCTCCGCACCGAACGGAAGACCGGAGCGGCGTTCCCCTCGCCGTACCGGTTCGCCCGACACGGCGAGAGCGGACTGCCGGTGAGCGAGATCTTCCCGAATCTCGCCCGGCACGTCGACGACATGTGCGTCGTCCGCAGCATGCACGCCAACGTGCCGAACCACGAGCCGTCGCTGCTGCTCATGAACTGCGGCGAGCAGCGGCAGGTCCGCCCCTGTCTCGGATCCTGGCTGCTGTACGGGCTCGGCACGGAGAACGCCAACCTGCCCGGCTTCGTCGTGATGTGTCCCGGCGGCTACCCGATCGCCGAGTCCGCGAACTGGCGGTCGGCGTTCCTGCCGGGCGTGTTCCAGGGAACCCACGTCGACCCGAACAAGACCCGCATCGACGAGATCATCGAACACGTCCGGAACGACCGGATCGACCGCGGTGAACAGCGTCGGCAACTCGACCTGCTGCAGCGACTGAACGCCGGACATCGCGAGCAGCGGCCGGCCGACGCCAGACTCGAGGCACGCATTCAGTCGTTCGAGCTCGCCTACCGGATGCAGATGGAGGCGACCGACGCATTCGACACCTCGCGGGAACCGAAGTCGGTCCTCGACATGTACGGCGGCGGCGTCCATGCCCGACAGTGCCTGATCGCCCGACGGCTCGTCGAGCGCGGCGTGCGGATGGTGCAGCTCTGGCACGGGGCCGGACAGCCGTGGGACAACCACGACGACCTCGAGAAGAACCACCGCCGCCTGGCCACACAGTGCGACCGGGGCCTCGCCGCCCTGCTGACCGACCTGAAGCAACGCGGCCTGCTGGACGACACGCTGGTCGTCTGCAGCGGCGAGTTCGGCCGCACGCCGGTCGTCGAGCTGCCGCAGCCGGGGGCGAACGCCGGCAAGGTCAACGGTCGCGACCACAACCACTACGGGTTCACCTGCTGGCTGGCGGGCGGCGGCGTGAAGGGTGGCCACGTCCACGGCGCGACGGACGAGTTCGGCTTCAAGGCGGTCGAGGACCGTGTCCACGTCCACGATCTCCACGCCACCATCCTGCACCTGCTCGGGTTCGACCACGAGAAGCTGACCTACCGACACGCTGGGCGGGACTTCCGCCTGACCGACGTGCACGGCGAGGTCGTTCACGGAATCGTCGCCTGAGCGGTCGGTGGTTGCCGTGGCCGACGGCTCTTTCCGTTCGACGGCCTCATCGACGACTGGGCTCGTCCGGTTTCGACGGTCCGGGCTTCTCGACGGGGAGGAGTTCCAGCACGGCCAGAATCGGCCGGTGGTCCGAGGCGACGGCCTCCTTCAGCACGCGAACCTCGACCACCTTCCAACAGCGGGCGGGCCTCGTCAGCACGTAGTCGATCTGCCGCTCTGGTCGATCGACGGGGACGGTCGGCCTCCGCTCGCGGTTCGTCGAGGTCCACTCCTCCGACAGGATGCGGAGCGTCTCGCCGTCCGGCGTGTCATTGAGGTCGCCGGCGAGCAGGGCAGGGTGGTCGTCCCGCCTGACGAGGTCGTTGACCGCCTTCGCGGACGCAAGGCGTTCCGTGTCGTCCCGTCGGTGGTCGAAGTGGGTCGCGAGGAGGCGGAGCGGTCGAGCGACGCCGGGCCACGCGATCTTCGCCTCGAGGACGCCCCGCTGTTCTCCGCCACCCTCGTTCGGCAGCCGGTGGTTCTCGTGGCCACGAATGGGATACCGGGACAGCACGGCGTTTCCGTAACGGCCGCCCTGCAGGTCGATGTTCGCACCGAATACGACGTGCATCTTCAGGAGTCTCGCCAACTCCGCCGGCTGATCGACGGAGTTCGTCCGCCGGACCTTCTGATCGACCTCTTGAAGGGCAACGAGGTCGGGCTTCACGGAGCGAACGACCTTGGCCACTCGCTCCAAGTCGAGCTTGCCGTCCACCCCGGCACCATGGTGGACGTTGTAGCTCAGCACGCGGAGTCGTCTCGGCAGCGGTTCCTCTGCGAACGTGGGGAACGCCGTGCAGGCGTAGACGACGAGCAACATCGTCGTGGTGAGTATGCGTGCGACCATGACCGGATCGTAACCGAACGGAGACCCAGAGCGACTCCCCGGACACGTCGCCGGTCCACGCTCGCTCGCCTCGGTGGGCGCTGGGCTGCTTTGGCCTATCCGAGCCACTGCTGGACGATCTCCTCCACGTCGTCCCCGTCCAGCGTGTCGTGGGCCAGCAACGCGTCGGCGACCGCGGCCAACGCCGCCCACGCGTCGTCGCGATTCAACGACCGGTAGAGTTCGAACGTGGTCTTCTCGAGGTGGTCGAGTCGCTGCCGCTCGCCTGGGAACCGCCTCGCGGACGCCCCCCAGGCCAGCTTCCAGTCGGCGGACCACTCGCCGACGATGCCGGGGTGGTAGGGGTCGCCGGTGTGGATCATCTCGGCCACCGGCCCGGCGAGGGCAACCAGAACCGACTTCTCCTCGATCTCCGTCTCGTCGAACAGGTCGAGCGGCCACTCCACCTGCGTGTCGGCGTGACGTTCCGGGCCGTCGTCCCAGTCCGGTTCGATCGTGACCGAGCGCACGCGGGCACCGACGCGGACGGCGACGAGGGCGTGCCCCGCCTCGTGATAGGCGTCTCTCTCAGACATCGGACCTCCTCACCCGACGTTCAGTCGCCAGATCGTGAAGTTCAGCACGGCGGCGAAGCCGACCCACACCAGATAGGGAACGAGGAGCCAGCCAGCCACGCGGGAGCGTCGGAAGAATGCGGCCGTCGTCGCCACGATCGCCGACCACAGGAGGACGATCTCGACGAACGCCCAACCGAGCTGGTGGGCACCGAAGAAGACCCACGACCACGCGACGTTCAGCACGAGTTGCACGGCGAACAGCGTCAATGGGACACGCGCATCGACGAAGCCCTTCTGCTTCCAGACGAGCCACGCGGCGATCGCCATGGTCGCGTACAGCACGGTCCAGACCGGCCCGAAGACGAAGTCGGGCGGGTTCCAAGACGGCTTCTCCAGCGTGCGGTACCAACCGTCGATCTGCGGGACGGTCGCGAGCGCTCCGAGTGCACTCGCCGCGAAGCAGACCACCAGAAAGCCGACGAGGCCGAGCCATCGACTGACAACGTTCATCGCCGTCCCGAGCGAGCGTACTTCAAGGGTGACCGATCGTCTCCTGCCGCCAGTCCGACCGGAACTCGTGGCCGCCCCTCACTCGAGTGGACGTCGTCACCGGATCGAGCCCGACACGACGAGTGTAGGCGAGGGGACCTCGCGATTCACCGCGGAGACTGGCCGACGTCAACGACCGAGACCGCGCCGACGTCGCTTCCACTTCGCCAGGTACGGCAGGACGAAGAGGTAGATCCCCGTCACCAGCAACACGGCGAGTACGACCGCGGACGGAAGGAAGACCCACAACTTCACCGCATCGTGGAAGAAGCTCCCGTCGTGGAGGCTCTCGATCACGTCGGACCGCCGATACGCGACTTGCAGTACGGCGCCGCTGGCGGAGTCGAGTTGAACCTCCCACCCGTTCCGACAGCGGACCTTCAGCATCCCGCGACTCGGCCGGACGTCCAACCGGTCGACGTCGTCCCAGTCGTCGACTTCCGCCTCCGGGACATCGCGAGCGGCCGCCAGAATCTCGTCGAACGAGAGTGACAGCTCGCGCCCCGAGCCCCTCTTCGTGGGAGGCTGAATCCAGTCGAACTCCTTCTTCAACAGCAGCAGGACGCCCGTACCGAGCACGATCGCGAAGGGGACGATGACCAGCATCGACCCCCAACGGTGGACGTCCCGGTTCAGCTTCGACAGCTTCATTTTCGGCCCTCGGTCAACGCATCGCCCCACACGTGGCCCAAGTCCTGGTGCACCACTCGCTGACAGACGCGGTCGGTGTCACTTGCCCCACCTGCCACGATATTCTTGTCCGATGTCGAGAGTCACGGCCGCGTCGAACGAGAGGGGGCTCCTCGCGGAGAACGGAAATCCGGCGGATCTCCTCCGGTTCTCCGCTTGCCGACACCCTTTGCCCCTCGTCCACCGCCAAACTGGGATTGGGGGTGAGCACTCTGGCCGCCGTGGCGATCCGAGTCGAGTTGTCCCCTCCCGCCGGCCTCGATCCGCTTGCACGAGGCCACCGACGCATAACACTCACGGAACCCCAAGATGCTCCGTTCACTGCTGGCACTCTCGATGTGTGCGACCACCGTCCTCGCGCAGGACGCGTCCAAGGTTGAAGGGGACGCACAACACAAGTCCACGTCCAAGCTCCTCGCCGGTGCCCTCAAGTTCCGCAGCGTCGGGCCGGCCTTCATGTCCGGTCGCATCGGGGACGTTGCGATCGACCCGGTGGAACCCAACACCTGGTACGTCGCGGCCGCCTCGGGTGGGCTCTGGAAGACGACGAACGCCGGAACGACCTTCCAGCCGATCTTCGACGACAAGCCCTCCTACAGCATGGGCTGCGTGACGCTGGACCCCTCGGTGCACTCCACCGTGTGGCTCGGAACGGGCGAGAACAACGGCGGCAGGCACATCGGCTTCGGCGACGGCGTCTACGTAAGCCACGACTCGGGCAAATCTTGGAGCCACCGCGGACTCGAGAAGTCCGAGCACGTCAGCAAGATCCTCGTCGATCCGCGGAACAGCGACGTCGTCTTCGCCGCATCTCAGGGCCCACTGTGGTCGCCCGGTGGACAGCGTGGGCTGTTCAAGTCCACGGACGGCGGAAGGACGTGGAAGCTCGTCCTCGGCCCGGGACGACTCGGGGCCAAGGGCGAGAAGGAACTCTCCGACGAAGAACTTCGGGCGGTCAACGAGAAGTCCTACACCGGCGTGACCGACGTCGTCTTCGACCCCGAGGACCCCGACACGCTGTACGCCGCGACACACCAGCGGCACCGCAACGTCTGGGCGATCATCAACTGCGGGCCGGAATCTGGCATCTTCAAGTCGACCGACGGGGGAGAGTCCTGGTCGAGGCTCGGCAACGGACTCCCCGGAGGCGACGTCGGGAAGATCTCGCTGCAGGTCTCACCACAGAAGAACAACTTCGTGTACGCGACGATCGAGCTGCCCGGCCGCAAGGGAGGGTTCTGGCGGAGCGAGGACCACGGGGCGAGCTGGACGAAGACCAACGACTTCGTGTCCGGCGGCACCGGCCCCCACTACTACCAGGAGCTCTGGGCGGACCCGCATCGCTTCGGTGTCCTCTATCAGGCCAACAACTACTTCACGAGGTCCGAGGACAACGGCAAGACGTGGGTCAACATCGAGGGACGTTACAAGCACGTCGACAACCACGCCGTCGCCTTCCACCCGACCGACGAGGACTTCCTGCTGGTGGGGTGCGACGGCGGTGTCTACCGCACGTACGACTACTGCAAGACCTGGCTGTTCTGCCCGAACTTGCCGCTCACGCAGTTCTACAAGGTCGCGGTCGACGACGACTATCCGTTCTACAACATTGCCGGAGGCACCCAGGACAACAACTCGCAGTACGGACCGTCCCGGACGAGGAACACACAGGGGATCCGGAACAGCGACTGGCGAATCACGATCGGCGGCGACGGACACGACACGGCGATCGACCCGAAGGACCCGAACATCGTCTACGCCGAGTCCCAGCAGGGGTATCTACGGCGATTCGACCGTCGGACGGGTGAGAGCGTTCGCATTCAACCGCAGCCGGGAGCGGGCGAGAAGTCGTTCCGGTTCAACTGGGACGCTCCGATCCTCATCAGCCCGCACGACAACAAGAGGCTGTACTTCGGGTCGCAGTTCCTGCACCGCAGCGACGACCGCGGAGACAGTTGGCGGAAGGTTTCGCCGGACCTCTCGCGGAATCGCAACCGCTACACACTGCCGACGATGGGGCGAGTGCACAGCATCGACGGCGCGTACGACCTGTACGCGATGAGTCAGTACGCCAACATCACGTCGATCTCAGAGTCGCCACTGGTGGAGGGTCTGCTCTACGTCGGTACCGACGACGGTTTGATCCAGACGAGCGAGGACGGCGGCAAGACGTGGCGGAAGACCGACCGCATCTTCGGCGTTCCCGAGTTCTTCTTCGTCAACGACGTCAAGGCGGACCTGCACGACGCAGACACGGTCTACGCCTGCCTCGACGACCACAAGACCGGCGACTACCGCCCCTTCGTCGTGAAGAGCACCGACCGCGGCCGCACGTGGAAACTGATCGTCGGCAACCTGCCGGCGAAGCACATCTGCTGGCGGGTCGTGCAGGACCACGTCGATCCCGACCTGCTCTTCCTCGCCACCGAGTTCGGGATCTACGCGACGCGGAACGGGGGAGGACACTGGTTCGAACTGGGTGGAGGACTTCCGACGATCTCGTTCCGGGATCTCGAGATTCAAGCTCGCGAGAACGACCTGGTGGCCGCCTCGTTCGGCCGCAGCTTCTACGTGCTGGACGACTACAGCATCCTGCGCCACGGAAACGAGGAGGTGCTCGCCGAGGACTTGCACGTGTTCCCGGTTCGCCGAGCATTCTGGTACGTACAGGAAGACCTGCTCGGCGGCCGCAAGGGCTACCAGGGTGACAGTCTCTTCAACGCCGACAACCCCGACTACGGCGCGGTCATCCGCTACCACGTGAAGGAGGGCTGGAAGTCGACGGCGGCCAAGCGGAAGGAGAAGGAGGCTGCCATTCGGAAGGCAGGTGGCGACATTCCCACACCGAGCTTCGAGGAGCTACAGGCCGAGAAAGACGAGATTCCGCCGAGGAACTACCTGGACATCTCCGATGCCGCCGGCACAGTTGTCGCCCGCCTCGCCCTCTCGAACGGCAAGGGAATCCACAAGGTCGTGTGGGGGATGCGGTACGAAGGAGTGTACTCCAGCGGCCGTGGCCCGCTCGTGGCACCGGGCAAGTACAGTGCCCAGGCGTTCCGACACGACGGCGAGAAGGTCGCGGCCCTGGGCAACCAGGTCACGTTCCAACTGGAGAGCATCGTCACGCCCACCCTTCCCAGCGCCGACCGAGCGCAGACGCTGAAGACGCTCGAGGCGATGGGTGTGGTGGCCAACCGGGCTCAGTCGCTGAGGCGTCGGCTCGACGATCGACTCGAGGACATGGAGCGACTGATCACCCGGCTCGCGGACAACCCGAGGACGACGCCGCAGTTGTTGGTGCAGGCCCAAGACCTTCGCCGCCGGATGCAGGTCTTCGACCGGCAACTGAACGGGGACGAGTTGCGGGATCGGAAGTGGGCGAGGGCCGTGCCCGGGATCAACGAGCGAATCGGCCGTGCCCTGTCGGTTGGCCTCTCCGGGACTCACGGACCGACGAAGGCGTCCCTGGAGCAGTTCGAGATCGGGCGGAAGCAGTTCGAGGAGATCGAGCCGAAGATCAAGGTGCTGCTCGAACAGGACGTCCGGGCACTGGAGCAAGCGGTCGATGCCGCCAACATCCCACGACTCGAACTGGAGATCGAGTCCGGTGAAGAAGAGGACTGAGCCGCGTGGGTCGACGGTCTTGCGAACTCGCACGGACGTCCGAAGCCAGGCGAGTGCCTGCTTGCGTCGCCGACCCGCGAGCCGGTTGAGCGGAAGACGAAAAAAGGGTTCACGGCGAATCGCCGCAAACCCTTTCGTCAAAGTGCGCAAGAGAGGACTCGAACCTCCACGGGATTTAACTCCCACTAGGCCCTCAACCTAGCGCGTCTGCCAATTCCGCCACTTGCGCGTCGAGGGGTCGCGGCCGAAAACGCCGCGAGCCTGCCAGTATAGCTCCTGCTGGCGGGGCATCAACCGATGTTCGCACCCGAATTGGACAACCGGGATGCGTCCCGTACCTCCGGAATCGCGCGTGCCGTTGAAGACCGGGCGACCGCGACGGATACTGCTCACTCGCCAACCTTCGGAGAACCTCATGCGCTCGCTTGCCGTGCTGCTCCTCGCCCTCTTCGCCGTTCCCGTTTCGGCCGCGGAGAAGCCGAACTTCGTGGTCGTCCTCGTCGACGACCTCGGCTACATGGACGTCGGCTGCAACAACAAGAACTCCTTCTACGAGACGCCGAACATCGACCGTCTCGCCCGCACGGGGATGCGGTTCACCGACGGCTACGCGGCGTGCCCCGTCTGCAGCCCGACGCGGTTCAGCATGATGACGGGCAGGTACCCGTCCCGCGTCAACGCCACCAACTACTTCTCCGGCAGGCGGGCAGGGAACTTCCTCCCGGCGATCCTTCACGACCGCATGGACCTCGAGGAGGTGACCGTCGCCGAGGCCCTGAAGCAGGACGGCTACGCGACCTTCTTCGCCGGCAAGTGGCACCTCGGCCCGTCCGAGGAGTTCTGGCCGGAGAAGCAGGGGTTCGACGTGAACATGGGCGGGATCGCCCGGGGTGGCCCGTACGGCGGCAAGAAGTACTTCTCGCCCTACGGCAATCCGCGTCTCCCCGACGGCCCCGACGGCGAGCACCTGCCCGACCGCCTCGCCACCGAGGCCTGCAAGTTCATCGAGGAGCACCGCGACGGCCCCTTCCTGACCTACCTCTCGTTCTACTCGGTGCACACGCCCCTCATCGGCCGGCCGGATCTCGTCGAGAAGTACCAGGAGAAGGCGAAGCGACTCGGGCTTCCCGTCAGTCGCGACCTGAAGGACGACCGGGTGTTCGCCGACGAACGGCAGCACCTCCCCGTCAAGCAGAAGCGTCGTGTGCGACAGGTGCAGAGCCACGCGGTCTACGCAGCCATGGTCGAGGCGACGGACCTTGCCGTCGGCAAGGTGCTCGACAAGCTGGACGAACTGAAACTGGCGGAGAACACCGTCGTCCTCCTCACGGCGGACAACGGCGGGCTCTCCACGTCGGAGGGGTGGCCGACGTCGAACCTGCCGCTGCGGGGCGGCAAGGGATGGATGTTCGAGGGCGGAATCCGCGAGGTGTTCCTCGCCCGAGCCCCGGGCGTCACCGAGCCGGGATCGACGTCCGGGGTTCCCGTCTCGACGATCGACGTGCTGCCGACCGTACTCGACCTCGCTGGCGGCAAGCTCCCGAAGGCGACCACGATCGACGGAGTCAGCCTCCGGCCAGCTCTGGCGGGGGGCGAACTGGACCGCGAGGCGCTCTTCTGGCACTACCCGCACTACAGCAACCAGGGTGGGTTCCCCAGCGCGGCCGTCCGGAGCGGGGACTGGAAGCTGATCGAGAGACTCGAGGACGGCGGAGTCCACCTGTTCAACCTGGCCGACGACCTGGCCGAGAAGAACGACCTCGCCGAGAAGCACCCGGACCGGGTCGAGGCGATGCGGAAGCGCCTCCACGAGTGGTACGTCGAGGTCGATGCCCAGTTCCTGCGGGCGAAGCCGGGCGGGCCGGAGCCGTGGCATCCGTGACGGTGGACGTCCTCAGCTGACGGCGTCCTGCACAACGGCCATCGCGTCGTTGCACAGTTCGCGGGCCGCGTCCGCGTCCGGGGCCTCGGAGATCACTCGGAGGATCGGCTCCGTGTTGCTCGCTCGCACCTGCACCCACCGGTCGGACCAGTCCAGCCGAAGGCCGTCCCCTTCCGCGGCAGTCGCATCCGCGTAGTGCGACCGCAGCGCGTCGACGGCAGCGCCCACCCGGTCACGTTCGCAGGTCAGCTTGTCCTTCACGATCGTGTAGGCAGGCAGCGAGTCGGCCCACTCGGAGAGCCGAACTCGCCGCTTGGCGAGACCGTCCAGGACGTACGCCATGCCGACGAAGCTGTCGCGGACCCAGCCGACGCCCGGTTCGATCACGCCACCGTTCCCCTCGCCGCCGATCGACGCGGAGACCTCCTGCATCTTGGCGACGACGTTCGCCTCGCCGACGTACGAGCGATGGAACGGGCAGTCGTACTTGGCCGCGACGTCGGCCGTCACGCGACTCGTCGAACCGTTCACGACGACCGGGCCGGGCCGCATGGGGAGGACGTGATCGAGGGCGAGCGCGAGCGTGAGTTCCTCACCGATGTAGCGGCCGGTCTCGTCGACGATCGCCAGCCGGTCGGCATCCGGGTCCTGGGCGAATCCGACGTCGGCACCGTGCGCTTTCACTGCCTCGCACAACCCGCCGAGATTGGCCTCGACCGGCTCGGGCGTGTGCTCGAAACATCCGTCCGGTTCGCCGCCGAGGACAACGACCTCGCACCCGAGTTCCTCGAGCAACCGTGGCCCGAGGACACCTCCCGAGCCGCGGTTGCAGTCGAGCACCACCTTCGGCCGGCGGTCGCGAATCACGGGAACGTCGACGAGCGCGAGCACCCGCTCCAAGTGCGGCCCACCGGGGTCCTCGACCGTCACGAGTGCCCCGAGTCCGTCCCAAGGCTGCAGCCCGAACGTACCGGACTCGAGCAGCCCGACCAGCCGTTCGCCGGTCGCCGTGTCGAACACCGAGCCCTGCGGCGTGAAGGGCTTCAGACCGTTCCACTCGACGGGGTTGTGACTCGCCGTGATCTGCAGCCCTCCCGCGGCCCCGTGGTGGTGGACGAGGACCCCGCAGGTCGGCGTCGAGGCGACCCCGGCGTCCAGAACGCGGCAGCCGGTCGCGATCAGGCCTGCGACCACGGCGTGACGGACCATCTCGCCCGACGCGCGGCCGTCGCGAGCGAGCACCACCGTACCGCCGCCGGCCATCGTGCCGAGCGCCGTCGCGAAACGGGTGACGTACTCCGGGTCGAGTCCGTCGCCAACGTGTCCTCTCAGCCCGGAAATACTCAGGATGCGCATGTCGGCCTCCGTGCGGGTTCGCTGCCGCGCGGAGCCTAGCGAATGTCGGCGACGAGGTCGATCAGTCGGCCGGCTTCGCGAAGTACGGCCGGCCGTGCGGCTTCACTTTCCGTCGGTAGACCTTGTCCGCACAGGTGACGTACAGGTACCGGAACTCGGGGCCGCCGAAGACGACGTTCGACAGGAAGGTGGGCTGCGGCTTGGCGATCACGCCGCCGAGCCGACCGGTCGGATCGAACATCTGCAGGCCGGCGTGCGTCGCGACGTACAGACGGTGGTCGGCGTCGACCGCCATCCCGTCCGAACCGGGCACGGTCTTGCCGGACGGAAGGAACAGCGGCCCGTAGTACTTCTCGCCGTACTTCAAAGTCCCATCCTGCTCGATGCGGAACGCCCACAAGTGCGGGGCGTTCGAGTCCGTGACGACGAGCGTCCCCTCGCCCCGCCACGCGACCACGCCGTTCGGCTCGAATCCCCTCGCGACCACGGCCTTCTCGCCGTTCGGCCGCACCAACCACACCTGCTGCTCCTTCGGGTCGGTCACGTAGATCGAGCCGTCCGAGAGCACGGCGAGGTCGTTGCAGCTGGGCAGTTCGGCGTGCACCTTCGGCGGTCCGAAGCCGTCGCCTTCGACCGCCCACGACACGACCTTCTTGCCGCCGTTCTGGCAGCCGTACAGTCGGCCGTCCGGGCCGAACATCAGGCCGCTCGTCCGTTCGGTTCCGGAGACGACGGTCGTCACCTTGCCGTCCGCCTCCACCCGGTGGATCGTGCTCGCCGGCACGTCGACGAAGTAGACACGCCCCTCCGCGTCCACGGCCGGCCCCTCGGTGAAACGGTGGCCCTCGGAGACGAGTTCCCACCCCTCTCCCGGCAGCAGAACCTGCGTGAGAGGCATGTCCTGGGCCACCGCCGCAGCACAAGAGCACACGGCTGCGGCGAAGAACGCGGTCGCCGGAGTTCGTACGTTCGACATGGTCACTGGCTATTCCACGCTGGCATTGGATTCGGTCGGATCCACGCGCTCGTTGGCGTGGTCGATCAGCTTCGTGTCGGCCGAGGGCTTCACCGGGAACTGGTGGCCGTGGAACCGGTTGCCTGCGACGACGGCCGTCGTCTGCTTCCACATCCAGACCCCGGTTCCGCGCCCCGGCTTCGCCGCCCGGAAGTCGTTGTCGACGACTGTCGCGTTCCCGTCGACCAGCAGTGTCGCCACGCCGCCGCCGTGCAACGTGTTGCGGACGAGGACGCCGGTCGCGCCCCCTTTCACAGCCACCAGGGGAGGCATGCCTCCAGTCCGCTCGAAGTGGTTGTCGACGACGACCGCTTGGGCACCGTCAGGCAGGCCGAGGGCGACGAGTCGGTTCTCGACGCACCGGTTGCCGACGATCACGGCCTTCGTCTCGGCCCCGCGGACGCCGATCCCCGCACTGGCGTTCTCGCGACTGACGTTCCGAACGACGACCGGACGGGCTCCGCCACGGACGCCGATGCCCGCGGCCCCGTTCTCCCAGCAGTCGTTGCCGACGACGACGGGGGACGCCCCGTGCTGCGAGCCGATACCGGCGAGTTCGTTGTGATGGCAGCGGTTGCCGCGAATGACGGGCTGGGCCTCCTCGTCGGCGCCGATGCCGGCCATGCCGTTCTCGTAGCACTCGTTTCGCTCGACCACCGGCTGCGTCTCGGACCCGCTCCGCGTCCCGATGCCGGCCCGGCGGTTCTCGTAGCAGACGTTTTCCCCGACGACCGGGCAGGCCCCCTCGCTGATGCCGATGCCGGCCCGCACGTTGCCGTGGCAGACGTTGAACCGCACGACCGGGCTCGCCCCGTCGTGACCGATGCCGGCGAAGAAGTTCTCGAAGCAGGTGTTTCGCTCGATCAGGGCGGTCGAGCCACGCATCGAGCCGATCCCGCCCCCCATGTTCCGGTGGCAGACGTTGTGGGCGACGAGCGGCGAGCAGTCCTTCCCCTCGACGCCCCGGATCGCGATACCGGTGTCCCCGTTGTGGTGGACGATGCAGTGCCGCACGACGCACGTCACCCCGACGATCCCGACACCGGGCGTGCCGAAGTGACCTATGTGTTCGTGCTTCTGTTCCTCGCCCCGACTCTTCCAGTGCTTCTTCCACTCCGCGTCGTCGTACTCGCCGACATTGGTGACCGTGAAGCCGTCGAGAACGGCTCTCGCGGCCATCGCCACGCCTGCCCCCTCGGCCCCGTCCACTCGACCGTCGACGACGGTCTCCTCGGCCCGCTTCAGTCCGACGACGCCCTTCGTGTCGTCCCCCACGCTTCGCAACGTGACGCCGGGCTGCAGGACGATTCGCTCGCGGTAGGTCCCGGCCGCAACCAGAACCGTGTCGCCCGACGAAGCCGCATCGACGGCGGACTGGATCGTCGCGTGGTCGGTGGGGACGCGTAGGGTCGCGGAGCAAGCCGGCCCGGCAGCGACTCCGAGCAGGCACACTCCCCTCAAGACCGTCCCGACGATTCGACTGTCGCTCATCGCACTGACTCCTTGTTCTCTCTCGTCGACGGCAAGCCGCTCCCGGCGGGTCCGATCGTCGCTCCGCAGACGGGGCACGTCGTGAGCGTGCGGTCCGTCAGCCGTTCGCCGCAGGCCGGGCACTCGACGACCGTCGGTCGCGGTTCGACCGCATCGGGCAGATCGAGATCGGCGACGTCCACGACGAACGCTCCGCCGAGCATGTCGCCCAGCCGTTGGTTGCGCTTGGTCAGCGTGACCACGACGAAAGCGGGGATGCCCCCCAGCAGCAGCGGGTTGACCTCGATCACGCGGAGCAACGTCCGGGCAAAGGCCGCGTTCCAGCCGGCCGGCGCCCCGTGCTCGTCGACGACGGCGAGTCCCGTCAGGAGCTTGCCCGGCGTCGTCGCAAGCCACCCTTCGAGCAGGTAGTAGTAGATGAAGCAGAGCGTCACGAAGACCAAGGCCGCCAGGTTTTCGCTCACTGGCGACAACGCGACTCCCGCCGCCCCGGCGACGAGCATCATCCCGAGCAGGTCCAGCACCGCAGCACCGTAGCGCCGGCCGGCCGGCGCGCCCACCAGTTCGGACGAGGGAGTAGTCACGTCCTCACCTCGCCTTCGCGTGGTCGCGCCACAGCCAACGGAGTGCGTCGGGCAGGATCGCTCCGCCGTGCCGACCGTTGTGACCGCCGTCGCCAAGGACGAACCTCACGTCGTACTCCATGAACTCCAGCGACTTCGCCATCTGCCGATTCGACAGCGGCCAGCTGCCGTGCAGGTTGTCGAGGTCGTTCGAGCCCTCCTGCAGGAAGACGCGGAGCGGCTTCTTCTCGGTCTTGCGGATGCGAGCCGCGTAGTCGTACCCGCCGCGGATGTTCGTGAAACTGCCGACGTAGCTGAGCACCCTGCGGAACGAGTCCGGCCGCTCCCACGCCACCGTGAAGGCACAGATGCCCCCCGAGCTGATTCCCGCCACCGCCCGTCTCTCGGGGTCGGTCGAGAACGTCACCTCGTGCTCCTTCTCGACGAACGGGAGGAGCTCGTCGATCAGGAACCGGGCGTAGCGGTCGCCGAGCGCGTCGTACTCGAAGCTCCGCGTCCTGCGAGCCCGAGCTCCCGGCTTCGAGGGCGGAATCGAACCGGGCTGCACGAAGACGCCGATCGTGACCGGCATGTCGCCGGCGTGGATCAGGTTGTCGAACACGATCGGGACCCGCGAGTGCCCCTTCTCGTTCACGTAACCCCGGCCGTCCTGGAAGACCATCACGGCGGCCGGCGACTTCCCGTCGTACTGCTTCGGCACGTAGACCCAGTAGTCCCGCACGGTGCCAGGGTAGACGTCGTCGCTCTCGTACCGCCCCTGCGTCACGGCCCCACGCGGCACACGCTCCTGCCGTTTGCTGTCGGGACCGAGCTTGTAGTCCTCGGCCGCGGCGACCAGCGTGGCGGGCAGCAGCAGAACGGCGACGTGAGCAGCGAGCTTCATGGCGGCCTCGTTTGTCGTGACGCTCGCTGATTCAACCATTCGACACGGCCCTCGGCAACCACGGCGACGGCCGACGATCGGAGCAGGGCGGACAGCGGCATCGCCATTCGGCAAGATGGACGTCGTCCCGCACCGCCCACCGGAGGCCCGCCGTGCCGTTCATCGATCCTGCCAACGTCGATCCCATCACCCCGGTCCCCGGCGTCCGGCTGCGGACGCCCCACGGAGAGAACCTGATGCTCTCCTACGTCGAGATCGACGAGGGGGCGAAGGTCCCGCTCCACCACCATCCCCACGAGCAGGGCGGTCTCCTGGTCAGCGGTCGCATGCAGCTGACGATCGGCGACGAGACCCGCATCGTCGAGCCGGGCTCGATGTACCTCATCCCGCCGAACGTCCCGCACGAAGCGGTCGCCGTCGACGGCCCGGTCGTCGCCCTCGACGTCTTCTCGCCGATCCGCGAGGACTACGCATCGACGTCGAATCGCTACATCCCAACGAACGGGAATGAATCGGGAACCGCGGATGGATAGACTGTCGGCATCGACCATGAACCATCGCCTCGTGGAGCACCCCATGCCCCGGCTTCTTCCAGCGCTCGCGTTGCTGCTCGCCACCTCCCCGCTCGTCGCCGGCGAGCACACGTTCCGCAAGCAGCAACTCACCGACGTCTTCTACGGCGAGGGGGCCCACTTCGCCGACTTCGACGGCGACGGAGACGGCGACGTCGTCTCCGGGCCGTACTGGTACGAGGGGCCGGACTTCGAGAAGAAGCACGAGATCTACCCGCCCAAGCCGTACAAGCCGAAGGGGTACTCGGACAACTTCCTCGTCTTCACGTACGACTTCGACGGGGACGGCGACGCGGACGTCCTCGTCAACGGCTTCCCCGGCAAGGAGAGTTGGTGGTTCGAGAACCCCGGCAAGAACGTCCGCGAGGCTGGGCACTGGACGCGGCACGTCGCCTTCGAGGTGACCGACAACGAGACGCCCGTCTTCGGCGACATCACGGGCGACGGCAAGCCGGAACTCGTCTTCCAGACCGCCGACCGCTACGGCTACGCGACTCCCAACTGGGAGAAACCGACCGAGAAGTGGACGTTCCACGCCGTCTCCGGCAAGGGGGCCGGCGGGCGGTTCAATCACGGCATCGGCCTCGGCGACGTCGACGGCGACGGCCGTTCGGACTTCCTCACCAAGACCGGCTGGTACCAGCAGCCGACCTCCCTCGAGGGCGACCCGCTGTGGCAGTTCCACGCCTTCCCCATCGCCCCGGACCCGTCGAACATCTACGCCTACGACTTCGACGGGGACGGGGACAACGACATCCTGACCGCCCACCACTGCCACGCCTACGGCCTCAACCTGCACGTCAACCAGGGCAAGACCGACGACGGCAGCGTGAAGTTCGAGACGATGGTCGTCATGGGTGAGAAGCCCGAGGACAGCCCGCACGGCGTCTGCTTCACCCAGGCCCACGCGATCGACCTCGTCGACGTGAACGGCGACGGCGTCTTGGACTTCGTCACCGGCAAGCGTTGGTGGGCCCACAACGGCCGCGACCCCGGCGGCAACGACGCCGCCGTCCTCTACTGGTTCGAGACGAAGCAGACGAAGGACGGAGGCGTGGACTTCGTCCCCCACCAGATCGACGACGACTCGGGCGTCGGCACCCAGGTCACCGCGGGAGACCTCAACGGCGACGGCCACCCAGAGGTGATCGTCGGGAACAAGAAGGGAACCTTCGTGTTCCACCACGAGGTGAAGTGAGTGAGCGCGAGGCATTGAGCAATGCCGGCGGATCACACCAACTCCGAGAGCAGTTTCGCCGTGGCCGCGGTCGTGGGTGGGTTCGTCGCATGGGCGATCGCCGCGAGCCAAGGCGGGTACTACGGCGGCCGACCCGTCGGGCTGGCATTGGGCGGACACGTCCTCGTCGCCCTCGTCGGCGCAGTGGGATCGATGGCAGTCCACTTGTTGGCAATCGAGTTGACCCGGGCCAAGCGGGACTCCGTTCGAACCGGCCTCGCTGTCGTTCTCGGCGTCGCGGCGGGCCCGGCGTCTGTCATGGTCCTCGGTTTCACGTTCCTGACAGTTCCCCATCCCTGGTACAGGTTCCTGCTCGACGTCTCTTGACCGGCCGCTGTGCCCTTCGCGTATCGTTCACGGTTCACTCCCCTCGACTCCTAGCCCTCAGCATGCCGATCACCCGCCGCGACGCAATGCGATATCTCGCTGGTTCCATCGCCCTCGGAGCCGTTCAGGGAGGGGGGACGCCCGCCCTGGCCGAAGGCGTGCCGCGAGTCTTCGAGGAAGGGAAACTGCCGGACGACGTGCGGTTCGAGCCGCCGAAGGATCTCAACGGGTTCTTCCCGTTCGAGCCGGCGGCGTCCGCCGACGAGTGGGCGAAGCGGGCCGAGTTCGTTCGGCGGCGGATCCTCGTCGCGGCCGGGCTCTGGCCGAAGCCGGAGCCGGTGGAGGTCGAGCCGAAGTTCGGGACCACGGTCGAGCGGGACGACTACCTCGTCACGCCCGTCCGCTTCGAGAGCACGCCCGGGCTGTGGGTGACCGGCAGCCTGTACGAGCCGCGACACCGCCACTCGGCGAAGGCCCCCGGCATCCTCTGCCCGCACGGGCACTGGTCGAACGGGCGGTTCCACGACCACGGCGAGCGGATCAAGAAGGAGATCGAGTCGGGGGCCGAGAAGTTCGAGGTGGGTGGTCGGCATCCGCTGCAGGCCCGTTGCGTGCACCTCGCCCGCATGGGCTGCATCGTGTTCCACTACGACATGCTGGGCTACGCCGACTCCGCTCCGATCTCGGAACACCTCGCCCACCGCTTCGCCGAGCAGCGGCCGGAGATGTCCAAGCCGGACCACTGGGGCCTCTACAGCGCCCAGGCGTGCCTGCGGTTGCTCAACCCGCTCGGCCTGCAGACGCTGAACTCGCTCCGCGCGCTTGACTGGCTCGCCGCGCGACCCGACGTCGACCGCAGCCGGCTCGGCATCACCGGGGCCAGCGGCGGCGGCACGCAGACCTTCCTGCTCACGGCGATCGACGACCGAGTCTCCGCGGCGTTCCCGGCCGTGATGGTCTCGACCGCCATGCAGGGGGGCTGCACCTGCGAGAACGCGCCGCTGCTCCGCGTCGAGACCGGGAACGTCGAGTTCGCCGCCCTCACCGCCCCCCGGCCGCTCGGACTCTCCGCCGCGAATGACTGGACCAAGGAGATGCCGACCAAGGGCATCCCGCACCTCGAACGTCACTACGAGATGCTCGGCGTCCCGGAGCGGGTCCGCGGGAAGTACTTCGACTTCGGCCACAACTTCAACGCGGTCAGCCGGGCCTACATGTACGAGTTCTTCAACGACGCCTTCGACCTCGGGATCGAGTCGCCGATCGTCGAGAAGGACTTCGAGCCGCTGAGCGTCGAGGAGATGACGGTCTGGAGCGAACGAACGCCGAAGCCCGAGGCCACGCCCGAGGCCGAGATTCGCATCCTCTCCCGGCTGGCCGAGAGCGACGCGAAGCAGATCGACTCGCTCACGCCGGCCGACGCGGCGTCCCTTGCCGAGTACCGCCGTGTCGTCGGCGGTGCCGTGGAGGTCATGGTCGGCCGCGAACTGCCGAAGTGGGAGAGCATCCAGTACGACAAGGTCGCGGACACACCCGGTCCCGGATACCTGCACTACACCGCCAAGCTGTCGCTGAAGAAGTCGGCGGAGCAGGGGGCCGGCGAGCAGTTGCCGAGCACCTTCTTCTACCCGGAGGCGTGGAAGGGGCCGGTCGCCATCTGGATCGACGGCCGCGGCAAGTCCGCGCTCTACGACGCCAAGGGCGAACCGGTCCCCGCCGTCTCGAGACTCGTCGAGGAGGGTGTCTCCGTCGCCTCGGTTGATCTGTTCGGCACCGGCGAGTTCCAGAAGGACGGCAAGCCGATGACCGAGTGGCGGAAGGTCGAGAACCCGCGCGAGGCCCCAGCGTTCACGCTCGGCTACAACCACTCCCTGTTCGCCCAGCGCGTGCACGACGTGTTGACGCTCCTCTCCTTCGTCGCAGGGCACGACCTCGAACCATCGACCGTCTCGTTGATCGGGACCGGTGGGGCCGGGCCGGTCGTCGCCGCGGCGGCGGCCGTCGTCCGTGACTCCGTCGACCGGCTCGCCGTCGACACGGGCGGGTTCCGCTTCGCGACCCTCGAGAACTGGCGTGACGCGAGCCTCTGGCCCGGGGCCGTCAAGTACGGTGACGTCCCCGCGCTGCTCGCGCTCGCCGCTCCCACACCGCTGTGGGTGGCCGGGGAGAAGCAGCTGCCGGCGATCGTGACTCGTTCCTACGCCGGTGCCGGCAAGCCCGCGAACGCGTCCCTCTTCCGCGGGAAGCCCGCCGACGTCGCCGACGAACTAGCGGAGTGGGTGGTCGGCTGAGGCCGTTCCCCTGCTGACGAACGATTTCTCCGTAACGCACGGGCCCCGTCTGCGCTTGGACTGCCGCGTCCGATCCTTCCGCGAACTGCGAGAAGCGAGAGGGCGAGGACCAGTTCAGCAAGCACGCACACCCGGAGACTCGGAGATGTCCACGCACACACCGCCCACGAGACGAGTCCGTCGCGGATTCACGTTGATCGAACTGCTCGTCGTGATCTCGGTCATGGCGATCCTCGTCGGGCTGCTGCTGCCCGCCGTTCAGAAGGTCCGAGAGACCGCCGCACGCAGCCAGGCACGCGGCAACTTCAAGCAGCTCGCGATCGCGATCATCAACTACCAGAACTCGGCTCGCGTCCCGCCCTCGACGCTCGCGGAGGTGGTGGCGTTCGTCGAGGACTCTGAACTCCGTGATCGGCTCGTCGTCGAGAAGGAGGGCGTGGCCGCCGACGGATACCTGTTCACGCTGGAGCAAACGCCGAAGGGGGTCGCGGTTCTCGGAGTGCCCGCCCATCCCACCCTGAGCCGGTACGGCGGCTTCGTGCTCGTCTCCGAACGCCCGATCGTCGAGGAGTTCAAGACCCCCGACGCCGACGAAGTCGTCGAGGAGTCCCACGCCCGGATTCGCGAGTCGGCGGGACGACTCGTGCTCGCCACGATCGAAGGCAGCGACCTGAAGGCCGACGAGGCCATGGAGGTTCTTCGCGGAGAGATCGACCCCGACGCCGAGAAGGAGGCCCGAGCCGTTCTCGATGCGGACGCCGACGGCCAGTTCACTCTCGCCGACGTCCTGTGGCTCGGCGGAACGGAGGACGAGGCCGAGAACGACCTCCAGGTCTTCTTCCGCACGGTCGCGGCCGAACTCCACGTGGGCGAGTACGGCGAACGGCCGGAACTCGTCGGCGTACGGATGCCCCGGGAGACCCCGTCGGCCGAAGTCGTCGTCGAGGCCGTCGGAGCCGCGTTGGACGCGGAGAGGTAGGGAGAACGCGAGGCCTGACCACCGGCCGCCCGGTCCGAGTTCCTCGGGCCGGGCGTTCGACGTCTGCTGGTCGGCGTTCGTCGACTCAGGCGGATCTCGTGACCCACTTGTAAACCGACTTCGCGTTTCCGGCGAAGTACTTTCGGAGGGCGACGTCGCCCTTCGTCGAGAAGTAGTCCGTGACGATCTTCTGGACCGTGAACAACGAGCCGCCCCGTTCGCAGACGGGCCAGTTGCTGCCGTAGACCACGCGGTCCTCGCCGAACACCTTCCAGAGGTGGTCGAGCGTCGGGGCGTAGAAGGCGACGTCCTTCGGCGACTCGCCCGTCTTCCGCCCCCGCGACGCGGCCTCCACCAGGCCGGAGACCTTGCAGTAGACGTTCTCGTGCGGCCCGAGCGGCGACATGCGGCGTTCCCACTCGACGACGGCGTTCGACCGTTCGCCGGTCAGGACCGGGTTCGCCATGTGGTCGATCACGATTCGCAGCTTCGGGATCCGTTTCGCCAGCGTCTGCACGTTCTCGAGCGGAGCCCGGTTCCCCAGCAGGTCGATCGACAGGTCTCGGTCGGCCAGCAGGGTGAGGCGTTTCTCGATCTTCGAGTCCTCGAGCGCCGCGGCGACGTCGGCACTGCGGATGCGTATGCCGCGGAACAACTCGTTCTCCGCGAAACGGTCGACGAGCACAGCGAACCGGTCTTCGAGCAGCGGCAGCCGGCCGACGAACCCGACGATGAACGGGTCCTCCTTCGCCAAGTCGAGAATCCACTGGTTGTCCTCGACCCGTTCGCTCGCCTCGACGA
The DNA here is from genome assembly GCA_028284885.1 of Planctomycetaceae bacterium. GTDB lineage: Bacteria > Planctomycetota > Planctomycetia > Planctomycetales > Planctomycetaceae > JANQQW01. The sequence goes on from JANQQW010000081.1 coordinate 21,253, forward strand.
CGACGGTGCCGGTGACCGGCGTCGGCGTCCGCTCGGCACGGTAGTGCTTCGGGAGAACGGTCCGGTACAGCGGCGACCCCTTCGGCGGCCACGGAACCCCCTCGGGCCGGGTCGGATCGTAGAAGTGGGTGTGCGTGTCGACGATCGTCAGCCGGTCCGGTTCGTCGGCGGGCAGGGCGTTCGGCAACGCCGTCGCGAGGGCGGCCGCTCCGGTCGTGGCGAGGAAGGCTCGTCGGTCGATCGGTCGTGTCATGGTCCTGGGGCCTCGTTCTCGAGTGCCTTCACGCGAATCTGGAAGACGCGGGGCCAGTTCTTCCCGGTGACGAACAGCCGCCGCTTCTCCGCGTCCCACGCGATGCCGTTCAACACGTGGTCACGGGCCTCGCGAAGCCGAGCCGGGAAGAGCTGTGAGCAGTCGATCCAGCCGAGGACGCGGCCGGTCTTCGGGTCGATCCGCGCGATGAAGTCGCTGTACCAGACGTTGGCGAGGATCTCGCCGTCCACGTACTCGAGCTCGTTGAGGTCGTCGACGGGCTGGGAGCCGTCTCGCACCGGAAGTCGTCTCGCGACGCGGAACGTCTTCGGGTCGAGGAACCGCAGTTCGCTGGTTCCGTCGCTCATCACGAGGTGCGTGCCGTCGTGCGTCAGGCCCCACCCCTGCCCGGTGTACCGAAAGGTGCTCTTGCGGCGAAGCGTCTTGCGGTCGTACACGAGCCCGAGCCGTGCCTTCCACGTCAGCTGGATGAGCTCGTCCCCCACGCTGACGAGCCCCTCGCCGAAGTGCCGACGGCCGAGCTGTGTCAGCTGCTTCGGCCGCCCGCTGGCGATCTCGACCCGACGCACCGTCGACTGCCCGTAGTGCCCGGTGCTCTCGTAGAACTCCTCGTCGTGGTACACGAGGCCTTGGCAGTAGGCGTTCCGGTCGTGCGGGTACTCGGCGACGACCTCGATCTCGTGCACCGGCGCGGTCCTTCCCGTCCTGGAGCCCTCGGCCGCACCGCCCTGCAAAAGCCAAGTCGCTCCGACGCCGGTCCCGATCAACACGCCGGCGACCGCGATCCACAGCCACCGCGTGGTCCCCACCGGGGCCGTCGCTCGACCGGACTCGATTGTCTCGCCTGCCATCGACGGCTCCGTCGTTCGGTTCGACCCCGATTGTGGGCGATGCCCCGGACCGGGTAAATCCCAGCAGTTGCCGTTGACCACTTCACTCACCTCCTTCCACAGCGAGGTGGAGACGTAAGTCGGACAGAACGCGGCCACCTCTCGCAGCGACTCTTCGCAGCCGATCCCGCGCACGATTGCCCAGGCGGCCGCGACGACCGTCGGCGTACGGCTCAGGCCGGCACTGCAGGTCACGAGCGTGGGGATGCGCTCGCGGAACAGGACGGCCACGGTGGAGATGCAGAGGCGAAGTCGCGGTGCGTCGTTGCCGGAGTTGTCGACGAGAGGGAACCGGAGTTGGACGAACCCTCGACCAATTCGAGCCGGCGGCTCGTCCGCCGCCAGCTCGACGACCGCCTCGACACCGACGGAGTGCAGCTGACGCTGGTCCTGCAGGTCACCAACGCCGCCGGTCCAGATCGGTTCGTCCCCAAGCCGGTGCATCTCCAGTCTCCACACTCAGCCCGCCAAGTCGTCGTCCCAAGCCTTCACGACCGCGCTGTTGTCGAGCTGTCCGTGCCCGTCTCGCTCCAAGCTTGCCAGCAACCCGTGGTGCGTCGTCGACAACGGCAGTTCCACGTCGGCGCGTCGTGCCGCCTCGAGGATCAGGTCGACGTCCTTGCGATGCTGACTCAGTCGGGCCTGCGGCGTGAAGTCTCCGCGGATCATCTTCTCGGCCTTCGTGTCCATCACACGAGAGTGCGCGACACCCCCGCGGAGCACTTCGACGACGGCGTCCGGGTCGAGTCCCTGTGACCGTGCGAAGGCCAGCCCCTCGGCGAGAGCGGCTCGGTTGAGGCCCAGCACGAGATTGGCCACCAGCTTCATCGTCTGGCCGCTGCCGCACTCGCCGACGTGGACGGACCGGGCGGCCAGCACGTCGAGGAGGTCGCGGCAGCGAGTCACGTCCTCCTCGGAGCCGCCGACCATCACGAGCGCCTCGCCCCGGCGAAGCTGCTCGCTCGAACCGAGCACCGTGGCGTCGACCAGGGCGACGCCACGTTCCGCAAGTCTCCCACTCCACCCCCTCACGACCTCCGGGTCACCGGTCGTCGTGTCGACGACGACCTGCCCCGAACGCAGGACGGGCAACGCCTCTGCGAGGACCCGGTCGACGACCGCCGAGTCGGGGAGACAGAGCAGGACACGAGCACATCGAGTCACCACGTCCGCGACGTCGTCGGCAACGGCGGCGCCGAGTTCCCGTAGCGCGACGCGTCGCTCTTCGCTGGCGTCGTGAACCACGAGCGAGTTCTCCGCGGTCATCAGTCGTTCGGCGATCGCCGTCCCGAGCAGCCCGGCGCCAACGAGGCCGACGCTCGCCGCGATTGGTTCCGGAGCCCCTGGCTCGAACGAGCTCACGCGTCACGCTGCCGTTCGAGGAGTCGAATCCACGGGCCGACGTACGCTCCGTTGTCGTGGAACGTCCGGCCGCTGACGACGTTGCCGTCGACCACGCAGGGCTCGTCGACGAAGATGCCGCCGCAGACCTCCAGGTCGAACTTGCACTTCGGCACGGTCGCCATCCGCCGCCCCTTCACGCAGTCGGCGTAGGCCGGAATCTCCACGCCGTGGCAGACGCTGGCGACCGGCTTGTCCGCCTCGAAGAAGTGCTTCGTGATGCGGACGAGATCCTCGTCGTAGCGGATGTACTCCGGGGCCCGGCCGCCGGAGAACAGGATGCCCGCGTAGTCCGCCGGATCGACGTCGGCGAAGGCGACGTCGGCCTCGATCGTGTACCCCTCCCACTCCTTGGTGATGGTCCAGCCCGGCTTCACCTCGTGCAGCACCATCTGGTACCGCCGCTTCTCCGGGGCCGCGACCACCGGCGTGAAACCGCCCTCCTGCAGCCGGTAGTACGGGTACATGGTGTCGAGCGTCTCGGCCGCGTCGCCGACGACGATCAGGACTCGTTCGGACATCGGGGTCTCCGTGGGTCAGAAGCCGGGTTTCGCTCGGGCTCGAGCGTCTCGCGTCGTGATCGACTCGGCGTAGACGAGCTTGCCGGTGTATCCGTCGTGCCAGCGGACGACGACCTGCGGCGCGTCGTAGGCGACCCACCGCGAACCGGGCCCGGACGGCCGGCCGACCTCGAGCACGTTGTTCACCTGCACCACGCCGTAGAACGTGTTCCGGATTCGCTGGTAGGGGAGGTCGTTCGGGAAGCCGGAGAGCCAGCGGAACTCAACTTGGCGGCCCATGCTGTCGAACGTGCCGCCGCGGGGCGGGTTGCCGAGCGTGGCCCGTGGGTGCCCGGTCGAGCCGAGCGGGCCGCACATCATCTCCCAGACGTTGTCCGTGATGCGAACGCTCGCAGCGGCGTGGACGTCGCCGGTGAAGATCAGCACCGGCTTGTCGACCGAGTCGAGGAAGTCGATCAGCAGCTCGCGTTCGTGCAGGAACGACGGGAACCCGTCCCCCTTGTCGTCCTTGTTGGCACCGGGAGCGTCCGAGACGTGGGCGGCCGTGTGGTAGATCGTCCACGGATCCGGGGAGATCAGGAACACGAAATCGGCATCCGTCTCGCGGACACCGTCCGTCAGCCACTTCCGCTGCGCGTCCCCGAGGATGAACAGGCTCGGATCGCGGCGGTCCTTCGGATTGCGATTCGACCGCTCGCCGCGGGTGTCGAGAGCGAAGAAGTGGCAGTTGCCCACCCGCCAGTCGTAGTAGTGGTGAGTACCGACCGAGTAGGTTAGCTCTTCGTCGGCGCTCGCCGCCGGGGCGAATTCGAGGCGGTGCTCGTCGACGACGCGAACGAGCCGCCGCACGCCGGCGCTCTGCGGCCCCCCCTTCCGGCGAATCGAACCGGCCCCGCGCGTGTACGCACCGAGGTGAATCGTGCTCACGGTCCGCACGTCGAGCGTCGTGAAGTCGGCGTCCGGATCTAACAGCTCGGTTCCGCCCTTCGTCACCCGGCCCGTTCCCAGCCGGATCCGACCTGACTGCGGCCCCCGGTGGTTGGCCCACGCGAGGTACTCCTCGTACGGCCGCAACCCGAGGTCGCGAATCAGGTGCGGCCCCTCGCCGAGGCCGACCTGCCCGCATCCGTGGATGTCCCAGCCGACGTCGTGGTCGTCGAACGTGAACAGCCCCGGCACGCGGCGGAGGAGGGCGTTGAACGACCGGCCACGCGAGAGATAGCGACGGTGGTTCTCGCGGACACCGTCGAGCGTGCCGTCACGGCCCTCCTCGTAGATCACGTCACCGTTGACGACCGCGAACATCGCCTCGTCGCCGTGTTCGCAGAGAACGGTGTCGTACGCCGGCGGACTCGCGTACTGCCCGCCGCTCTTCACCGGCTCGTGCGAGGCACAGTGGCCGATCGCGAACCGCACGTTGAACAGCCCGGACGGGTTCAGCTTCTCGTCCCGAAACGTCTCCGCGTCCGGCAGCGTCCGAAACGACGGCCACGCATCGCGAGGACCGCCCCGGATGTCCGCGAGCGATTCGCCGATGCGGACGCCGTAGAAGTAGCGCGTGTTCGCCACGAGATCGACGAGATCGGCGACACCAGTGTTGTCACGACCGGCCAGCGTTCGCGACTTGACCCGCGGCGAGTCGTCGTCGAGCGGCAGGTGCGTGTCGTACAGCACCTCGAACTCCGCCACCCGCTGCGTCCGCACCCAGACTCGCACGGCGTTCGACGTCACGCGGCCGAGCAACGGGCCGTGCGTCAAGCCGGTCGTCTCGTACGGCAGAACGTCGTTCGCAACCGGGTCGGGCCAGTCACCGGCCACGACGCTCGCACTCGGCACAAAGAGGACGAGCGCGAGCACGAGTCGCCGAGTGCTCACGACGTCGCCTCGAGCAGTCGCTCCAGGTAGGCCCGCGACCGGTTGATCTCCGCCGTCACGTCGGCCGTCTTCTCGAGGATCGGGACTCCGCGGGGGACGGGGTGCATGAAGATCTCGGTCCAACCCGAGTACTCGACCTCGGCGAGTGCGGCGAGCAGCGGGCCGAAGTCCAGGTCGCCGCGGCCGGGCATCTGCAGCAGCTCCTGCTCCTTGGGCAGCTTCTTCATGCAGCCCATGCCGTGCTGCCACGCGTAGAACATGGAGATCGAGTTGCCGAGCGAGCGGATCAGTCCGGCCAACAGCTTCTCGTCCTGCGGAAGATGGTACGGAGCGAGAGCGATGCCCAGGTGCTCCGACGGCCGCAACTCGACGAGCCACTTCAGCGAGTCGGGCGAGTCGACGAGGGCGTTGCCGTGGTTCTCGATCGCGATCGTGACGCCGTGCTCCTCGGCGAGTGCGAGGTGCGGCTTCATCTGCTCGCAGAACTTGCCGACGGCCGCCTTCAGCTCGCCGCCCGAGAGCCCCTTCGGCCCCTTCGCCCCGGTGACGATCGTCCGACACCCGAACCGCTCGGCGAGCGGCAGCTCGTCCTTCAACCCGAACGGCCCCAGCTTGTACTGCGTGATGCACCCGAGCGAGACGCCGTGCGTCTTCAGCAGGCTCCGGAACTTCTCCTCGCCGAGTTCGTCGAGCTGCTCACGCTGGTTGCCGTGCACCTTGGGCCAGACGTCGATCGCCGCCGCTCCGGTCTTCGCGACCTCGGGCAGGATCTCGGCGACCGGCGTGTAGCCGTACATGCACGAGCCGACGATGTACTTCAGCCGCAGCAGCGACGACTCCGCGGCCCGCGCGAATCGGCCGGCGAGCAGCGTCGCGGCCGTGGCCGCGCAGAAGGAACGTCGAGTCAGCCGGGAGTCGTGCATGCTTCAGTCCTCGAGCTCGGCCGGGTCGATCTTCCGGTTCTCCCAGTACCACCCGTCCGGCTTCTTCACGAGCAGTCGCGACTTGCTTCCGGGCAGCGGCTCGACGTCGTGCTTCGGCACCCAGGCCCGGTGTTCCTTCAGAACCGCGGCGTGCTCGGCGTCGTCGACGAGGTTCGTCCACTCGTTCGGGTCGTTCGCCACGTCGTACAGTTCCTCCGACCCGTCCGCGTAGTGGATGTAGCGGAACCGCTCCGTCCGGATGCCGTGGTTGCGAGGATTGTGGGTCGTGATCGCCGGCCACTTCCTCTCGGCGGTCGCGTCCTCCAGCTGCGGCACCAGACTGTGCCCTTCGACGCGGGGCGGCTCTGGCAGCCCGCACAGCTCAGACAGGGTGGGGTACATGTCGAGCAGTTCGGCCGGCTTCGAGCACTTGGCCCCCTTCGCAACGCCCGGTCCGGCGAAGATGAGCGGCACGCGGGCCGAGCGGTCCCAGACCGTGTTCTTCCCGGTGATCCCCTTCTCGCCGAGGTGCCAGCCGTGGTCGGACCACAGCACCACGATCGTGTTGTCCGCCTTGCCCGAGGCCTCCAACGCGTCGAGCACGCGGCCGACCTGGCTGTCGACGAAGCTGACGCTCGCGAGGTACGACCGCGTCAGGTTCTTCACCTGGTTCGTCTTCTTCAGCCACGACAGCCGCGGCTCGGGCAGCTTCCAGTACAGGTACCACGAGAAGTCCGGCACGTCGTCGCGGTCGTCTGCCCGCATCGGCGGCAGAACCAGCGTCTCCTCCGGGTACATGTCATACCACTCTTGCGTGACGTAGCACGGCACGTGCGGCAGGAAGAAGCCGCAGGCCAGGAAGAACGGCTCGTCCGGCGGCGACTTCAGCTTCTCGGCCGCCCAACTCGCGACCTTCCAGTCCCCCTTGTCCTCGTCCCGGTGCGGGAAGGTGCCCCAGTCCATCAGCGGGTGGTTGCCGCCCGGCGTGGGCGGGATGAGCTTCTTCTCCGGCTTCGCACCGACTCCCGCGCCGGGCCCCCACTCGTCGAACTCCGCCTTTCGCTGCGGCCGCGGCGGGTAGCCGCCGTGGTAGATCTTGCCCGTCGTGAAGGTGTGGTACCCGTTCGCCTTGAAGTGCTGTGGCAGCGTGACGTGGTCCCGCAGCTTCTCCGACGTCCGGAACCACGGCTGCAGCGCGTAGACGCCGGTCGTCCCCGGCCGCAGGCCCGTCATCAGGCTGGTCCGCGACGAGTTGCACAACGGTGCCTGACAGTGGGCGTTGGTGAAGACCGTCCCGCGAGCCGCCAGCCGGTCCACGTTCGGCGTCTTCACCTGCGGATGCCCGCCGAGCGGCCCGATCCAGTCGTTCAGGTCGTCGATCGCGATGAAGAGCACGTTCGGCTTCGGCGCCGGCTCGGCTGCGGCCAGCAGGGCGGGAAGCGCGAGAACGGCGAGGCAGGCGAGCACTGTGCGTGGCATGAGGCGATCTCGGTGAAGTCGATCCTGGGGCGTCGTCAGCCGACAGCCTTCCACGACGTGCGGCGGGGGTCAAGCTCGGCCGTCCGGAAGGCTCACGCGACGATCTCGTCGATCACCTGCCCGCCGATCTGGCTGAGTTGCTTGAACCGGCCAGCGTGGAAGTAGGTCAGCTTCGCGTCGTCGAGGCCGAGCAGGTCGAGGATGGTCGTGTGGACGTCACGAATCGGCCGGGCGACCTCGACCGCCTTCCCGCCGAGTTCGTCGGTCGCGCCGACGACGTGGCCCGCCTTCACCCCGCCACCGGCGAACCACATCGGCATCGCCGTCGCGTTGTGGTCCCGGCCCGCTCGCTTGCCGCCGCCGCGGATGCCGTTGTCCGGGGACCGGCCGAACTCGCCACTCCAGACGACGAGCGTCTCGTCGAGCAGACCGCGCTGCCGGAGGTCGGCGATCAGGCCAGCGATCGGCTTGTCGACGATCCGGAACCGGTTCGAGTGGGACCGTTCGAGGTAGTCGTGCGAGTCCCATCCGCCCGCGTAGATCTGCACGAACCGCACGCCCTTCTCGACGAGCCGCCGGGCAAGCAGGCAACGGCGGGCGAACTCGTGGGACTCCGGGTCGTCCAGCCCGTACATCTGGTGCACGTGCTCCGGCTCGCCGTCGATGTCGACGATCTCCGGCACCTTCGCCTGCATGCGGAAGGCGAGCTCGTACGAGTCCATCCGGGCGGCGAGATCGTCGTGGTGCGGATGCCGCTCGGCGTGTCCGCGGTTCAGCGTCGCGAGCAGGTCGAGGTTCGACCGCTGGACCTCGCGGGTCACGCCCTCGGGCGGTTCGAGGTCGAGGATGGGCGAGCCCTTGGGCCGCAACGGCGTCCCCTGGTAGTGGGCCGGCAGGAAGCCGTTCGACCAGTTGGCCGCGCCTCCCTGCGGGAAGTTCACCTCCGGCAGGACGACGAAGCTGGGGAGGTCCTGGTTGGGCGTGCCGAGCCCGTAGGAGACCCACGACCCGACGGCCGGGTCGCCGCCGAAGCGGTTGCCGGTGTTCATGTGGTAGTTGGCGGTCGGGTGGTTGATCGACTCGCCCACGCAACCGCGGTAGACGCAGAGTTCGTCCGCCACGTTCGAGAGGTGCCGAAAGCCGTTGCACATGGGGATGCCGGCCTCACCCGCCCGGTGGAAGCGGAACGGGCTCTTGATGAAGTACCGCTTCCCGCTCGCCATCGCGGAGGCGAACTTGTCCTTCCGCGTGAACTCCTGCAGGTGCAGTTCGTCGAGCTTCGGCTTCGGGTCGAACGTGTCGATGTGGCTCGGCCCGCCCGCCATGTAGAGGTAGATCACGGCCTTCGCCTTCGCCGGAAGATGCCCGGCCCGCGGCGCGAGCGGCGGCTCGTCCGGCGATCGCGTCGTCGACCATTCGTCGTCGGCCTGGAGCAACGAGTTGAAGGCAGCCGTGCCGAGCGTGGCACCGAGGCCGTAGAGGGCGGCTCGTCGATGGATGGAGTGCGTCATCGTTGGTGGTCGATCAGTACACGTAGACGAATTCGTTGGAGTTCAACAGCACGAGACAGAGTTCGGCGAGTCCGCGGACCTCCGCCGAGACCTCCCACGGCTGCAAGTCCCGCTCGTAGTTCTCGATTCCCTCGAGCCGTTCGCTCCAGCGGAACGGTTTGCCGGTCTGCTCGTCGATCATCTCGCGGGCGACCCACTTCGGCAGTTCGGTCCGCACCGGCTCGTGCTTCTCGTGATGGGCCGTCATGCGTTCGACGTGAGCCCGGCAGGCGGCCGATTCGTCCGCCGTGGGTGTGCGACCGAAGAGGAGCCGATAGGCGAGGGCGATGCGGCCGTTCGTCTCCTCTCGTTCCTCGGCCAGCCGCTTGGCCAGTGCGAGCGACCGCGCGTGCACGGTCGCCCCGTTGAAGAGGGCGAACACCTGGGGCGTCACCGTCGTCTCGTCGCGTCGTTCACACGAGGCGTCCGGGCCGGGCTTGTTGAAGACCTCGAGCATCGGGTCGCCCAGCGTGCGGATGCGGAAGGCGTAGACGGTGCGGCGGTGGCGGTCCTCCTTGAGGGGCGACGGCACGTAGCCCGGCGCGATCGAACCCATGATGTGCCGCGGCTGCAGGGCGACCTCCCAGTTGATCTCCGGGAAGATGCCCGGCCCGCCCATCGTCGCGTGCAGTTCGCCCGTCACGGCCAACATGGAGTCCCGCAGTTCCTCGGCGGACAACCGCCGCGGGGGGAAGTAGGCCAGCAGTTCGTTGTTCGGATCGACCTCGCGAACGTGGTCCATGTCGTCGTGGCTCGATCGCCGGCCGTACGTCTCCGAGGTCACGATCAACCGGTGCAGCTTCTTCACCGACCAGCCCTCCTCGACGAACCTTCGTGCGAGGTAGTCCAACAGCTCCGGGTGCGTCGGCTTGCTGCCCATCTTGCCGAAGTTGTTCGGCGTGGCGACGAGGCCCCGGCCGAAGTGCGTCTGCCAGATGCGGTTGACCATCACGCGAGCCGTCAGCGGGTTCCGTTCGTCGGCGATCCAGTTCGCGAGGGCGGTCCGACGGCCGGCGGTGGAGGTCGGCACGTCGTACGGCTGATCGTCGAGACTGACCGCGGTCAACACGCTGGGCGACACCATCGCCCCCGGCGACTCGAGTGCGCCGCCGACGAGGATGTGGACCTTGTCGCCTCCCTGACTCTTCACCGCGAGCGACTTCGGCGCGATGCGGTCCGCCTCGCGCTTCAGATAGTCCCCGCGCTTCTTCTTCAGCCGACCGACGGAGTTGTTCCCCTTGTCCTCGGTTCGCATCCAGTCGCTCGTCGCCTTCCGCTGCTCGGTCCACTCGCGGAGGCGGTCGAAGTCCGCCGTGTTCTCCTGCGACAAGAACGGCGTGTTCGGCTCGTCGAACTTCGTCGTCGCGAAGGCCGCCTGGATGCCGTAGTAGTCGCGGGTCGGGATCGGGTCGAACTTGTGGTCGTGGCACTTCGCGCACCGCAGCCCGTGCGCGAGGAACGTCTCGCCGACCGAGTTCGTCACGTCGTCCAGGAAGAGTTGCCGCGTGACCGCGGCCACGCTCATGCCGGTGTGCTCCCAAGGGCCCATTCGCAGGAATCCCGTGGCGATCCGTGCCTCCGGGTCGTTCGGCGCGATCTCGTCGCCGGCAATCTGCTCGCGGACGAACTGGTCGTACGGCTTGTCGTCGTTGAAGGCCCGGATCACGTAGTCGCGGTACCGCCAGGCGTGCGGGCGTTCCCAGTCGTTCGAGAACCCGGCCGTGTCGGCGTAGCGGGCGACGTCGAGCCAGTGCTGAGCCATCCGCTCACCGTACCGCGGACTGTCGAGCAGTCGGTCGACGACCTTCGCGCGTGCGTCACCGGAATCATCCGCCAGGAAGTGTGTCACCTCCTCGGGCGTCGGCGGCAGGCCGGTCAGATCGAACGTGACCCGTCGCAGCCACGTCCGGTCGTCGGCGCGTTCGGCCGGTTGCAACTCGGCCTCAGCGAGCTTCCGGAGGACGAACGCGTCAACCGGGTTCGGCCCCGCCCCCTCGATCATTGGAACCGAAACCTCGCCGACCGGCTGGTAGGCCCAGAGGTCCTCGGGCTGATATCGGCGGTACGTCCAGTCGTCGCTGAGGCCGCCGCTCGTCTCGACGATCACCCCGTCCTCGGTCACCTTCTTCGACCGCTCCGCGAGCAGGATCTCGCTGCGTCGCTCGGCGTCCGGCCAAGGGGCCCCCGCCTTCACCCACGCCTCGACCAGGGCGATCTCCTTCGCCGTCAGCCGGTCGGTCTCCTTGGGGGGCATCTCCAACTCGTCCCACTTCACGGCCGAGACGAGCGGGCTCTCGGCGGGCTTGCCCGGCACGAGCGCAGGCTCCTCCGACTCGCCCCCCTTCAGAAGGCCCGCGAGGGTCCGCATGTCGAGGTCGCCGCGAACGTCGTCCTCGTCCGCCCCGTGGCAGCCGAAGCACTTGTGTTCGAGCAGCGGCAGAACCTTCACGGCGAAGAGGCGTTCCATGTCCGCCTTCGACGGATCGTCGGAACCGACCGCCACTGTCGCGGCGAGAGCGATCGTCAGTGCAAGCAGTTGTCGCACGAATGTCCTTCCTCTCAGAAAATGTGCTTCGCCAACGCCGACCGTGCCGTCTTGAGACGACCGGCCACGATCGCGTCGACGATGCGGGCGTGTTCTCGGTGCACCTCGCGGTAGTCGTCGTGGCGGGCGTAGTTCAGCCGAATCCGCACCGTGATCGGCAGCCAGACTGCCTCCAGTTCCGCCCCGCCGCCGCGTCGAACCAGCCAGCGGTGGAAGGCCATGTCCTCCTCGACGATCGCCGCCATGTCGGCCTTCTCGCAGGCAGTCCCGAGGTCGGCGAGGTTCGACCGCAGCCGCTCGTGGTCGTTGGCCGTCAGCGTCTCGAAGCAACTCTCGAGCGCCTGCGTCTCGATCTGTCGCCGGAGATCGACGAGCAACTCGCGAAAGTCGTCCGTCGCGGGGGACCCCACGCGAACGCCCCGGTTCGGCTGGTAGACCAGTGCCCCCTCGTGCGTCAGCTGGAGCAGGGCGTCCCGAATCGGACCACGCCCGACACCGAACCGCTCGGCCAACTCGACCTCACGCAGCGGCTCCTCCGACCGCAGCGACTCGGAGAGAACCTCCGTCCGCAGGCGGTCGGCGATCTGCTCGCGAACGGAACGAACACCGGCTGGTGGCACGACTCTCTCCCCATGGTTGCTACGCTGGATCCGAGGCTAGTCGACGCGGATCGCCCTGCCAACACGCGACAAGCCGATTGTTGACAATTCTTGCCACGCGGACTCCTCCATGCCCACCGCCCGCACGACGGCCCTGCTCCTTCTGCTGACGTCGCCCCTCTGCGCCCAAGGCACCGCGAAGGACTACGAACGGGCCTGGAACCTCAGGTCGCGCTTCTCCAACAAGGTCTTTCGGGACCGTGTCCGCCCGAACTGGATCGGAGGCGGCGACCGCTTCTGGTACCGGATCGACCTCGCACGCGGGAAACGGGAGTTCCTGCTGATCGACGCCGTTGGCGGGACGCGTGAGCCGGCGTTCGACCACCAGCGGCTCGCGACCGCGTTGACGGGTGCCCTTGGCAAGAAGGTCGATGCGGAGCGGCTGCCGATCCGTGATCTGCGGTTCGACGCGAAGGACGGGGCCGTGGTCGTGGTGACCGACCGGAAAGCCTTCGAGTGCGATCTCGAGTCGTACGCGCTCGCCGAGGTCGAGAAGCCGAAACCGGAGCAGTCCGAACGGCCACGTCGTGGTGGCGACGGCCGACGACGACCGAGCGACCGGTCGCCGGACGGCAGGTGGCAGGTCGTGTTCCGTGACTTCGACGTCCACCTGCGGGACCTGGAGTCCGACGAGACCACACGACTCACGGACGACGGCGAGGAACAACACCGTTACGAAGGGCGGGTCCACTGGTCCCCGGACTCCTCCCGATTCGTCCTCTTCCGCACGCGGCCCGAGCAGCGGCACACCGTTCACCTGATCGAGTCGTCCCCCCGGGACCAAGTCCAGCCGAAGCTGCACTCGCACCAGTACCTCAAGCCGGGCGACCGGATCCGGCAGTCGAAACCGCATCTGTTCGAGGCGGCGACCGGCCGCGAGATCGCCGTCTCCGACGACCTCTTCCCGAACCCCTGGCGAATCAGCGACCTCCGGTGGTCGGAGGACTCCAGCCGGTTCACGTTCCTCTACAACCAACGCGGCCACCAGGTGCTCCGGATCGTCGGCGTGGACGCCGAGTCCGGAGAGACGTCCGCCGTCGTCGACGAGCGCTCCGAGACCTTCGTCGACTACGAGTACAAGCAGTTCGCGCACCACGTCGAGGAGACGCACGAGATCGTCTGGATGTCCGAACGCGACGGCTGGAACCACCTCTATTTGTACGACTCCTCGACGGGCGAGGGGAAGAACCAGATCACACGGGGAGAGTGGGTCGTCCGCGGAGTCGACCGCGTCGACGAGGAGACCCGCCGGATCTGGTTCCGAGCCAGCGGCATCCGCCCGGACCAGGACCCGTACCACGTCCACTTCGCACGCGTCGACTTCGACGGCGAGAACCTCGTCCTGCTCACCGAGGGGGACGGCACACACGAGATCGAGTACTCACCCGATCGCCGGTTCCTCGTCGACCGCTACTCCCGCGTCGACCTGCCGCCGGTCACCGAACTCCGCAGCGCCGAGACCGGCGAACTCGTCTGCCGGCTGGAGCAGGCGGACGTCGACGAGTTGAAGCAGGCGGGTTGGCGACCGCCCGAGCGATTCGTCGCCAAGGGCCGCGACGGCGAGACGGACGTCTGGGGCGTCCTGCACTGGCCGACGAACTTCGACCCCGAGACGTCGTACCCGGTCGTCGAGAAGATCTACGCCGGCCCGCACGGCTCGTTCGTGCCCAAGTCGTTCCGGCCCCACCACTCCGCACAGGAGATCGCCGAACTCGGGTTCGTCGTCGTCCAGATCGACGGCATGGGCACCTCGAACCGCTCGAAGGCGTTCCACGACCTCTGCTGGAAGAACCTCGGCGACTCCGGCTTCCCGGACCGCATTCGTTGGATTCGGGCGGCCGCCGCGAAGCACCCGTCGCTCGACCTCGAGCGGGTCGGCATCTACGGCGGCTCCGCCGGCGGGCAGAGTTCCACGCGGGCCCTCCTCGCACACGGCGACTTCTACAAGGTGGCCGTCTCCGACTGCGGCTGCCACGACAACCGCATGGACAAGATCTGGTGGAACGAACTCTGGATGGGCTGGCCCGTCGGCCCGCACTACGCCGAGCAGTCCAACGTCACCAACGCCCACCGACTGACCGGGAAGCTGTTCCTGATCGTCGGCGAGCTCGACCGCAACGTCGACCCGGCCTCGACGATGCAGGTCGTCGACGCGCTCGTGAAGGCCGACAAGGACTTCGACCTCCTCGTCGTCCCCGGCGCCGGGCACGGCAGCGCCGAGAGCCGGTACGGCCGCCGCCGACGGGCCGACTTCTTCGTCCGACACCTCCTCGGCGTCGAGCCGCGACGAGACGCGGAGTGACGACGGGAAACGCTCGGGGAACCCATCAACCAACGGAATCGTCGCGCTCGTACCAGCACAGCGGCGACGGCAGCGGCTCGGCCGCAAACTCGAGGTGCAGTACTCGCCGACCCTGAGTCGAGTGCGAACGCTGCGACGAGTGCAGCGTCAGCGGTGACATCAGCACGGCTCCGCCCGCCGACGTGACGCAGGCGACGGGATCGACACGTCGGATGAACGCGTCTCGCTCAGCGGCCGACAGCTTCCCATGTCGATGCGTTCCCGGCAGCACGCGGAGCGGTCCAGCAGTGGCGGGGCAGTCGTCGAGATGGAGTCGAAGCGTCAACATCCTCTCCAGGAACGCAACCGGTGGTTGCACGTGCGGGACGTTCTCCTTCGACGACCACGGTCCGAAGCCCGGCACGTCGATCTTCTCGTGCACGGGGATCGTGAGATCCTGGTGCCACGGCACGCCCCAGTTCGCGTCGCCGGACTTGTCGAACAGAATGCCGCGGACGAGTTCGGCCCCGGCGAGTCGCTCGTCGACCAGGCGTTGCACGGCCGGATGTGCCGCCAGTTCACGAAGTTCGGGCACGACTCGGAGCAGGCCGCGGACTCCGTAGACCGCCGCGCGTCTTCGGTGAGCCGGCTCGAACGAGGCGTCCAACCTCGTATCGACGACACGCTGCAGCGCGGCGACCTCATTACGGGACAGCACGACGTCGACCACGGCGTAGCCGTCCGTTGCGAACCTCGATCCATCGTCTTCCATGAATGCTACTCGGCTCCCTGACCCGCGTCCTTTCGCTGGAAACGCGTGCCGTACTCCGGGTATCCGTGGTCGGGTACGGAGGTCTTCCGCCAGTGCGCGACCCGGGCGTCGTACAGACGACGCATCTCGGCGAGAGCCTCGGCGTGCTTCGGCTCCGTCACGACGTTCTTCAACTCGTACGGGTCTGCCTTCAGGTCGTACAGTTCCTCCGTCGGACGCAGGTCGCGCTTCTCGTCCTCGAAGTACCAGTAGACGTACTTGTACCGGTCCGTGACGACCGACAGGCAACGCGTCGCCTCCGGCCCCCACACCTGCACGATCGGCAGCGACTCGTGAACCGACGCTGCCGGGTCGTCGAGGAGCGGCAGCAGGCTGCGGCCGTCGTAGCCGTCGGGCACGTCGACTCCGGCGAGGTCGAGGATCGTGGCGGCGACGTCGACGTTGCCGGTCACCGCGCCGGTCCGTCGCAGCGCGCCGCTCTTCGGGTGCCGCGGGTCGTAAAGGATCATCGGCACGCGGGCCCCCTCCTCGTACGGCAGCACCTTGCTGCCGAGTCCGTGCGAGCCGTTGAAGTAGCCGTTGTCCGAAGTGAACAGGATCACCGTTTCGTCCTCGATGCCGAGCCGCTTCAGTTCTTCGAGGATCATGCCGACCGAGTGGTCGACTCCCTTGATCAGCTGGTGGTACTTCCGCAGTGCCGCCTGGTAGCTCTCGTCGGTGTGGTAGCCCCACTCGACGAACCGCGGGTACTGCCGACCCAGCCGGGAGTGGGGTGCGAAGTGCTTGCCCGCCTCGCGGCCGTAGTTCGGCAGCTTCCGGAAGGCGGTGTCCCGGTAGACGTCGTCGAACATCGGGTCCGGCTGCACGGGGCGGTGCGGGGCCTTGTAGAAGACCGACATCTGGAACGGCTTGCCCGCCTTCACCGACTCCCGCACGAAGTCGATCGTCGCCGCGGCGTACGCGCGGGAGCTGTGCGGGTACTCGTCGGCGTACTTCTTCAGCGTGGGATTCGCAGCCGTCCGGTAGCTCGTCTGTCCCGGCCCGCCGACCCAGAAGTCGAACTCGTCCCGGACGTTGTTCCCCTCCGGCCCCCCCTTGCCGTCCGAGACCGAGAACCCGAACTTGCCGCCGAAGCCGACGCGGTAGCCCGCCTTCTTCAGCAGCCGCGGGTACGAGCTCGCCCACTGCCTCGTCCCGAGCGGCCCGTGGCTGAAGTTGCAGCCGGTGCGGTACTCGAACAACCCGGTCGTCACACTCGCCCGGCTCGCCATGCAGATGGCCGTCGTGTCGTAGTGCCGGTCGAACACGAGCCCCCGCTTCCCCAACGAGTCGACGTTCGGCGTCCGCACCTCGTCGTTCCCGTAGACCCCGAGCGTGTCGTAGGCCTGGTCGTCGGTGAAGAGGAACAGGATGTTCGGCCGCTCGGAGGCAAGTGCAGGTGACGCAAACGGCACAAGCAGCAAGAAGGCTACGAGCGAGTGCACGAGGACACGACTCCAAGAATCTGGGATCTACAGCCCGACGGAGCGAGAAGCCCAACTTCGACGTGGTCCTCGACCACGTACGCGATTGCGTATCGCCCCCGGAGAAGTCGTGCTCACCTATGGACGCTGCACGACGAGTCGTCAACCGTCTCGCTCACGAGCCCCGAGTCCAGAGCTTCAGCCTCGCGACCAGGAACGATGCGTCGGTGCCTGGCATCCGGAGAGTTCTCTTGCTCAACGCGCGGGTCTCGTCACGTCGTACTCCGAGGATCTCGACCGTCGACAGCCTCCCATCGCTCTCCGTCAGGCGAAACACGATTGCCACGTACTTCTTTTCACTGTCGACGAGTAGCTCCGCCAACCCGTCGGACTCAAAGTCGTAGTCCTTCACCCGTAGGCGCATCTCGCTCAGCTTGTCCCCAGCGAATACCTGCAAGTGCGACTTCTGAGTCTCGTCACCACACGCCGACGAGACCGCTACAAGCACAAGTGACACGAGAGGTAGGACAGCACCTCGTCCCAGTGAGATTTTCACAACTCAGTCCTCCTTCAGCGTAAGCTCGGGAAACTGAACCATCCGCTCACCTCTCCGGAAGGTGAGTACAGCCGTATCGTAGAACCCGGTAGCAAACTCTGCCTCGATCTCAGACTCGCCAGGTTTGAATTTCACAAACACGGCTCCAAGATGCCCCTGCTTGGCGGGGTCTGGTACGAAAGACGCCTCAACAGGAGAACCATCGGAAGCTCGCCTCAACTTCGAAGTGCTGAAGTACTGCACGTTGCCATCGGGATCATTGGGTCTCACGAAGAAGAGCTGTCCGCCGTCCGAAGCGGTCGGCATGATGAAGAGAAACAGCTGGAGAACCACGAACCAGAGGACAACTGGCCCTGCAACCCGCACCGGGATGTTCGCGATGGGAACATGTTTCACCTCGATCTCCTGGGGCCAGAAGACGAAGAAGAACAACGAAATCGCGAGCGACAACAGGACACAGACGATTGTCCGAACGTTTGGCACTTCCAAGTACCATGGCCAGGCGAGAACGAAGATGGACACCAACACCGTCAGGGCCACGGCGCAGTAGGCGATCGCGCGCAGCTCTCTTGGCGAGAAGATTGGGTTGATCTTCTCCGTCTCGCGTTCCGAACTGGACGCGCCGTTCGCGTTCTTGGTGTCGGCACTCACAGACTGCTCCCACTGGTGCACTTGAACGCGTGTCGAGACGGGCAGAGTCTACTCGTTGGAGATCGAGAGAACAACGACTGGCATTCGACGACCCTACGCAATCTGCGACACGATCGTCGGGTCGTCGATCTTCGTGTCGGCGGCCAGCATCATCGCCTTGCTGAGGATCAGGGACAGCGTGCGGTCGCCTTCGAAGGGGAGGAAGAGCTTGTCGCCGGCCTTGTCGGAGCGGGGGACGATGCAGAGGTACTGGTCGTTCGGCTCCATCAGGATGTTGCCGCTGCCGAGGTGGATCTTGTAGGTCCGCACGTCGCCGCGGACCACGAGGAAGCGGTCGCTAAACGAGCAGCGGGCGGCGATCTTCAGCCGCGGCACCAGCTTCTCCAGCACGGCCTTCCGGGTGTGGGCCGACTCCCCGAGGTCGCCGAACGAGAAGCTCTCCCAGTAGTCGCGGTACCGGCCGTCCGGCCCGCCGTCCTGCCACGTCGGGTCGTTCCCCACGCTCGCCACGCCGACGAACAGGTCGACGTCGCGGAGGATCTCGGAGAGGACGAGTGGCGGAATCTCCTCCAGCGGGACCGGCTCGCCGGTGTCGGCGTGAATCCAGTCCCGCCGGTAGCCGCCGCCGTAGGCATGGGCCGTCCGCTGGGCGGCGTCGACCGGGTAGAAGCGGACCTGGTCGGTCGCGAGGTGCAGGTAGGTGCCGGTCTCGTTGGTGTCGCGGCCCCACTCGTCGCCCGCCCCCTCGACCCAGAACTCGGCCCGCAGCCCCCACTGCGGGAGTTCCTTCGAGGCCGGCGGGAAGTCGTCGTCCACCATCAGTCGCAGGCTGTTCCGCCAACCGCGGGCCTGGCAGAGGGCGTGGAACTGGTGCTGCCGGACGACGTGGGCGGCGAAGCGGTTCGAGTAGACGCCGGTGTTCCGCTCGGCATCGGTCAGCAGGTAGACCTCCCGGTGGGCCTGCTTGAACGGCTGCCGCACCTCGAGCCGCCCGAGCCGGTCCCGCCACGCCACGATCTCCTCGACCGAGCGGTCGATCGGATGCCACAGCCGCACGGTCGAACCGGTCGGCTCGTCGATCGGGATGCCGTCGGAGTCGACGAGCCGGTCGCTGCTCCAGACGGCGGCCACCCTCTCCCCGTCGTTCTTCGTGAACTCCCAAATCAGCCGTCGGGAGACCGTGCCGACGAGCGCGTGGTCGAGATACCGCTCCCGCCAGACCTCGTACGGCCACGACCGCAGGGCGAGGAACTGGTTGTCGATGCGCTCGGCCTGCACCGGCAGCATCTTCTGGACGTCCTTCGCGGCCGCCTTGAGTTCCTTCAACTCGTCCGCGAACTCGCGCTTCACCACGGCCGGCACGGACTTCTGCGTCTTGCCGTCCGGCTTGACCCACCGGAGCGTCGTCGATTTCGAGCCCTCGACGATCAGTTCGGCCGTGAAGTCGCCAAAGGTCTCGGTCAGCCGACCGACCTCCTCGAGGCCGTAGGCGGGGACGGCCATCTCCTCGAGTTCGTCGCGAGGCAGCCCCTCGCGCTCCGCGGCTGCCGCAAGTGCCTTCTCGATCCCCTTCTGGGCCGTGCGGAACTTCACCTTCACCTCGAGCACCGCGAGCTGCCCGACCGCGTCGAGCCCCGGAATCGCCCCCAGCGCCCAGACGGCGGCGTTCCCGACCTTCACCATCCGCGGGCCTTGGCCCGGGACCTTCCGGTAGGACGTCAACGCGAGTGCCGTCAGCGCTCGGACGACCGACGCCTCCGGTACGAGCGACGCGTACCACGCCAGCCCCTTCAGGGCATCGACGTGCGGGTTGACGATCACGAGCTCCGGAACCGGATCCCAACCGCGGTACGTCTCCGGAATCTCGCCCGTCCTCGGTGACGCGACGAGGGGAAACCACTCGGCGACGCGGGCGGCGAAATCGACGGCCCCCACCGACTCCAAGAGCCCTCCCGCCTCCTTCAACCACTTCGCCGACGGGGAGCCGGTCGAGGCGGTCTGGGCGTGTTCGATCAGTCGTGCCCATCCACCGCGTTGCTGCGAGTCGAGCGCCTCGAGATCGGCGATCGCCCGGTCCGACCACGCTTCTCCGGGATGGAGCGGCACCGCGACGCGGCTTCCGCCGGTGGAGCTCACGAGCCGTGCCACCCGCGCCCGCAACTTCCGGTCGTCCGCGTCGCTGCTTCTGGAAAGGGCCGTTTCGAGCCGCTCGAGTGCCGCGGTCAGTGACTCGGACGCGGGCGTGCCCTCGACGTGTTCTTCGAGCCGCTTGACGAGCTTCCGAACGTAGATCGCGCTCCAGAAGCTCACGATCGGCACGCACGCCGTGCGATCGACGAGGAACGTGAGATCGTCGTCCGAGTAGGGCAGCTTTCGCCGCATCAGCTGGTCGGCGAGCACGACGGCAGCCGTCGGGTAGTCTTCCGTGTGCTGGACGTGGAACGCCTCGATCTCCTCCATCTCCCCGCCCCGCGAGGCGCGAAGTCGCTCGACGACGCGAGCCCGGCGGTCGATCGCCTCGCGGACGACGACGACCTGCGTCTCTCGATCGGCCTTCAGGATCTCCCCGACGACGAGCGACGACTCGACGTCCTGAAAGCTGACGACGCGGCCGGCCGTCTTCGCCAACACGTCCAGGCGCCGGCCGGCGAACTCGAGCCGCTCCTCCGTGACCGTCGACCGAGCCGGGGCGTCGGTCTCGGCGGGCGCGGACTCGAGCACCTGCAGCAGTTCCCTCGCCGGCTTCGTCTGCGTCGAGTGGACGATCGCCGCGAGTGACTCCGCGAGTTGTTCCACGGCTGTTCGCAAACGCTCCGACGGGGCCTGCTTCTCGACGAACGCCACAAGGCGTTTCCGCAGGTTGGCGAGGTAGCCCACGCTGCCGACGGCGACGCTCGGGACGCACGCGGTTCGCTCGCAGAGGAACGCGAGGTCGTCTGCCGTCAGCGGCAGGTCCCGCCGGAGGAAGTGCTTCGCCAGGACCAGCGAAGCCGTCGGGTAGCCGTCGCGGTTCTGAACGCTCAGCGCCTCCGAGACGGACCAGTCGCCCTGTTCGGACCGGTAGTCCTCCGCGACCTGTGCACGCCTTTCGACGGCCTCCCGGACGGCGGCGATCCGCACCGCGTCGTCGGCCTTCACCAACCCGTCGACGCCGGGGCGGTCCTTCACGTCCTTGAAGGCCCAGCCGCCACCTCCCGCGGCCTCGAGTGCGTCGAGGCACTCTCGGGCGAACTCGGCGGGATCGCGTGTCGGCTCGTCGTCGCGCTTCGACTTCGCCACCGTCACCCTCCGACGAGCATCTGCAGTCGGAGGAACGACACCTGCGTGCCCGGCTCGATCTCGATCGTCTCGTCGAGCGACTCGACCTGTCGGTCGTCGACGAGGACCAGGATGCGGTTCCCCTCGAAGGCGGTCGTCGCCTTCTCGAACTGCTCCTGCCAGTCGATCTGGCGGGGCTTCTTCATCTGGAAGCCGTTCAACGTCTTCTCGGCGTCGGTCGGCTGGACGAGCCCCTTGAACACGCTCGCCGGGGCGGCGTTGTAGTCCTTCACCTCCTGGTAGACCCGGCTGCGGATCAACTCGCGGACGGTGATCCGCTCGGTGAGGAACTCGAGCACGAGTTCGCCGGTCGTCTCGCCGGCGGTCGTCTCGTCGCGAACGGTGAGCGTGGTGGCCACGGATCCCTCCGGTGTCGTCGTCAGCGGATGCGTACGGGGAAGTAGACGTCGCGGGACGGGTCGATCGTGAAGGTCGTCGCGTCGGCCGCGCCCTGTCCGGCGATCTCGAAGGTGATCCGGACGTTCGGGTCCCGCGTGGTGAACAGGGCGACGCGACCGTTGCCGTCGACGTTGCCGGTGACGGTCCGGTCGGCGAGCGCGTGGCCGATCGTCGCCGTGAACCGTGCGCCCGCCGGGATCTCGCCGGCGGCGCGGGTCATCTCGACGGTGACCAACTCCTCGCCCGGCTGGCGAATGCGGCCCGTGGTCGCCTTGCGGTCCTCGTCGTCGAGTCCGTTGAACAGCTCGGCCTCCTCCAGCGGTGGGAACTCGCCGGGACGAACGTCCGGGAACTCGCGCTCGTTCGTCGGCCGTTCACGCGGAGACCGGAGCAGGCTCAACGCCCGCATCAGCCGCTGCGAGCGGTCGGAGTGTCGCGTGTACTTCGGCTTCTCGCGGCCCGGCTTGTACTTCCCCTTGGTAACGTCGCGAATCACGACGGCTCCCTCGGGGTCACGCCGCTCGAACTCGCGGAGTGCGTCCTCGTCGAATCGGAACGTCGCGTAGTACTGTCCGAGAACCGGCTCGACCGGAATCCGCACGCCGCGACGGGTCCGGAACTCGCCCTCCACGTCCAGGGCGAACACCTTCGTCGAACCGAACCCACCCGCCGGGACGATCCAGCTGGCGTTGGGCTCGGCCTTCTGGTGAATCTCGCTCTTCAGCTTCGTGAGCCGGAACTCGACGTCCTGCAGCGACATGTTCACGAGGACGATCTCGTAGGTCTTCGTGAAGCCGAACTGGTAGGCCCCCCGTTCCTGAGCCCGGTACGGCCTCAACCCGCGGCCGTACTGAGCGGCGGCGGGTGCGGCGGCGAGGCCGAGCAGGAGGGCGGCGGTCGCCAGGCGGACGGTCGTGGTCGAACGAGACGGGTGGTGCATGCGCGAGTTCCTTCGACTCTCGAGACGTCCGAGGATATCGCGCCGCCGAGCCCGTCGCCGCGCGAAAGCCGGCATTCCTCACGGGCTGATGCGAATTCGCGGGTCGTGGTCGACGTGTTTCCGACGACCGGACTCGAGTTCCACCTCGACCGTGTGCTCGTGCAGCTGGCGTTCCCGTTCCTGCAGGAAGAGGTGCGCCTCGAAGCGGTCGTACTGGTCGAAGGTGTCGAGTCGTTCGCGGCCGAGTTCGACGAGTTGGTCGACGATGCCGTCCACGGTTCGCTCGTTCTCGTCGGCGTTCGGGTCGAACTCGACCTCCATGACGACCCTGAGCACGGCCGGCCCGCCGCGGTGCATCTTGTGCCGGCCCCCCTCGACGAGCGGCCGTGAGCCCTCGTACCTCTCGGCGATCGCCCGCTGGTAGGCGAGGAACGGCCCGCGGTGCAGCTTCCAGTAGACGAACAACGTCCCGGTCACGGCGACCGCGAACAGGGCGATGCCGAGGATCAGCCACTTGCCGGCGATCTCCCGTTCACCCGAGTGCGGTGCGCCGTTGGAACCGACGTGGTCGCTCACGATGCTCGCTCCAGAATCTCGTCGAGCGCGGCGTCGAAGTCCGGTTCCGCGACGGGCCGGCCGTTCCGGGACTTCACGAAACCGGCCCGGTCGACGAGCACGATGCCCGGCCGGACCCGGCTTCGCTGCTCGTCCCAGCGGCCCCACGCGCGAATCGTGTCGAGATCGACCTGCATCTCGTCGTCGACGTCGGCGAGAACGGGGAACGGGTAGCCGCCCGCGCTGCGGACGGTCTGGCGGTTCTCGATCGGCGTCGCGTCCCCGATCGCGATCACGACCCAACCGCGACGCTCGAGCTCGGCGTTCTCCGCCTTCAGCCGCTGCAGCAGCGGCGAGTCGTCGGCCCCGGTCTCCCCGTCGAAGAAGGCGACCACGATCCGGTGCCGCGTCAGGTATCGAGACAGCTTCACCGGCCAGAACGCGTCGTCCCGCTCGACGAACCGAGGGGCCGGCATCAACGTGACGAGGTCCGCCGCACTCGCGTCGTCGTAGGTCCGCATCGACTTCCAGGCGCACAGCCCGACGAGGACCAGAGCGGCGGTCGGCAGCAGGAAGTGTCGAGGACGCAGAGTCACGAACGGGATCCGAGAACGGGCGAGCACCTCGGACATCGTAGGCGATCGGCTCAGGAACCCAACAGTTCGCGGATCGGTTCGTCGACGGTGATCATGCGGGCGAGGTCCGTTGGGATGCTGGGGTCGAGCCGGGCCTCGCCGGGGTCGAAGAGGGTCTGCATGACGGTCGCGGCCAGGTGTTCGGGGCGGTAGGGCGTTGAGGTCGCCTCGCCGCCGTTGCGGTCGGTCCGGCCGACGATCTGACCGGTCTGCAGTCCGCCGCCGGCGGCGAGCAGCGGCGTGAGCTGCCCCCAGTGACCCGTCCCGCCGTTGCGTCCCCCCTTCTTCGGCGACCGGCCCATCTCCCCCGTGACGAGGAGGACGACGTCGTCGGAGAGTCCGCGTTCATCGAGGTCTTCCAGGAAGGCGGCGACCGCGTGGTCGACCTGCGGCCCGAGCAGCGGCATGCCGACGGGGGTGGGCGGGTTGTTGCCGTCGCCGTGGAAGTCCCAGCAGCCGTCCACGACGGTGACGAAACCGCAGCCGCGCTCGCAGAGCCGCCGGGCGAGCAGCATCTGCTTGCCGAGCAGGTTGGTGACGCGGGACTGGTTGCGGAGCCGGTTGTAGTTGCGGCCCCCCAGATGCCAGTCCTCCATGCGGAACAGATGGCTCGTGTCGTACTTCGCGACCGTGCGGGGATCCTCGTCGGACAGGTCGAACGCTCCGGCGATCCCCTTCACGAGGACGTCGTACGCCTGCTGGCGGAGCGCTCCGAGTCCGTCGAGCGAGCCGGACGACTCGACTCGCCTCTGGACGCCATCCAGTTGGGACAGCAGCCGCCGTCGGTCGTCGAAACGGTCGCGGGGCAGCTGGAGCACGAGGTTGTCGGTGAGTTCGCCGCCACCGTCGAGCAGCAACCCCTCGTTCGCACCGCCGAGCTTGCCGGCCGTGACGTAGTTCTTCTTGATGTACTGGTAGCTGAAGGGCCCGGTCGGGGTGCCGAGCTTCAGGTCCGGCTGCACGGCCTCTGGCAGGACGACGCTGTTCGTCGGCAGTGCCGTGACGGGGTGGTTGGCCCCGACGAGTCGCGAGACGTGCGCGCCGAGCGTTCCCTCGAGCTTGCTGTTCCCCGTCAGCACCGGCAACTGGTTGTGGCCACCGTCCCCCGAGCCGAACGACCGCACCACGGAGAGGCGGTCCGCCATGCCGGCGAGCTTGGGAAACGTCCCGCCGAACCGTTCGCCCGCGTGCCGGGTGGCGACGGAACCGGTGCAGCTGCGGATCCCGGACGGTGCGTCGGGCTTCGGGTCGAACGTCTCGATCTGCGGGGGCCCGCCCTGCAGGAAGAGCAAGACGACCGACTTTCCCCGGTACGACTCGGCCGAGGCTGCGGCCTTCGTCGCGAGAAGGTGCGGCAGCGTCAGCCCACCGAGGCCGAGTGCTCCGACTCGCAGGAACTCACGGCGTGAGGGGCCGGCACAGGTCCGCAGGGACTCGCTCGATCGGATCGAGAACATCGCCGCACTCCCACAGGATTCGGTCCTTCCACCGGTGGGTTGGCGAGCAGCAGGCCGAGGTTTCGGCCGAATCCGCGGGCCGCCGACGATTTTGCCGACAGAACCATCCGACTGCGGGTCAGTCCTCTGGCGGGTAGACCGGCATGTGCCGGAACGGCGTCTCGAGGATCAGCAGGGCCATGCTGGTCGAGTACAGCCGGCCGAAGTAGTCGTCCATCACGTCGAACCGGGGGCCGGACGGCTCGGGGTGCCAGCTGCCGTTGGTGTCCTTTCCGCGGGACCGGGGTCCGCCGGCCTGGTTGTCGAGAACGAGGTTCTGCAGGTGGGCGTACCACTGCTCCGATTCCTCGCCGCCCATGTTGTGCAGGACCTGGGCCTCGAAGTACCAGCCGTAGAGATCCCGTTCCCCCGGCGCCCACTCGGGCTTCTCCTCGGCGGAGAGCAACCGTTCCACGCCGTTCCGCAGGGCCGGGTGGTCGCGTTCCCAACCGAGGTACTGCCGGGCGAGCAGCCCTTGGCCGGTGAGCGACGGCGACGGTACGTTCTCGGGGCGGTTCTTGTACGCGGCCCCGGCGTCGGCCATCACGCTGTCGATGAAACGGGACGCTCTCCGGAACGCCTCGTCGTCCACCTCGACGCCGGCCGACCGGGCCGTGAACAACGCCATCAGCCCCCAGCCGGTCACCCACGTGTAGGCTTCGGCCTTCTCGTCGTTCAGCGGCATGTAGCCCCAGCCTCCCTTCGACGGGTGCTGCGAGTCGACGAGGAACTGCACCGCCTTCTCCGCCGGCTCACGGAGGCTCTCGTCGCCGGAGAGCGCGAGCGCCTCGCAAACGGCGATGGTCGCGACCGAGTGCGCGAAGAAGTGCGGATAACGACCGAGATCGCGGAACTCGAAGAAGTCGCCGTTCGACTTCTGTTGCCGCAGCAACCACTTGACGCCTCGGTCGACCGCCTCGCTGTACTGGCCGGCGTCCGGCGTGTTGCCCGCACCGAGGAACGCGAGCAGGGCGAGCCCCGTCGCCCCCGTGTGCGTCTCCCATGTCGGCCAGCCGCTCCCGCCCGGGAAGAACTCCTCGTCGGAGAACTCCCAGTGTCCGTCGGTGTGCTGCTGCCGGGTCAGCCAGGCGAGTCCGCGGCTGATCGCCGTCTTCTTGCGGTCGTTGCCGCCGGTCGCGTCGACGCGGAGCGCCCACTCACGACGGTCGGGCCCCAGCTTCAGTCCCCGCGGGGCCACGACGCTCGGCTCGCCTCCCTCACCCGGTTGGTCACTCGGGTTCGGCTCGTCGTCCCCCTCGCCCGGCTTGTTGCCCCCCGGGTTGTCGGTCGGGCGAAGAATGGGGATGTCGATCGGCGCTCGCTCGTTGCGGAGCGTTCGGAGATCCTCTTCGCTCAGCCACCCGAACTCCATCGACTCGTCGCGCTCGATTGCCTGGTACGCGGTCACGGCGACGAAGAACATCGCCAGTGCGAACACGGCCCACACGACGACTGGCAGCAGGGCCTGTCCCAAGGCGATGGCAGCCGACGCGGGATCCCGTTGGAAGGAACTCCCCAGTTGCCGCCAGAAACCGACACGGACGAGATCGCCCGGGTGCGAGGTGATCGGCGGGGGCGGGACGACTCCTGCCCGTGGGCCGGACGACCGACGACCGTTCCGCGGCTTGGTCGCTCGACCAGCCGCCCCGGACCGCTCACCCGCGGCGGACCGCGGCGCACGACGAGGGCGTGCCTGCTCGGATCGGTCTGCCCCGTCGGCCATTCTCGGTCCTCGTCACCGGAGACTCCGTAGTGCGATGGTAACCGATGCGAAACGACTGGGGAATCCGCGTCCTCACCTCGCGAACCACTTCGTCGCGACGCGCGTCCAACCCGATGCGAGCCCCGCAGCCAGCCCTTGCCGACCTTCGGAGCCTTGTCCTAGACTCCGCGTCACAGCCCGGTGGTGTAACGGTAGCACTACGGATTTTGGTTCCGTCAGTTCAGGTTCGAATCCTGGCCGGGTTATCCTCTCTGTCCCGCTCGACCTGTCGACAGGGCTTTGCACGTCGATGCGGGGGCTGATAAGCTGCAACGTGGCCGTTGCGCTCCCTCCTTCTCGGGTCTCGCCTCTCATGAAGAACCTCCGCCCCCGACGACGAGCCTTCACGCTGATCGAACTGCTCGTCGTGATGGCGATCATCGCCTTGTTGATCGCACTGCTGCTTCCCGCCATCCAGCGGGCCAGGGAGTCCGCCCGGCGGACGCAGTGCCTGAGCAACCTGCACAACCTGCAGGTCGCCATCCACAACTACATGAACGCCCACAACGGGACCCTGCCGCCCGGACGGACGAGCCAGTCACCCTCCAACGACAACCCGAACCAGGGCGGCCCGGCGAACATCACCATCACGCCGGCCTTCCGCGTCGATCCCGCCTTCAAGGACGGGAACGGTGCCCCGGTCACGCTCGGCGGATGGAACTACAGCGGCGACTACAGCTGGTACTGGTACATCCTGAACGAGGTGGAGCAGGGGAACACGCTGTCGAACTCCCCGGCCCCCTTCACCACTCCGGTCGGCGTGTTCGTCTGCCCGAGTGCCGCTCTGCCCGCGTCGCGTCCGAACGGGCGGGTCGGCGACCAGGACAACGGCGTCACCTACAACGGCTACGCGTTCTCGACCTACAAGGCGAACGCCGGCTGGTCGCCCCAGGACGGCTTGATGTTCACCGACAGCGAGATCTCCGACCGCGACATCACGGACGGCCTCTCGAATACCATCCTCCTCGGCGACTCCGGACTCGGATTCTGGGGCGAGGGCGGGTCCTGCTGCACGGTCGTCGGAGTCAGCACGTTCAACCGGTTCCTCGTCACCGACTCCGGTACCCAGTTCTTCACGCTCGGCGGATGGCATGGCGACGTCATCAACATCGCCCTAGCCGACGGCGGAACCCGGGGAATCAGCACCAACATCGACCGCACGATCCTCGAAGCGCTCTCCACACGGGGCGGCGGCGAGCCGATCACGGACGAGTACTGATCCCGTCGGTCACGAAGACGCTGCAGCACGGCGGGTGACGACGTCGATCGACTCGACCGTCGCCTCGCACAGCCGCTCGACGACGTCCGCGGGCATGCCGACCGCCGGCATCAGGACCACCACGTCCCCCAGCGGTCGGACGATGACACCTCGACGGCGGGCTTCGAGGACGACTTGGTGGCCCAGCCGGTGCGAGCGTTCAAACGGCACCAGTCCGTTTCGGTCGCGGACGAGTTCGACTCCCACCATCACGCCTCGCTGCCGCACCTCGGCGACGTGTGGATGATCGACGAGCACGTCGAGACGTGCGGCCATCACGCCCGCGATCTCGACGACGTTGTCGAGAACCGCGTCCCGCTCGAACAGGTCGAGTGACGCGATCCCCGCCGCACACGCGAGAGCGTTGCCCGTGTAGGTGTGGCCGTGGAAGAACGTCCGCCCGCGCGACGGATCACCGAGGAAGGCGTTGAAGATCTCGTCCGTCGTCACGGTCGCGGCGAGCGGAAGGTAGCCCCCCGAGATCCCCTTCCCGAGACAGAGCACGTCCGGGCGAACGTCCTCCTGTTCGCAGGCGAACATCGTCCCCGTCTTGCCGAACCCGACGGCGACCTCGTCCGCGACGAGCGGGATTGCGAGTTCCGCCGTCACCTCGCGCACACGTTTCAGGTAGCCCTCCGGCTGCACCAGGATGCCAGCAGCCCCTTGAACCAACGGTTCGATCACGAATCCGGCGAGTCGCTCCCCGTTCTCTCGAACGACCCGCTCCATCTCGTCCGCGCACCAGTCGAGATACGCACGCCGGTCGAGTCCGTCCGGCGTCCGTAGCGCAACCGGCGCCGGCACCTTGAGCGTGTCGAACAGCAGGCCGTCGAAGACACGGTGGAACCCCTCCGTCCGCCCGACGCTGACGGAGCCGATCGTGTCGCCGTGGTACGCCTCGTCGAGGCTCACGAACAGTCGCCGCTGGCCGGGCGGGTCGGGGTTCGGCTTCTGGCAGTGGTACTGGACGACCATCTTGAGCGCGGCCTCCACGGCCGTCGCCCCCGCGTCCGAGTAGAAGACCCGCGTCAGCCCCGCCGGGAGCACGTCGACGAGCCGCTTGGCGAAATCGGCCGAGGGGCCACTCGCCAGCCCCAGCAACGTGCTGTGTGCCACCCGGTCGAGTTGGTGGCGAACGGCCGCGTCGATCTCCGACACGCGGTGGCCGTGCACGTTGCACCACAACGAGGAAACCCCGTCGACGTACCGGCGGCCGTCCGTGTCGACCAGTTCGAAGCCCTCGGCGTCGACGACGACCGGCACCCGCTCCTCGCGGAAGGCCGACATCGGCGCGAACGGGTGCCAGACGTGGTCGTCGTCCCAGGCTCGCAGGTCGTCGTTGGTCGGTCGTCCGTCCGTCGTCACTCGCTCGTTCTCCGCCAACCCGTGCGGCGAGAGGTTAGCAGCCGGGGCCGCCCCCGGGCGAGCGACCGCCGTCGAGAGTGTCCGTTTGATCGGCGTGACAACGCTCACTATCCTCGCGATTGCCGAGGGATCGACGCCCCACCGGACATCGTCGTGACGATCACACGGAAGTTTCTCGACTGGACGCAGCCCGCGCTCCCGGCGGTCGTCGACCACCTGGTCGCCGACTACGACGTGCTCGGCGTCGTCGACCTGCAGGACGTGATCGTGGTGGTGCCCGGTGGCCGGGCCGGGCGGCGGCTGCTCGAACTTCTGGGCGAACGGGCCGGCAGCACCCACCACCCACCGGAGGTCGTCACGCCCGAGGAACTGCCCGAACGGCTCTACCTACCGGAGCGGCGGTTCGCGTCGGACCTCGTCCAGAACCTCGCCTGGGCCGAGACGCTTCGTTCGGCGCCCGGGCCGCTTCTCTCGCACGTCGTCCCGCACCCGCCGCCGGCGGACGCCTTCGACCAGTGGCTGTCGCTGGGCGAGATGCTCTCGTCGCTGCACCGCGAACTGGCCCGCGACGCACTCGACTTCGCGGACGTGATCGCGGCCGGCGCGGACGTCGAGGGCTTCGCCGAGCACGACCGCTGGGAGGCCCTCCGCGAACTGCAGCTGCGGTACCTCGAGTCCGTCGACGCCCTCGGGCTGTGGGACCGGCAGACGGCCAGGCTGTTCGCCATTCGCGAACGCGAGTGTGCGACGACGAAGGAGATCGTCCTCGTCGGAACGGCCGACCTGAGTGCCACGCTCCGGGCGATGCTCGACCAGGTCGCCGACCGCGTCACCGCGTTCGTGCACGCCCCGGCGAAGCTCGCCTCGCGGTTCGACGAGCACGGCTGCCTGAGACCCGACGAGTGGCAGGAGGTCCCGGTCCCGGTCGAGCGCGAACAGGTCCACGTCGTCGAAGGGCCCGCGGAACAGGCCGAGCAGACCGCACGCATTCTCGCCGACTACGACGGCCACCTGCGGGCCGACGAGATCGCCATCGGCGTGCCAGACGAACGGCTCGTCCCCCAACTGGAGCGCCAGCTTCTCGAGTGCGGCGTCACCACGCGGTGGGTCGTCGGCAAGACGCTCCGCGAGACCGCCCCGTTCAAGCTGCTCGAGGCGGTCGCCGACCAGTTGCACATCGGTCGCTTCCACACCTTCGCGGCCCTCGTGCGGCACCCGGTGACGTTCGA
>JANQQW010000021.1 GCA_028284885.1 Planctomycetaceae bacterium
TTCAGCCGCTTCAGTCGCTCCTCCTGAAGGTCCTCGGCGGCGTCCGCGAGGTATCGCTGCAGATCCTTGTTCGAGGCCTTCAGCACCTTCACGAACCGCGTGTTCCGCGTCTCGACGGCACGAATCTCGATCCCGCCGTTCCGCCCCCGCACGTCCACCCGCATGAAGTCCGAGTTGATGTGCAGGTTCTGCTTCTCGAGCGCGTTCGCCAGCGTCGCGAAGTCGACCGGGTCCATTCCGGCGGTCGCCGCGTCGAGCGTCTTCGCCGGCGGCCGCAGGAATCCGAACGCCTGCCCGTCGAGCGTGCCCGCGAGCTTCGGCCGCGAACTCCAGTTCCACCAGAAGTAGAGCCCGGCCAGCACGACCACACAGGCGACCGGGATCGCCCACGGGGGAACGCCCCCGGCTCCCTTCTTCCGCTTCCGGCGGCGGACGAGCCGCTTCCCCGGCGGTGGGGCCGCCTCGCCGGCCGGTGCCACGGGAGCCGCGGCCGGCCCCTCCTCCCCGAACGCCGGAAACTCGCCCTCCGTAGCTGTCGCCGCAGCCGGCACCTCCGCGGGGGCCGCCGCCGGCGCGTCGGTCCGAATCAACGGCTCTGGTTCGGGCTCTTCGGCGAATGCGGAGAAGTCGGGCGGCCCGTCCGCCGGGGCTTCCACGAAACCACCCGTGTCCGGTTCCGCGGACTCCGCCTCGGGCTCCTCTCCCCCCATCCACGCCGGCTTCGGCGGGGCCTCGTCCTCTTCGACTGGCGGCGGTTCGGGGGCCGGCGGCCGTTTCGGCGTCGTCCCGCTCGTCTTGGCCGGCGGGATCTCGATCGTCGGGACACGGACGACCTTCCCGCACTGCGGACACTTCCCCTTCTTCCCGCTCGCCGAGTCCGGCACGCGGACCGACGTCTCGCAGTAGGGGCAGTCGAACTGAATGGCCATGGTCGAGGGATCACTCCGAGGGCGGCACCGGCGCCGACGTTCCAATCTCTCTTCTGGCCGCCCCCGACTCAACCGTTCCCTCGGCAGACGGAAGGACGTTCGGCGGAATCGGCCGAAAAGTCAGTCGGCGAGCGCGTGCACGGGACAGAAGTCGTCCGTCAGCACGAAGCCGTCCACGATGCCGACGACGTTCTCCCACGAACCACGAGACGCCCGGCCATCGTCCGTCGGGTCGTTCACGATCGAACCGACCACCCGGACGTCCGGGTCGCCCGGATCGAACGGGACGGCCGCCTTGTTCGCGGCCACGATCGCGTAGGTCGAGGAGTCTCCGATCTCGACGACGGCGACGTACGGGAAGACCTCAGCGAGCGTGGTCGCCATCGCCGCGAGCAGCCGCCCCTGCCGCGGCCGTCGCGACTCGGCGGCCAGCTTGGCGACCGCCTCCCGGAACAACGGGTTGCCGTCGCCCACCTCTTCGAGGGCGGTCCGCAGCGAGCCACTCATCGCCCCGAGGACGGCGAACGCGTACGCCGGCTGCACCCGCGTCCCCAGGTTCACGACCTCGAGTCCCTCGAACGGAGCCGGGCAGGCCGTCCACTCACCCGGCTGCAGGTCCGCCCCGGTCAACTCGGGCGGCACCCGTCCCTTGAACGTCGGCTGCCCGTCCTCGGTCGGTTGCGGGAAGACGGTGCGGGCCAACCGGTCGCCCGTGTGCACGACGTACGCCCCGTCGTCGACGAGAATCGCCCGCATCTCCTCCGCGAACTCCCGCGTCGTCAGGTGCGCGGGGGGCAGCCGTCCCTCGAACAGGTCCAGGACGACAAGGTCGTGTCGCACGGCACCCTCGCCGCGGCCGACCGCGGGCCTTGCTCGGCGCGAGACGAACGTCCGCGGGTCCTCGACCGTCAACTGGGACCGCCTCCCCGGCACGGGCGGCAGGTCGAAGTACCGGCGAGAGACGTCGACGACGGCCGGGTCCGGCTCCACCACTTCGATGCGCGACCTCGGAAACCGTTCTTCACACCACCGCGGCAACGCGAACGACCCGCCCCCGAGGAATAGAATCCGCGTCGCCTCGTCCGCATCCTGCTGCTCGACCTGCTTGCCGACGACGTCGGCGGCCAAGCGGTCGAACGGCCGAGACAGCACATCTGGCTGCCCGGGATCCCAGCGCCCCCGCGTGACACCGTCGATCTCGAGTGTCCGTCGTCCGCCGTCCGCCGTTCGCACGCGAATCGACGCCAGGTCGGACTCGTCCAAGTGGGTCTCGCGGTCGTCTCGCAGGGCGAGCGTCAGCCCGAGCTCCCGCAGGCTTCGTCCGACACGGGTGAACTGCTCGTTCCAGCGTCGCTGTCTCGCCGCCGC
>JANQQW010000025.1 GCA_028284885.1 Planctomycetaceae bacterium
CTCAGCCGCCGGCGTCGAGTGTCCACTCGGCGCCGGCGTGCTTTTCGAGACCGGGTCGGTGCGTGACGTCGAAGTGCAGCGGCGTCAGCGTCGCGTACCCGTCGCTCAGCTCGTGCACGTCGGTCCCCGAGTCCCGGGCATGGTTCTCGACCGGGTCGATCCCGCTCCAGTAGTACGGCTTGCCCCGCGGGTCCCGCCGCTTCTCCATCACGTCGACGTACCGTCGCACGCCCAGCGAGCAGAGCTTCAGACCGCGAGGCCCCTCGGGCGTGTGCGTCGGAAAGTTGAGGTTCCACAGCGTTCCGGACTCCGGTTCGCGGTCGAGCACCTGCCGGATCACGCCGACGGCCGACGCCGCCGTGCGGTTCCAGTCCGGGGCGGTCTCCAGTGCCTGCGAGACCGCGACGGACGTCACGCCGAAGAAGGCTCCTTCGATCGCCCCGGCCACCGTGCCGGAGTAGAGCACGTTGATCCCGACGTTCGCCCCGGTGTTGATGCCGCTGACGACGAGGTCCGGCTTCCGCTCGCAGAACTGCAGCATCCCCAGCTTCACGCAGTCGGCCGGGCTGCCGTGCACGGCCCACCCGTAGAACTCGCCGTCCGCGTGGACCTCGTCGACCATGATCGGGTGCAGGTAGGTGATCGCCAGCCCCACCCCGCTCTGCTCCGCGGCCGGCGCCACGACGCGAACGTCGCCAAGCTCCGTCAGCGCGTCCCGCATGGCCCGCAGGGCCGGCGAGTTGATACCGTCGTCGTTGACGAGCAGGATCAGCATGCTGGCTCCTTCCCCGGCACGTCAGTCGTCCTCGGCTGACTCACCACGAGCCGCCTCCTCGGCGCGCCGCTCACGCTCCAGCTCCTGCTCGACCATCCGCTCCTTGACCGACGAAAGGTTCGTGGAGCCGAACACCGAAAAGCCGTGCAGCAGAAGTCCGATGCCCCACCCGCCCAGCGGCCAGAAGAACCACAGCTTGTCCGGAGAGGTCGAGAGATCGACCGCCGCCAGAATCCCGTTCACGACGACGTAGACGCCCGCGTGCTTGTAGAAGTCGAGCTTTTTCTCCGCGCGCTCCTCGGCCTGGGACCGCGCGTCGGAGTTTTCCGTGGAAGCGACCATGGCTCAGTCCTGTTCTGCGTACTTGTCGGCTGCGGCCAGCAGCCGGTCCAGCGGCAACTCGAAGCCGGGCAGCACGTCGCTGGTGTACGTCTCGCCCGGCCGAACGACCGTCCGTCGACCGTCGAGGTGACAGACCGTCAGCGACCGGTCGAACCGGTCGAACACCCAGTACTCCGCCACGCCGAGCGCCGCGTACTCGTCCCGCTTCTCCACGTAGTCGCGGTGCCGGTCCCGTGACGACCGCGAGACGAGTTCGATCACGATCGTCGGCAGGTCGCTCGCCGGATCGGGCGTACGCCCAAGCCCCGCCCAGATCACCCGATCCGCCCGCCGCACCCCCGCAGACGTGACGAGTTCCTGTTCGGGCAGCGTATCGTCGATGGTCGAATCCGGGTGCTCCTCGTACTGCTGCAGCAAGGCCCCCAACACGTCGTTCGGTTTCCGCTCGCCAGCGCCGGGTGGTGGAGTCACGATGACGCTCCCGTGGACGAGTTCGTAGCGGTAGCACTCGTCCCAGTCCTCGACGGACTGAAACTCCTCGAAGGTCATTCGCATGCCGTTCGACTCCGGGCCGAGGCGAACGGGGGCGGGGATCTCGAAGACGGTCATGACCACAGGTCCTTCGGCGCTCGTACGACGTTGATTCTACCCGACGCCCGCACCGCCGTGCAGCGAAGCCCCTCGCCGGCCAAGTTGTCATGCAGCCCGACTTGCCTGAAGCGAGACCGAACGTCACTTCCTGTGGAGGGCGAAGCGACCGGAGAACACGCTGGCGAAGCTGAAGCCCGCGACCTGCCAGAACCAGACGCTCGACACGAGGAATCCCACGCCGAGCGCGAGGAGGCCGACGAACGACAGAACGAGCGCGGCGAGGGCGATCGCCCAGGCATGCCAGTAGGCCGCGCCCCCCTCGAACGATCGCCGCAGGGCCCGGAGGGGGTCGAAGATCTCGCGACGGTCGAACGCGACACAGTAGTGGGACATGTAGCCCGGGATGGCGATCGTCGCGGCCGCGAACAGCACGACCGCCGGCACCAACGGCCACCACTGCTCCATCGCCACGGCCGCGACGACGAACAGCGCCGCCGGGACGTAGTAGTAGACCATGCCGAGGAACGTGACGAAGCCGTGGCGGAGCAGCGTCCACGGCTCCTGCCACGCCGGCCAGGCGGATCGACCGCGGAGCATGTGATGCACCATGACGATTCGATGCCCCATGTTCATCAGCCACCCGACGAACGGGACGAGCAACCAGAGGCCGCCGACCACCACCTCGCGACGGGCGACGGCCGACTGCAGGGGGAACCCGAAAGACGTGCGGAACGAGAGAGGGGTCCGCAGGTCGATCTGTTGGCTCGGCATGTGAAACGACTCACCTTGTGGATCAGCCACTACCAGTTCACGGCTGAGAATCTAGCAGGGTGGGTCGGCGTCGTAAGCCTCGCGCTCGAACGGGTTGTCCCGGTACGGATCGCGACCACGAAACCACAGCCACAGTGAGGCGAGCAGGTAGGCCGGCCCGAAGAACGGCCCCCAGCGTTCGTACTGCCGCACGTGGACGAGTTCGTGCTCGTGCGAGACGTCGAGCGCCGCCTCCGTCTGCCCGAGCACCACGTGCCCCAGCGTGATCGCCAGCACGAACTGCCCGTCACGCAGCCGATGCAACAGCCGCTTCGTCGGCCCCTCGCAGAACTGAACCACGCCGGATCGACACCGCACCCGGCCGCCGAACATCAGACCGACCCCGCCGACCGACAATCCCAGCAGGGTGTACGGGCTCGCCCAGAGGTACACGAGCAGGCTCCGCATGCCGGTGGCTCAATCGAGGTGGTCGAACAGTCCGTGCAGAGACGACAGCGTCGTGCCGCCTGACGACCGACTACGTACGAGGTGCAGCCCGCGGATCCCGACCGACCGAGGACCCTCGACGTCACATCTCAGACTGTCTCCCACCATCACGACTTCTGACGAACGGACCGCGAGTCGCTCCAATGCCAACTCGTAGATGCAGGGGTCCGGCTTCAGGAGTCCACAGTCGGTGGAGAACACCGTCACGTCTACGAGGCGATCGAGTCCACACGCTGTGAACGGCAACTTGAACGGCGTCGCCAGGTTCGAGATGACACCGACGCGCAACCCCATGCCGGCCACTCGCTCCAGAACCTCGATCGCCTCCACGAACGGCTCGACCTGCTCGACTTCCATGGCCAGTGCTCGCTCCAACTCCGCGAAGTCCGCGGGCCGCGAGACACCGAAGTGACGGCACATGTCTGAAAGCGTCGGCAGATCGACCCGCATCAGTTCGTCGATCGCGGCACGCAGACTGCACGCATCGACGTTGCGGAGCAGGTCAACCAGAACGAGCGGAGCGACTGGAAGTCGCAACAACGTTCCGTAGAGGTCGAAGATCACGGCCTTGGTGCGAGCCGGCATCGGTCACCCCAACGGATCAGTACTCCCGCCGTTGCCGTGACGACGGGATGTCCATCGCCTTGCGGTACTTGGTGACGGTGCGGCGGGCGAGGTCGTAGCCGTGCTTCTTCAGCTCGGCGACGAGGGCGTCGTCGGAGAGGGGCTTCGACTTGTCCTCCGCGTCGACGATCTCCTGCAGCTTCAGGCGGATCTTGCCGTAGGCGACCTCCTCGCCGTCGGCCGTCGTCGTCCCGCCGCCGAAGAACCGTTTGAGCGGGTACTGGCCGCGGGGGGTCTCGATCCACTTCTTGTCGACCGCCCGCGAGACCGTGGTGACGTGCACGCCCACCACGTCGGCGATCTGCTGCATCTTCAGCGGCACGATGTGCTCCGGCCCGAACTCCAGGAACTCGGACTGGTGGTCGACGATCGCCTGGGCGACGCGCTTCAACGTGTTCTGCCGCTGCTCGATCGACTCGATGAGCCACTTGGCCGAGTCGACCTTCTTCTTGATGTACTCCTTCGTCTCCGCGTCCGGGTTCCGCTGCAGCATCTTGAGGTACCGCGGGCTGATGCGGAGCCGCGGGACGTACTCGTCGAGCATCTCGACGACCCATTGGCCGTCGTCGTCCTTGTGGACCTTCACGTCCGGCGTGACGGCCTGCACGGGGACGTCGTCGAACGCCCGGCCGGGGTACGGGTCGAGGTTCTGCAGTTCCTCCTTCGCCGCCTGAATCTGCTCCAGCGAGTAGCCGGTCTTCTTCTGGATGACGGGCAGCCGGTTGGCGGCGAGGTCCTCGAGGTGCCCCGAGACGAGCGTGACGAGCATCTCCCGGTACGGGGTCTCCGGCCCGATCTGCAGCAGCAGGCACTCGCGGACGTCGCGGGCGCCAACGCCCTTGGGTTCGAGCTTCTGCACCAGTTGCAACGCCTCGAGCGCCTCCTCCTGCGTGATCACGCCGGGGTAGACCTGGACGATCTCGGCGAGCTGGCTCTGCAGTCGGCCGTTGCGGTCGAGGTTCCGGATCAGGTACTCGGCGAAGTCCCGGACGTGCTCCGGGCAGTCGAAGTAGCCGAACTGCTCGATGAGCGACTCGTGCAGCGACTGCGACCGGGACGTGATGTTGGCCATCTGGTCGTGGGCGCGGTCGCCGGCGTCGCTGACGGCGTTGGACGACAGGCTGGGCCCGTCGTACATGTTGTCCGCGCCGACCTGCGAGGACATCTCGAGCAGCCGCTCGAAGTCGGCGGCGTTGTCGTCCTTGCCGTCGGCGACGAGTTCCTTGCGGTCGAGCTCGGCTCCGTTCGCGTCGTCGCGGGCCCGCTCGGACTCGACCTCCCGCTCCGTCTCGCTGAAGTCGTCGTCCTTCGACTGCTGTTCGAGCGCGACGTTCTCGACCAGCTCCTGCTCGACCCGTTCGAGCAGGGCCATGTTCGCGAGTTGCAGAATCTCCATCGACTGGATCATCCGCGGAGCCAGCTTCATCTGCTGGCTCATTCGCATCTGCTGGCCGAGGTTCAGGTGCATCTGTGTCCGGGGTCAGGAGGCAGTAGTCAGAGGTCGGTCGCCCCTGATCAAAAACCTTGTCGTCCGCGGAGGGCGTCGGCGAGCATCTCGCGGTTGGCGTACTCCAGCACGCTGCCGGAGGCGATGCCGCGGGCCAGCCGCGTGATGTTCACGTTCTCGTTCTCCAGCAGGTTGGAGACGAACAGGGCCGTCCCGTCCCCCTCGAGGGTCGGGTTCGTCGCCATCACGATCTCGGTGATCCCCTCGTTCCGGACGCGGCGGATGAGCGAGTTGATGTTGAGCTGTTCCGGGCCGACGCCGTCGAGCGGGCTGAGCCGACCGCCGAGCACGTGGTAGAGGCCGTTGAATACGCCGGTCTGCTCGAGCGCCGTCACGTCGCGAGCCTGCTCGACGACGCAGACGGCGTGGCGTTCGCGGCGTGGGTCCTCGCAGACGTCGCAGAGATCC
The DNA here is from genome assembly GCA_028284885.1 of Planctomycetaceae bacterium. Classification (GTDB taxonomy): domain Bacteria; phylum Planctomycetota; class Planctomycetia; order Planctomycetales; family Planctomycetaceae; genus JANQQW01. The sequence continues at coordinate 5,505 of JANQQW010000025.1, forward strand.
CGCTCCGTCAGGTTGCCGCACACCCGGCACGGCTTCACGTTTCGCTTGACGGCGAGGATCGCCTCGGCGAGCGCACGACCGTCCGTCTCGTCGGCCCCCAGCACGTGGTTGGCCATCCGCTCGGCGGACTTGCGGCCGATGCCGGGCAGCTTGGTGAACTCCTCGACCAGCCGCGTCATCGACGGGCCGAAGGGGTGCGGTTCCGAGAAGGAGCGGGGCATGGAGCGCGGACTTCGTGCGAGGAGGACCCTTCGAGCCGAGTGGACGGGACTACTGCCCCATCTTCGCGAGCATGTCGCCGAGGCCGGGAATCTCGACGGACTTCTGCATCTCCTCGGCGGCGGCGGCGCGGGCCTTGTCCATCGCCTGGTTCACGGCTGCCGCCACCAGGTCCTCCAGCATCTCGCGGTCGCCCGACTCGTAGAAGGCGGGGTCGATCCGGACGGCGAGCAGCTTCTGCTGGCCGCTCGCCTCGGCGGTCACCATCCCCCCACCGGCCGAGCCTTCGACCCGGACCTTGGCGAGTTCATCCTGCATCGCGGCCATCTTCTCGCGCATCTCGCCCGCGTTCTTCATCAGGCTCAGCAGCGATCCCATTCCCTTGAACATCGTGTTTCACTCCTGTTCGGTGTCGCCGCGATCCTCCACACGGACGATCGTCGCCTCGAAGAGGCTCTGCACTCGGGCCGAGAACGCGTCGCCGGCTTCCTGGGGAGGCTCACTGCGACCTCTCTGCGATCGATCGTCGGTCGGCTTCGGTCGTTCGGTTCCGTCGTCCGCCAGCGAGAACAGGACTTGCACTCGTTGGCCGGTGATTTCGTGGAGCAGCTCGGCAATTCGTTGCTGAATGGCAGGCTGTTCGCAGTACGTCTTCCCAAAATGATAGCTCGTGGGGAAGACCAACTCCATGCGATTTGGCCCAGGAATTGCATAACGGGTCAGCCGCTCCAGCTGCATCTGCGTCGCATCTTCAATTCTTGAAACGAGTTCGGCAACAATCTCCGATTCTCTGCCCTCCTCAAGTGGAACGATCTTGCCAGCGGGCGGGCTCGTCTCGGGTACGGGTTCGGGCTGCTCGCTCGCCACAGGCTCCGGACGGTCGGGAGCTACAACCTCTTTCTCAACAGTAACTTGTGGATCGACCGACGGCCCAGTCGAGGGTTTACCCGCAACCGGTGCGTTGGTTGGAGGTGCTGACACTGTCGAGTTGGTGACAGCGACGGCGGGAAGCACCGGAGTCCCCGAACGCACGGCCTCCACCAGATTCGAAACCGTGACGAGATCCTCGAGCATCGCGACCCGCACCAGAGCCAGTTCGACCAGTGCCCGACCGTAATTGACTCGTTCCGTCCGCGACTTCGCCTCCGAGAGAATCTGCATCGCCGCCATGATCGTCGGCAGGCCCCACGATTCCGCGAGCTGACCCAGTTCTCCTCGATGGGAGCCCGACACGGCGAGCAAAGGCACCTCGGTCGCCCCCGCCGCCAGGATCATCAGATCGCGGAACAGGCTGAGCACCTGCCCGACCAACTCTCCGAGCTGCACGCCCTCGGCCAGGGCCGTCTCCAACTCGACGAGTGCCGCGTCCGGACGCCGTTCGTACAACGCCCGGGCGAGGGCGACCAGGCGGTCGTCGTCGGCCGTCCCCAGCAGCCGGTGCACGTCCTCGGCGGTGATCGTCTCGCCGCCGAATGCGAGCAGCTGGTCGAACAGCGACTGGCTGTCCCGCATCGACCCGGCTGCCCGGCGGGCGACGAGATCGACCGCCCCCGGCTCCACCGTTCGCCCCTCGGCCGCCGCGATCTCGGCGAGCCGGTCGGCGATTCGCGTCGTGTCGATCGTCGAGAAGTCGAACCGCTGGCAGCGGGAGAGAATCGTGTCCGGCACCTTGTTCGGCTCGGTCGTGCAGAACACGAACTTCACGTTCGGCGGCGGCTCTTCGAGCGTCTTCAGGAGCGCGTTGAACGCCTCCTTCGTCAGCATGTGCACTTCGTCGATGATGTAGACCT
>JANQQW010000033.1 GCA_028284885.1 Planctomycetaceae bacterium
GTCCGACCACTACAGCCACGAACGAAGAACCCTCGGGAGAACCCACCCGAACGACGCGAAGCCGGACCCCAACCTCTACCGCTACGCCGGAAACGACCCCGTCAACTGGATCGACCCGAGCGGCTTGGACCGCGTCAGCAGCGGACGCGACGGGGGTCCCGTCTACTGGCGTGCGAAGCTCCAGCGGAGCAAGGACGCGTATCGCGGCGTCAAGGGCATCTACGTCGGCGAGCGGCACGGGCTGTTGGTCAAGCTACGAAAGGAGTTCGGGGGCGGCTGGGTGCGATGGGAGAAGCTCGAGGACTTCGCGTCCGCGACGCAATTGCGTCGTGGAGGACCGCCGTCGGTCTCGAGGCTGAGAGACAAGATCTTCCCGATCACGCCACAGGGAGTGGCTCTCGCTCGCGCCGCGATCAAGGAGCAGGAGAAGAGGACCTTCAAGCAGAAGGTCACGGCGGCCGAGATCCGCAAGGTCCACGACGGGAAGACGTTCATCGTCACGTACTTCGACGACATCGACGTCTACGTCGTACAGGCGGAGCGGACCGCGACCATCCCGGGGACCTACCAGAACTTCGTCTACGAGAGATCGACGTTCCGGAACAGTCGAGCGCACTGCCGGCCAGTCGGTTACGGCGATCGGGCCGAGTACAAGCTGGTCGACGTGAACTCTCGCCGAACGAACGACGTTCGTTCCCTGGCGGACCAACGCAGCTTCGGGGAAGCCAACCTGCAGCAGAACGCGGACAGCCTGACGTTCCTCCTGCACCTCGTCCCGCTCGGCACGCTCACCGACGCAGCGACGGCTTGGTTGAACTCACAGCCGCAGGTTCTGTCCGGCGGAGAGGTCTTCGTCGCAACGCTGGGCGACGCCGCCTTCCTGCTCGGTGCGTTCGGTGCGGCCGCGGCCGAGGGTGCACTCGGCACCTACTGGGCGCGGTACGCGGACGACATCATTCAGTGGTCGCGAGTGCTGGAGGGAATCGAGATCGGCACCTCGCTCTTCTTCGTGGGCGCGACGGCCGTAAGGGTCTACGAGGGAGACAAGCAGATGTCCGCCTGGGCCACCGCGGGATCCGCGGGAGCTGCCTTCTTCCAGCTCCTGGGACTCAGGCAACTCTACGGCGAACTGCGTGCGAATCGCCCAAGACCCGAAGCGCCCGACCCCGACGCCCCCGACAACCCCGATCCGTTCCCGACGATTGACGACTCCGACAACGTCGATCCCGGACTCCAGTGGGAAGACGACGGCGGAGCGCTGCCCGATCGCCCACAAGTACCGACTTCACCGACTCCGGTGGTGACACCACCGAGACCCCGCTACAGATTCGAGGAAGAGGGCATCGAGTACAGTTCAGTCATCCATCGCGACTCCGCGGATGGTTCAACTGGTATCAGCCACTATGTCGAGAGAGATGGCGAACGGCAGTTGGCTGGATACTCTCTTGTCAGCGAAGGAGGACGCCTTTCAAATGTCTTCGAGGTACCCGAAGACATGCGCGGGATTCAGATATCTCGCAGAATGTACGACGAAGCAGCTGCGGTTGGGTACGAGACCGTGGGCGGAGGGTATCTGCGTGGCTCTGACAACTACATAGAGTTCTACAGACACTATCGCCAAGACCTCGACAATGCGGCGGAAGCCTTGACAATGACTCCTGCCGGCCGCGTGAACTCGAGCAACGGATTCTATCCAACCGACATCGTCGTAGACGAACGCATGATCGATTGCACTTGGGTGAGGAGAGACTAGCGATGGTGACCCTGAAGATCGCATATCGTCCACACAGCAAATTCATAAGCGTCATGAAGTACATGGTGATGTACAAGGCCTTGACCCTTCTGGAGAGCCATGACCTGACCCTTGAGTACATGCGGGGCAAAGACGCCGTCGTCAGTGTGTCCGATGAGCTTGCGGCACCGCTGTTGGAGGAACTCGATCGACTTGGTCTTCAGTACAACGTCTTGGACGGAGGCGCCGAGTAGGGCCGGGCGCCACTGGCTTTGCCAGTTTCTGTAGGTCAGGCTTCGCCTGACGACTCTCAGGCGAGACCAGCGAGGCATCGACAAGCCCCATTCATCGCGATTCGAACTTCGTCATGCGAAGGCGTGTCTCGGGAAGGCCGAACCGCAGTACCTGACCGACGACGTGCTCTGCTACAACCCTTGGACGGCGCTCCAGTTCGCGGTCTACTCGCTCCTCTTTCCAAAGACGGTTCGAACCGTCCAGAACGCCGCGGACCAGGCACTCGGGGCGGCGATCAACCTCGGGCGTGCCGCGGTCGAGCAGAATCTCGACCTCGCGGGGCACGTTCTCCGGGGAGACTTCGCCGGAGCGGCCCGCTCTCACGACGCCTACCTCGCCGGACTGGTCGGCGAGTCCCAGGTCATCGGCTTCTTCGTCGGCACGATCGAACGACAGATCGAACTCCGGGGCGCGGGAGCCAACTTCCTCGGTGCCTTCTACGCCACGTACCTCGAGATCGACGAGGCGTTCGACGAGGACGTCGACGTTCGCTTCGCCCACGTGACGAACGCGCTGCTGGACTGCGGACTGAAGAAGGCCGACTGCGCCGCCCGCTACGCCTTCGCCGAAAAGATCGCGGCGGCGACGAAGCAGGAGAACGAGGGCCCCGTCGAACGCTTCACCCGCATCTGGCTCGACTGGTACTGCTGCCTCGACGAGGACGCCTGCGACCGCGGTGCCGTCCTCGTCGACGCGATCCTCGCCGAGCTCATCCTGAGCGCCGCCATCCCACCCGTTGTCGCCGTCCGAATCCTGCGACGAGTGCGAAAGACCGTCGAGAAACTCCCGAAACGCGTCCGCGACCCACTGCTCAAGAAGATCGACGACTTGGTGACGAAGTACCAGGACCGGCTTCCGGAGACCCCAAGAGGAAACCTCACTGGAAGCCTCGACGATCTCACCGAAGCCGAACGCGACTTCGTCGAGCGGATGTTGGACGCCGGGAAGGACATTGAAGTGATTCCGCGAGCCACTGATCGGACGCCCGACTTTCTGATTGACGGTGTCAGAAAGGAGCTGAAGACTGTCTCTGGCGTCGCGGATCACACTTCGGACGGAATCTCTCGCGCGATTGCAAGCCGAGTCATGGACGGTCGAGGGCAGTCCGTCCACGTCGTTGTCGATGCTGTCAACCAGCCCGGTATCACTCAGGACATCGCCGAACGAGGGATAAGGCGGGCATTCGCGCTGATAATGCCACTGGCGGAAAGATCCAGTCCATCCAAGTGATCGGCCCCGACTTCGACATCACCGTGCCAAGAATGTAGAGCGTTTGCATGGACAAACCGACAACTGACGAACTCTCCTCACGCATTCGGCGACAGGGTGCGGCGGGCCGCATGGAGGCACTGGACTCCGCGTGCTGGCGCCGCTACCTTGCTGCGCTGGTCGAATGGGCCCTGATCACACCAAACGAGCACGCCGATCTTCTGGCACTCTTGCCGGAGTGTGACCCTGACCCGTCTCTGCCGATTCTCCTCGGGCCTGAGGAGTACGGTGGCTGAGGCCGAGTGCCTGTAGATCAGGTTTCGCCTCACGCCCCTCACACGACACTACCAACGCAGACCACATCTTCATTCAACGCACTTCGCCACGTGAAGCGTGACCTACGCCTACTCAGATCGCCGTTCACGGCAGAGAACATCACGGTCTCGGTCAAGCAGTACCCAGAGTAGAGGTAGGTCAGACATGCTAGATGGCATACTACTCGCCGACTCCACGCTGTCAGAATGCGTTGACGCTATCGGGCCGAGGCTTAGCTCAGTCGATGGTCTGGTTGCGTCTGATCTCGACAACGAGTGTTACGGCTCCGCCTATTCAAGATACGTAGTGCTGACCCACTTCCCCGATTTGTGCCAAGTGACCGTCCCGCTGCCAGAGCACGTAGTTCTATGCAATCGGTACTACTGGTTTGTCCGCTTCATGCGCCTGCACCGCTCCGAACACGGCCCCGACGCCGGGCTTGAGCAGCAGGCGTTCCAGATGCTCGAAGGCTCGATGACTGAAGTGGATTGGCAGGTGATCGAGGCAATCGAGAATAGAGTCGATTCTGACCTGAACTCAACGTGAACGGCAGCGGAACACGACGGGTGGCTTCTATGAGAGGCCCGTTGGGGTCAAGGGTTGGTTTCCGGGGTGGTGACTGCGTCCAGTCTTTCATGCGAGCGCGGCGGTTGCCGGCCCAGTGGGGTGGTCCGAGCGGGGTGAGGGCTGCCCATTCTGGGGAGGAGCCGCGAGCGGCCCAAGCCACCCTCGAGCGTGCCGTCACCGGACGTCGGTCACGTCCCGGTCACCGGGTTCGTCCTGTTCCTCTGCTCCTCTGCGTCGGCTCTCCTTCTCGTCGTCCTCGTTCGGTGGACGCCACCGGTCACGCGGCGAGTTCGGTTGGTTGCAGGCGGTGGAAGAGCCATCGCGTCCAGCGGTTGGCGATGGCGGCCGTGATCACGTTCGCGGGCTTGCCGCGGTCGCGAAGCCGTCGGGCGTGTTCGCTCCAGCGGGGACTCGTTCGCTTCAGTCGGTGGGCGAGTTCGACGAGGACCATTCGCAGTCCGCGGTGGCCGGCCTTGAGCAGTCCGGCGTCCGCCTGCTTGTTCCCGCTGGAGGCGTTCCTCGGCGTGACGCCGCAGAACTTGGCGAGTTGCTTGCCGGTGCGGAAGCGGTCGAAGCGGCCCACCTCCGCGCGAATCGTGACGGCCGTGACGAGGCCCACGCCGTCGAGTTCGAGCAGCGCCCGCACCACGGCGTCGTCCTTCACGAGGGTTCGCAGTCGTTTCTCGAAGAGGGCCACCCGCCGGTTCGCCGACTCGACCTGTTCGAGCAGGTCGTCGACCGTCACGCGAGCCGTCTCCGGCAGCGGCACGCACCGCAGCCAGTCGAGCCAACGCCTTGTCCACGGCCGGCCGACACCCGCCGGCGGTCGCAGCCGTCGCTGCCGCAGTTCCGCGCGAATGCGGAGCTTGTCTCGCGTGCGGT
>JANQQW010000060.1 GCA_028284885.1 Planctomycetaceae bacterium
TGATGGCGGCCCTCTGGCTGGCGATGCCGGGCGGCGGGCAGCCGGCCGCATGGGCCAACCTGTCGAAGACGACGCTCGTCGGCGGGCTCGCCGTCGTGCTCGCGGTCGCCCGACCCGGCTTCCGCCCTTTGCTCCCCTTCGTACTGGGTTTTCTGTGGATGCTGAACGTCGTGCTGAAGCCGACGGCGAAGCAGCGCCCCTCGTCCCGAACGGACCGCTGAACACAGGCGTCCGATTCGTGTCGGCAACCCGGCGGGCGTCGAGGCGGCTCGTTGTCGAGCCTCCGGACCGCGGCTAGAATTGGCGTGTCCGGTGGGGAACACGTTGTCCCATGCCGATCCGCGTGAACCATGTCGCACACCCACGACCTCGAGGGGCCACGGTGTTCGAGGTGTCCCGTGTCATCCAGCCCGACGGCCACAATCTGGACCGACCGCGCCCGTTCGTCGGACGCGCTCCTCGTCCACATGCTGGGCGTCGTCGACTTCGACTCGGCCTTGTTCCTGCAGGAACGACTCGCCTACGAACTCGCCGGGCGTGACGACCGGATGGGCGGCCTGCTCGTCTGCGAGCACCCGCCGCTCGTCACCGTCGGCCGCGAGGGAAGCCGCAGCGACCTGCCGACCGACCTGCACGACCTGCGGGCGAAGCAGATTCCGGTCCGCTGGCTGAACCGCGGCGGCGGCACCGTCGTCCACGGTCCCGGCCAACTCGCCGCCTACCTCGTCGCCCCGCTCGAACGGCTCGGCATCGGAGTCGTCGAGTACCGTCGCCGGCTGGAAGCGGCCGTCGTCGATGCCGCACGCGAACTGGACGTGCCGGCCGAACGGCATCCGGACCACCCCGGCATCTGGTCGCGGGGCCGGCAGTTCGCCTTCGTCGGCGCGGCCGTCCGCAACGGGATCGGCTACCACGGCCTGTTCGTCAACGTCGCCCCGGACATGCAGGTGCAGCGGCTGACCGGCCGCCGGCTCACCTCCGTCGCCGGCGAGCGACAACGAGCCGTCTCCATGCACGCCGTCCGCGAGAGCCTCGCTCGCAACCTCGCCTCCCGGTTCGGCTACGCCGACCAACACCTCTTCACCGGCCACCCCCTGCTCCGACGCACGCGAAAGCTGGTGGCGCAACCGCAAGCCGCCGGGTAGCCAAGGCGAAGGCCGAATGGACAACTTTCAGTTCAACCAGTTCAGTTCGGTCTTCTCTCCCGATCTGCTCGCTGCCCTGACGGGCGAACTCGAAGCTCGCATTCCCGACTGGCAGGACCACGTCGTCGACCGCCTCCTCCTGCAGTGCGACTTCGACACGGGCCGCCTGGAGATGTCCCCCCGAGTCACCACGGACGAGATCGATCCCGAGGACGACGAGCTCTGGGATTGGACGATCGACGAATGGCAGTTCGCCCGCTTCACCACGAAACCCCGGACGGAGGCTTGGAAGAAGCTCGACGTGCACGCAGCGACGATTCGTGGAGTGAACTCGGAGGGTCGCGAGTCCCTGGTGCACACCCTCGGCTACTGGCTGGCAAGCAAGGAGGTTCGCGAGGTCGTCAACCTGATGGAGATCTCGGACAGCTTCGAGTTCTTCGCGAGCGAGAAGGGCGACTACGGCAATGCCTGTGGCCAGTACGGCCCCAGACACGTCAAGCCGAAGGACATCGAGATCGCGTGGCGGGATCCCACGAGTCCGGTCGCCTCCGTGGCCGACTCGTGGCGTCGAATCGAGGCGTGGGCCGAGGAGAACGAGTTTGACTTGGGCCTTCATCCGGGCGCGACCGATGACGACATCAAGTCGGCCGAGGTCCGAATGGGTGTCGAGTTTCCCGACGACCTTCGGGAGAGCTATCGATGCCACGACGGCCAGGCGCTCTACGAAACCGGGATCGTCTACGGCATTCCGCTCATGCCATTGGAGGACGTCGAGCGGGAGTGGAACAGCTGGCAATCCTGTCTCGAGGACGGGGATGGGATCAGCTCGGGGGAGTCGTACCGCTCGTTCCCGGCCCACGCGGCCCAGTACTTCAACTACGCGAGCGGGTGGATTCCGCTGACGGACGACTCTGGCGGGAACTCGCTCGCCGTGGACATGTCGCCTGGCGAACGGGGTGTCGCGGGGCAGGTGCTCGCCTTCGGTGCCGACGACGACTTTCACCCGATCTTCGCCCACAGCTGGGCGCAGTTTCTGGACGACTTGGCGACTGAGTACGAACGCGGGAACTTCTTCGTGGACCCGAACGAAGGGGAAGTCGCCCTCATGCCCGCGGACCCGCTCGTAAAGCACTTCCACGTGGCCGGCATCACATGGTCGCGCAGAAAACTTGGGCTGCGTGAACTCGAAGGCGAGGATCTCGCCGCCTGGAACAAGTGGCACGGAATCGAGAACGACTAATGAGTTTGATGGAAAACGATGTCGCCCTCCCCATCCTCTCCGACGACCCCGCTCCCTCCACGCGGCCGAAACGTCGGCTGCCGTCGTGGCTGAAGCGGCCGTTGCCGCAGGCCGGGATGGCCTACACGTCGGACGTCATCGAGGACCTCCGGCTGGAGACGGTCTGCGAGTCTGCCAAGTGCCCCAACCGCAGCGAGTGCTGGTCGCACCGCACGGCCACCTTCATGATCCTGGGCAACGTCTGCACCCGCCCCTGCGGCTTCTGCAGCGTGCCGAAGGGGAAGACCGAGGTCGTGCAGATCGACGAGCCGGAACGGGTCGCCGAGGCGGCCGAACGGCTGGGGCTGGAGCACGTCGTCATCACGTCGGTCACGCGGGACGACCTGCCGGACGGCGGGGCGAACCACTTCTACGAGTGCGTGGTCGCCGTGCGGGAGCGGACCGGGGCGGCCGTCGAGGTGCTCGTGCCGGACTTCCTCGGGAACCGGGCCAGCGTGACCCGCGTCGTCGAGTCGGCCCCGGACGTCTTCAACCACAACACGGAGACGGTCCCCCGCCTGTACCACCGCGTCCGCCGCAACGCCGACTACCAACGGACGCTGGACCTGCTGAAGCAGGCGAAGGACGAACGGCCGGAGATGCCGACCAAGAGCGGCGTGATGCTGGGCCTCGGCGAGACGACGGACGAGTTGCTCGAGGTCTGCAGCGACCTCCGCGCCGTCGGCTGCGAGATGATCACCCTCGGCCAGTACCTGCAGCCGACGCCCGAGCACCTGCCGGTCGAACGGTACGTGCCGCCCGAGGAGTTCGACGAAGTCGGCGAGCTCGTCCGCCGCATGGGCTTCTCGCTCGTCGCCAGTGGCCCGTTCGTCCGCTCGAGCTACCACGCCGGCGCGATGGCGGCCGTGCTCGGGCGGGACACGGCCGACTGACGGTTCCGACTTCCCAAGTGCCGGCGAGGTGATCCGATGCGGCGACTCAAGACTTGGTTGGCGGTCGCCGTGGCCACGGTCGGAACGACCTGCCCGGCCGATCCGGTCCCCCCGAAGGAGCCGGAGTACGATCCCTCCGGGGCGAAGACCGTCCACGTGCAGACCGGTGACACGATCGTCGTGGAGGCCGAGGACTTCGACCACGCGAGTCGGCAGACCGAGCGGTCGTGGTGTCGCGTGACGACGGATAAGGTGCCCGACGTACGGCCCGACCCCGACCCGAGCCACGCGAAAGGGGCGGTCGGAGGTGCCTACGTCGAGCTGCTGCCGGACACACGCGTGACCCACGACGACAAGCTGGAGCACGGGGTCAGCTTCTCGAACGAGCCGGGCCTCTGCAGCGTGCTGCACTACCCGGTCCACTTCACCACGCCGGGCCGGTACTACGTCTGGGTTCGCATCTGCTGCACGGGCAGCGAGGACAACGGCGTGCACGTCGGCCTCGACGGCGAGTGGCCGGAGTCCGGCCGCCGAATGCAGTGGACCGGCAAGCACGGCCAGTGGCAGTGGGACTCCCGCCAACGGACGGAGAAGGTCCACACGGGCGTCCTCGGCCGCATCTGGCTCGACGTCGACGAACCCGGCCTGCACACGGTGACGTTCTCGATGCGCGAGGACGGCTTCGAGATGGACCGCTTCCTGCTGACGACGCGGCCGAACGCGATGAAGTCGAAATCGACGGAGTCCGGCCCGAAGGCGAGCCCGCGGCGACGTTCAGACGAGGAACGACGATGAGACCCCTGACCCGTTGGTTCGCGTTCGCCCTGGCTGTCTTGGCACTCGCGACCGCCGCCCGTGCCGACGAACGGCCGCCGAACATCTTGTTCGTCTTCGCCGACGACCTCGGCTACGCGGACGTCGGCTGCTACGGCCATCCGTACGCCCGCACGCCGGCGATCGACAAGTTGGCCAGCGAGGGGACGCGGTTCACGCAGGCGTACGTCACCGGCACCACCTGCTGCCCCAGCCGGACCGGCTTCATGACCGGTCTGTTCCCGGCCCGCTTCGAGAAGTACCCGGCCCCCTACGGCTTCGGAGACCGGGTCACCGTCACGGATCTCCTGAAGAAGCGAGGCTACCGGACGGGGCACTTCGGCAAGTGGCACATCGGGCCGGAGACCGACGGCGTCTACGGGATCGACGAGTACGCCTCCGGCGAGAACACGAAGAAGTCGCCCCGCGGCCGCGACGCCGGACTGTTCGACGCAGCGATCGACTTCGTCGAACGGAACCGGGACCGGCCGTTCTACGTCAACGTCTGGGGCCACGTCACGCACTTCCCGGTGAATCCGCACGAGGACCTGGCTGCGAAGTTCAAGGACGTGACCGTGGACCGGTCGGACTTCTCGAAGACGATGCAGCACAAGTTCGACGAGTGCGTGAAGATCGGCGGCGACCTCGACGCCTCGATGCGGAACTACCTCGGGGACGTCTACTCACTCGACCGGGCCGTCGGCCGGTTGTTGAAGCGGATCGACGAGCTCGGCCTGCGGGAGAACACGATCGTCGTCTTCTCCAGCGACCACGGCCCCGCCCCGGTGATCCTGGGCAAGCAGGGAGCGCGGAAGTACTCGAACAACATGTTGGGCTACGCCGGCGTGTTCCGCGGCGGGAAGCACGAGCAGTACGAGGGAGGCGTGCGGGTGCCGTTCGTCGTCCGCTGGCCGGGCCACGTGAAGGCCGGTCGCGTCGACGAGTCGAGCGTGATCTCGGGCATCGACTGGATGCCCACACTGTGCGCGATCGCCGGTGTCGAACAGCTTCCAGAGACCTACGACGGCGAGGACGTCTTGGCCGCGTGGTTCGGTGGGAAGCACACCAGGACGAAGCCGTTGTTCTGGCGGGCCAGCGCTCCGGGAGCAGCTCCTGCCATGCGATCGGGACAGTGGAAGCTGCACCTCCCCCGTCGTGGCGAACCCGAACTCTACGACCTCTCCGTCGATCCGTCGGAGAGCAGGAACGTCGCCGACGCGAACCCCGAGGTCACCGCGCGGTTGCGGGGGCAGTTGGAGACGTGGGTCGCCACGTTGCCGAAGCGTTACGACAAGGGTGAGGAACGCGGCGACCGAGAGTGACGCGAAGCGGAGCACTCGAAACTGATGAACCGGTTTTCTCGAAGTAGGTGGAAGCGATGCGACGGACTTCGAATTCCGCAGGCTCGCGAGCGGCCGGCCTCGCCACGGTCTTCTTGCTGCTGGCGGCCACGCACACCCTGGCGGACGGCCCGGTCCAGGTCTTCGTTCTCGCCGGACAGTCGAACATGGTCGGCCACGGCAAGACCCGGGACGGGCTGAACCCCGAGTTCGACCGAACGCGACCACAGTCCGCGACGAACCGCCGCGAGATCCCCGGCGGAATCGGCGGTCTCGCGTGGGCGGTCAAGACGATGCCCGAGACCTTCGGCCCCGGGGGGACCGACCCGTTGGTCGACGGCGACGGCGAGTGGCTCGTCCGCGACGACGTCCGCGTCTACTCCCGAATCGAGGTCTTCCGGGACAGGAAGAACCCCGGCCAGCTGACCGAGGGACGCACCGAGAAGGGCCGGCACACCGTCGGCTTCGGCAAGGGGAGCTGGAACGGCCCGGAGTTCGGCTTCGGGCACGTCGTGGGCAACGCGCTGGACGAGGACGTCCTGATCATCAAGGTGGCCACAGGTGGGACGAGCCTGCAGACCGACTGGCGTTCGCCCGCCGCCGTGGCGAAACGTGGCGGCGAGGTCGGCTACATGTGGAACCACGTGCGCCGCACGGTGAAGCACGTGCTGGACAACCTCGGCACCGAGTTCCCCGAGTACGCCGGGCGGAAGTACGAAGTCGCGGGCTTCGGTTGGCACCAGGGGTGGAACGACCGAACCGAGAAGGGCGTCGCCGAGTACGAGGCGAACCTGGTCGATCTCATCGCGGACGTGCGGGACGCGTTCGGCAAGGACCTCCCCTTCGTGGTCGCCAACACCGGCATCGGGGGCGCCGCGGTGAAGGGCGTCGGGCTCGCCCTCGTGGAAGCACAGAACGCCGTCGCCGACTTCGAGAAGTACCCCGCCCACGAGGGGAACGTCGCCGTCGTCGACACGCGCCCGATGTACCGCGACAAGACCGTCTCGCCGTCGGGCTTCGGCTACCACTGGAACCACAACGGCGTGACCCACTACGAGATCGGTGGCGGCATGGGGCGGGCCTACCTGGAACTCGTCGGGAAGACGAGCGAGTAGAACGAGTCGTCGCGCCGCGTCCCGATGCCGTTCCCGTCCGAGGAGAGTCGGTCACACGACGGTGCGTGCGTTCGGCTGAAGCAGGCTTCGTCGAAGTCGCATGTCCGTCCTTCACCCGAGCAACGGCGTTCACGAGTTCGGTTGGACGTCCCTCGACCAACCGACTCCCCGACAACGAGAGTGCGTCGGGACTGGATTCCGACCAAGGCTCTGTGTGTAATCTTGCACACCGGGCCTCCGTCTCACAGTGTCTCTCCATGCCAGAACTGCACTCGCTGCTACCCAGCATTCGCACGCCAATCGACATCGAACAACTCGCAAGAGCGATTGCTCAACGACGGGCAGTCGTCTACGCCGGAGCCGGGGCGTCGATTCCCGCCGGGCTCCCCGGGTGGGACCAGTTTCTGCAAGAGTGCCTGGCCAAGGCTCGTTCGCCCTCGGGAACCGAGTCCGAGTCCCAGTCGAAGTCGTTGACCCAAGCCGCCTCCCTGCTGCGCGAGGGGGACTACCTGACCGGTGCGGGGATCCTGCAGACAGCCCTGGGTTCCGCGTTGGAGAGCCTCGTCTGGGACCGCTTCGGGACGGTCACGAACCCGAGTCCGGTACACGAGGCGATAGCGCGCATCCCGTTCTCACTGGCGATCACGACGAACTACGACCGGCTACTGGAGTCGGCCTACCCGAACCGGCCGAACGTCTGGACTTGGCGTGACCCGGAGGCGTTGTTGAGCTCGATCAAGCACAATCGCTTCGCAGTGGTGAAGATCCACGGCGACGTGGGGAATGGTCCGTCGTTGGTGTTGACCAAGAACCAGTATCGGGACCTGATGCATCTGAACCGCGCGTTCAACGACTGCATCGCGAGTCTGCTGTCGTTGCGGACGTTCCTGTTCATTGGCACGTCTCTCCACGACCGTGATCTCATCCACTTGCTCGACACCGCGAAGCTCACGTACGGGGCAGAGTTCGGTCCGCACTACGCCATCGCGTTCGACGACGAGGTCGACGAGCCACTGCAACGTCACCTGGAGGACGCGTACAACATCCGGTGCGTCGTCTGCAGCAGACCGGACGACGACGGCGACTCGGACTGGCGGACGACAGCCGTCTGCTCGTTCCTCACGATTCTGTCGGGGTGGGTGGCCCAAGAGTTGGCCGAACACGTGCCGGTGTCGCGATTCGACGACCCGGAGTTCAACCTTCGGGACGCCACCGCGGAACTGGTCGAGTTCTGCGTCTCGCACAATGCCGCAGGCCGGGGCTTGCTTGCGTACGTCAAGGATCCGGGACTTCCTTCTCTTCACTGTGTGTACGACTCGGCGACTTCGACGTCGCGGGAGGGTGGCCAGAGTGCGTTCGGAGGGCCTCTGCCGATTCACGGCGACGTCGGCCAGACGTTTGTTCGCTTCGGGCGCAGGCACGGCTACTCGTACGAACACGACCTGTTCGCCAAGTCCGGCTCGCCGACGACGTCGTTCACGAACACGTCGGAGTGGGCCAGCGTTCTCTCGTGTCTGGTCGAGTCGAACGGGAAGAAGATCGGCCTGATCGCGATGGAGTCCTCGGTCAGGGACGCGTTCTCGAAGGGGCACCTGGAGTTTCTGACCGTTGCCGCCGACGTGGCCGGGGCCATCTACTCTGAATTCGAGCATCGCAGTGCGACCTCGAAGAGTCTCGAACCGTACTTTTCCAACATGCGACGGTTCCAAGCGGTCATGGGCATGAGCCGTCAGCTGGCTCCACTCGACATCGCGTACCTTCTGTACGAGATCGACTACGACTCCGGACGACTCGTCGCACACTACGACCCGAGCCTCGTCCGACGGGGGCAGGACGACGCGACCGACCCCACGGGAGCGGTGGCCGCGGACGTCTCGGTCGACTCGAGAGCGGCAGAACCGGCAGGCGACTCTCCGTTCTTCTTCATGTTCAGTGACCACTGCTTCGCAGCAAGGGTCCTCAAGACTCTCGGTGCCGACTTCGTGGAAGACGCCCAAGAGGACAGAAGCTCCAGTGATCGTAGGCTCGACCACTCCGGCGTCGAACGGTTCGGAATCGAGGGGCCGGTGTTCGGGTGCCCCGTTCGTGTGGGTGGCCGCGACTCGGCCGTACTGGTGTGCTGGTCACGCTCCCCGGAGCATCGGCGGGAACTCGTCGCGCACGGTGAACGCATCGTGCGTCTGGCGACGCTTGTCGCGAACTCTCCGATGGGAACGGGGGAGGAGGAGGACGGGAGGTCGGCCCATGCGTGCATCGAGCGCTTCAACGAGTTGCTCGAGCCGATCGACGGCGGACGTGACTGGACCGTCCACCAGATCAAGTTGTTCGACTTTCGACGCAAGACGATGGAGGCAGTGTGCACGTGGCTGTGCTCCCCACCCTGCAACCTGAGGCGAGTCAGGATCTGGGTTCGGTACTTCGACGAGCCAACGTCGGCGGGCGAGGGTCGTGGGCAGAGGCGATTCGTCATCTGCAAGTCGCTCTGCACGAACGAGGCGGGTGGACTGGAGTGGGACAAGTTCACGGGAACCGAAACGTCAACGGATGATCCGTACTGCAACTATACGGCTGCTCGCTCGCCGACGGATCCCTACGCACAACTCCAGCACTTCGACATGTTCGGCGTCGGAGACCCCCTGGTCGACAAACTCGAGAAGGATCCCAAGGGGAGGTGGTTCGTCGCCCCCATCCACTCGGACAAGTACGGGCTCGTCGGCTGGGTGTCCGCAGACAACCACATCGACCGACGCGAGCAGCCGCTCGATCCATCGGACGTCCTGTTTCAGAGTTGTGTTCTCGATCTCGCCAGTGACATGCTCGTGGTGTTGACGACGATGATCTTCAAGTCCAGCCGAAAACAGTCGCCGCTGCACATCGAGTCTGGGCCAGTGAAGCACGGCAAGGGCGCTGCACCGGACGTGAAAAGGAAGAAGCGAGAAAGACCACGCAGGAAGAAGTGACACGCCGCCAACAGTCCACGCGGACAAGTCGAGTGAAGAGCATCCCGGCCGTACGCATATGAGTCCGGGGCGAGGGTGTGGGCTCCGAGGTCCGCCAGCCTGTCCCTGCACGCTGCGTCCCTTGAGGGTTCCCCACTCCGCGAAGTGGTCCGTCGTTGCAGGTAGCGTGCTGTCCGACTGAGTTGGGCGAGGCGGCCGTTCTCCGCAGCCCTCGTCACGTCTCGATCTTCAGTTCCTCGATCTTGCGGTACAGGCTGGAGAGGCCGAGGCGGAGGCGTTTGGCGGCCTCGCGTTTGTCGGTGCACTGCTTGAGGACGCGGGTGATGTGGAGGCGTTCGTAGTGCCGGAGGGCGCTGCGGAGGTCGTCGGCCTCGGGCAGGCCGGCGGCGTCGCCGACGAGGTCGGGCGGCAGGTCGGTCGGCAGGATCTGGGTGCCGTCGCAGAGCATGACGGCCCGTTCGACGGCGTTGTCCAGCTGCCGGACGTTCCCCTTCCACTGGGCGGCCATTAGCAGGCGGATCGTCTCGCTGGTCGCGCCGGTCACCCGCTTGCCCATCTGCTGGGTGTGCCGGGCGACGAAGTAGTCGACGAGTTCGGGGATGTCGTCGAGCCGTTCGCGGAGGGCTGGGATGCGGATCTTCGCGCCGTCGAGGCGGTAGAAGAGGTCCTCCTGGAAGCGACCCTCGTCGACCTCGACCTGCAGGTCGCGCGTCGTGGAGGCGACGATGCGGGCCTCGACGCGGACGGAGTCCGAGCCGCCGACCGGGACGATCTCGCCGTACTCGAGCACCCGCAGCAGTTCGGCCTGCGTCCCCATCGGGAGTTCGGCGATCTCGTCGAGGAAGACGGTGCCCGAGCCGGCGGCGCGGAGCACGCCCGGCTGGTCGTCGGTCGTGCCGAACAGCATCGCCTCCAGCTGTTCGATGGGCCGCGTGCCGCAGCTGACGGCGAGGAACTTCTCGCCGGCGTGCCGACCGCCGGAGTGGATGCTGCGGGCGACGAGTTCCTTGCCGGTGCCGGTCTCGCCGACCAAGAGCACGTTCCCGTTCGTGACGGCGACCTTGCGGATCGTGTTCTGCAGTTCGACGACCGACTTGCTGGTGCCGACGATCCGTTCGAGGTCCCCCCGCCGTTCGAGTTCCCGGCGGAGCGACTGGTTCTCGAGGATGAGGTCCCGGTACTGGAACAGCTGGGAGAGCTTGTGGGCGAGGTCCTCGAAGATGACCGGTTTGACGAGGTAGTCGTAGGCGCCGGCGTGGAACGCCTCGACGGCGTTCTCGACGGTGGCGTACGCCGTGATGACGAGGACGAACGTCTTCGGGTTGAACTGGTGGATCTTGCGGAGCAGGTTGATGCCGTCGCCGTCGGGGAGCTGGACGTCGCAGACGGCGACGTCGAAGTCCCGACCGCGGATGCGGTTGAGGGCCTCGTCGACGGTGGCGGCGGTCACCACGTCGTAGCCGTCGCCGGCGAGGAACTCCCGCAGCGTGTTCCGGATGACGTTCTCGTCCTCGACGACGAGGATGCTGGCCTTCATTTCGGTCGAGAGTCCAGAGTCAGGAGTCGAGAGCCACGGCTGGCTCGACGTCGGTGGTGGTGGGTTCGCGTTCCGATTCGTCGGGTTCGTGGGACGCCTCCTCGCACTTCACGCCGACGGTGAAGATCGTGCCGGCGGGGGAGGAGGCGGTCAGCTCGATGCGGCCGTCGTTCGCGTCCTCCAGTAGGTGTCGGCAGACGAACAGGCCGAGACCGGTGCCGGTCTCCTTCGTCGTGAAGTAGGGCTCGAACAGCACCGGCTGCCGGTTGCGGGGAATACCGTGCCCGTCGTCGGCGACGACGATCTCGATCCAGTCGTCCGTCCGGCTGGTCTTGATGGCGATGGTGCCCCCCTCCTCGGTCGCGTCGAGCGCGTTGAGGACCAGGTTCAGCACGACCTGCACGAGCTGGTCTCGGACGAACCGCACGGGCGGCAGCTCCGGCGCGAACTCGGTGACGATCGTCTTCCCCTTCTTCCGCTTGTAGTACTTGGCGATCTCCAGCGCGTTGCTGACGACGTCCTCGACGTGGACGAGGTTGGCCTCGGGGTTCGCCGGGCGTCCGAAGTCGACGAGTTCCCGGAGCGTCCGCTGGATGCGGCCGAGTTGTTCGTCGATCATGCGGTGGCGTTCGCGGGTGTAGTGGTCGGTGTCGCGACGGCGGAGCATCTGCACGAGCGAGCTGATCGCGGCGAGCGGGTTGCCCACCTCGTGGGCGATGCCGGCGGCCAGCAGCCCGAACGCCGCCTGCTTCTCCTGCTGGACGATCAACGCCTGCGACTGCTGGAGTTCCCGGGTTCGTGCCCGGATTCGCTCCTCGAGCACGTTCTGGTTCCGCTCGAGTTCCTCGTTGGCCTCGGTGAGCCGGTCGCTCGTCCGCTTCACCAGACCGGCGAGCGACGTGCTGGTCCAAGCGCCCCAGCCCATCAGCACCAGCATGAACACGAAGGACTCGAGTTCGTCCCGTCCCCCGGGGTGGCTGACGACCAGCAGCCCGTAGCTGGCGGCGTGCATGACGAACGTGAACAGCGTGACCCGCGGCGTGTACCGGAACGCGGCCACGATGAGCGACAGGACGTAGTAGTACCGGAACGAGCTGGTCACGCCGTCGTCGAAGTGGCACAGCAGGCCGATGAACAACGCCTCCATCAGCGAGACGGCGAGCGGCGCCTCGCTGAGCACGACCTTGCCCCGGGCGCTGTAGTAGGTGTCGACCACCGTGTACGCGAGGCCGAGGGTGAGCAGCGCGTTCAGCACGATGGTGTGGACGACGCTGCTGCTGGTGAACTCGCGAGCCGTGAAGTTCACGAGTGCGTAGCCCAGGATGAGGCCGAACCAGCGGACGCGCACGCTGATCGCCTCGGCGTCGAGCTGCCAGTTCGCCGAGTTGCGGGCGGGGGACGGGAGCGGGGTGGCGGACACGGGCAACGGCCTCGGGGCGTCGGTCTCTCGATTATAGATGCCCACCGGAGCCGACCGCGACGGTGCAGGGACCGATGCCCGCACCGGAATTCCGGTGACGAGTTCGGCGCCGTTCGTCTGGCCCCCTCTCCCCCGCACTGGGCGGCCCAACGGAATCGACCTCGCCGCGGGGGAGAGGGTCGGGGTGAGGGGGAACAGGTCGGCGGTCCGGTCGTTGCATTGCCCGAACGCGGGGACAACACCGGAACTCGGATTCCCCCTGGGCCGATGCCCGACGGGACGTGGAGCCGGCGAACCCGACCGCTTCGCCGAGCGTCCTCCCCGGACGGCAGACCGCAGCGAACTTGGAAGGCCCCGCACCCCGCCCTAGAATCCACCATGTCCACCACACGCGAACGGCCCACCCCCGTGCCCACCGCCATCACCCTCGACGAGATCGTCG
>JANQQW010000069.1 GCA_028284885.1 Planctomycetaceae bacterium
CGGGGCGACTCGGCTTCAGATGACGTAGTTCGGGGCGTTGGCCGGGGTGGGGGCGGGCTTCGTCTCCGTGGCCCGGCCCGTGCGGCCTTCTTGCGGCTCCTCCTCGAACCCGAGTTCGATCGCGAGCCGCGTGCAACGCTCCTGGAACTGGGCACCGGTGTCGCCGTCGCCTTCGTCGACGACCGACGCCACCAGCTCCGGCCAGTCCTGCAGGATCCGGTTCGCGATCTTCCGACGACCCACCCGGTCGGGCGGGCCGAGTTCCAGAACGCGGTCGATGCGGCCCGGCCGCGACGAGATGCCTCCCGCCTCGATCGCGCCGCCGATTGCCGGATCGACGTGTTCCAGCCGGTTCGTCGAGACGACGACCATCAGCCCGTCCGACCGCTGAATGCCGTCGAGGCAGTTCAGCAGGCAGTCGAACGTCAACGTCTGCTCGTCCCGGCGGGCGACGTTCCTGCGGCCGTGGAAGACCGCGTCGACGTCCTCCACGAGGGCCATGCACGGCACCTGCGCCAGCATCTGCGTCCACGACTGCTGCAGCTCGTGGTTGTGCATGCTGGCGAGGTCGAACACGAAGACCGGCAGGTCGAGGTCCTCGGCGACCGCCCGGGCGAGCGCCGTCTTCCCCGTTCCCGGCCGGCCGTGCAGCAGCCAGCCCCGTCGCCACGGCACGCCGCGGGTGCGGAACCAGTTCTCGCTCGCCTTCCAGCGACGCGCCTCCTCGACGAGTTCCCGACCCGACGCGCAGAGCGCGAGGTGGTCGAGCGCTCGCCCCGGCTCCGGGACGTCCGGCCCGAGTTGCTCGAACGACCACGTGAGGCTGCGGTGCTGCATGATGCCGTGCAGGTCGTCGTACGACGAGCTGCCCCGCGACCGCTGCGCCATGAACTCGCCGAGCGAGTTCTTCTGGCCGGCGCTGCCGTGCATGTACCGCACGTAGTGCCGGCGGCCGCCCGCCTCCTCGAGCGCGACGACCTGCTGGTTGTACCACTCGCAGGACCGCATCACGAGGTCGTCCGGGTCGAACATGCCCCGCAGGAAGGTCAGCGACAGCGACTCCTCGTTCCAGTCGCGGGTGTTGACCCCCTCCTCGAGGTTGCCGGCCCCGCTCTTCGACTTGCCGGCGAACAGCGGTTTCCAGCCCTGCCAGTACAGCCGGCCGGACGACGGGGTGATCTCCAGCGGGACGAGCTGCACCCGCTGCCGCGGCCGGACGAACAGCATCCAGCCGAGGTACGCCCGCGGGCCCCACTTGGAGGCGGCGAAGTGCGACTTCAGGTACAGCTTGAGCGCCTCGGCCTGGTAGCCGCTGACGGTGATGCTGGTCACCACGCGACTGGCGATCTGCACGCACACGCTGCGGACGTACGACCAACAGGTCGCCACCACCGTGAAGACGGCCGCACCACCCGCCACGATCCAGCCGTTCGTCATCCACTCGGGCATCGTTGGGACCTTGTCTGTGCAAAAAGAAAACGCCGGCCACCGGGCCGGCGTCTCACGGACAGTCGACGTGCCCCGCAGGTTCGCGCGCGGAGGGGCCGCTCCTCAGGCTTCGAGCGCTTGCCGGAGCGCGTCCACGTCGGTCACCGGTTCGTGGCAGACACCCTGCTCGCAGACGTAGGCGGTCGCTCCTCCGTCCACGGCCGTCTTGCCGGTCAGCAGCGTGCGGACCGACTCCGGCAGGTCGTCGTCCGTCACGTCGTCAGGCCGCCGCAGCAGAACGGCGTTCGGAAGGAACGGCCGACGGACCGCGTCGAGCATCGGCTCCGTCGCGGACGCGTCTTGGCCGTCGACGAGCACGATCTCCTTCGTCGGTCCGATGAGGAAGTCGAGGGCGATCAGCGACTGGCCGGAGGCCATCGCCCCGCGGGCGAGCTGTCCGGAGAGCATGTCGAGCACGCGGACCGCCTGGCCCTCGAGGTCCGTCCGGCCCGTCAGCCGGGCGAGCTTCAGGAGGGCGGTCGCCGCCATGCCGTTGCCGGAGGGGGTCGCGTTGTCCTGTCCGTCCTTGTTGCGGGCGATGAGCTCCTCGTGGTCGTCCGACGTGTAGAAGAACCCGCCGTGCTCGGCGTCGCCGAACCGGGCGACCATGTCGTCGGCGAGTTCGACGGCCGCGTCGAGGTACGTCGCGTCCTGGCAGGCCTGGAACAGCTCGACGAGTCCGTCGACGAGACCGGCGTAGTCGTCGAGGTACGCGTTGAACCGGGCCCGGCCGTCCTTGAACGTGTGCAGCAACCGCCCGTTCTCGTCCCGCATCGAACCGAGGACGAAGTCGGCCGCCCGGCGGGCCGCGTCGACGTAGGCGACCTCGCCGAGCACTGCCCCCGCCTTCGCCGTCGCGGCGATCATCAGGCCGTTCCACGAGGCGAGCACCTTCTCGTCGGTGTCGGGGGCGACCCGCCGCGAACGGGCGTCGAACAACGCCTGCCGACTCCGCGCCAGCGACTCCTGCAACTCCTCGACGGACACCCCGGCCGTCTCGGCGTCGGGCCTCGGCCGGTTGAGGACGTTCTTCCCTTCCCAGTTCCCGCCGTCGGTCACGTCGTACGCGTGGCAGAACCGTCGGGCGTCCTCGGCCGGCAGGTGCTGCTCGATCTCGTCCTTCGACCAGACGAAGAACTTCCCCTCGACCCCCTCGCTGTCGGCGTCCTGCGTGGCGAGGAACCCGCCGTGCTCGCCCGTCATCTCGCGGAGGACGTAGTCGCACGTCTCGCGGACCACGCGTGCGAACGCGTCGTTCCCGGTGGTCTGCCACGCCTCGACGAACGTCGTCACGAGCAGGGCGTTGTCGTAGAGCATCTTCTCGAAGTGGGGGACGAGCCAGCGTTCGTCGGTGGAGTAGCGGGCGAAGCCGCCGCCGAGGTGGTCGTAGATGCCGCCCGCCGCCATCTTCAGCAGCGTGAACTCCACGAACTCGCGGGCCTCGGTGTCGTCGAATCGCACCGCACACCGCAGCAGGACGCGGAGGTCCATCGGGTGCGGGAACTTGGGAGCCCGGCCGAAGCCGCCGAACGTGCGGTCGGCGACGCGGAGCAGCACGCGGCGGGCGTGGTCCAGCAGGTCCTCGCCGAGCGTGACGCCCCCTTCGACTGGTTGGCCGTTCTCGACGACGTGGCTCGTCAGCTGGTTGGCCCCGTTCAGCACGTCGTCGCGGCGGTTCTCCCAGGCGTCGCGGACGGCGGCCAGCACGTCCGGGAAGCCGGGCATGTCCGTCCGTCGTTCGGGCGGCCAGTAGGTGCCGCCGTGGAACGGCTTGCCGTCCGGCGTGAGGAAGACCGACATCGGCCAGCCGCCGCGACCGGTGAGGGCGACGACCGCCGACATGTAGATCTGGTCGAGGTCCGGCCGCTCCTCCCGGTCGACCTTCACGTTCACGAACCCGGCGTTCATCAGCGCGGCGATCGCGTCGCTCTCGAAGCTCTCCCGCTCCATCACGTGGCACCAGTGACAGGCGGAGTAGCCGATGGAGAGGAAGACCGGCTTCTCCTCACGGCGCGCCGTCTCGAGCGCCTCGTCTCCCCACGGATACCAGTCGACCGGGTTGTGGGCGTGCTGGAGGAGGTACGGGCTGGTCTCGTTCGCGAGGCGGTTGGGCATGCGTCGTCGAGGGTGGAGGGGCGAACGTCTACAGCCCGAGTCTCGGCCTTCGACTCTCAGCGCTCAACCATTGTCGGGCGTGGCGCAAGAAAACACCGGCGGGTGGTTCGTCTTGAACCACCCGCCGGTCGTCTTAGCGAACTTCGAACGTCCTGTTCCGTTCGCCAACCGGGAGGTTCCGGTGGTCGGATCAGGTCACGATCAGTTGGGCGTGTAGGCCTGCATGCCGTGCTCGCTGATGTCCAGACCCATCTTCTCTTCCTCGGCGGAGACGCGGAGCTGACCCGCGGCCTTGAGGATGGAGAACAGGATGAACATCGCCACGAAGGCGTAGATCGGGATCACGATGGAGCCCGCGAGCTGGGCGGTCCAGTTGCCGTACATGACCTGCTCGGCGACGGGCACCGAGTCGTCGACTGGACCCCAGTACTCCTTGTCGCCGAAGATCGCACAGGCGATACAGCCCCAGACACCACAGACACCGTGGACGGGGAACGCCCCGACCGGGTCGTCGATCTTGAGCTTGTCGAGGGCCACGATGGCCAGCACGACGAGCACACCGGCGACGGCACCGATGATCATGGCGGAGACGTTCGTCACGCCGTCGCAGTTGGCCGTGATGCCGACCAGTCCGGCGAGGATGCCGTTCAGGGCCATGGAGAGGTCCGGCTTGCCGAACATGCACCACGACAGGACCATGGCGGCCACGCCACCGACGGCGGCGGAGAGCGTCGTGTTCGCGGCGATCAGGATCGTCGCGTTGATGTCACCCTCGCTGGAGAAGGCGAGCTGGCTACCCGGGTTGAACCCGTACCAACCCACCCAGAGGATGAACACGCCCAGCGTGGCGAGCGGGAGGCTGTGGCCGGGCATTGCCTGCGGCTTGCCGTCGTCGCTGAAGCGGCCGATCCGCGGTCCGAGGACCATGGCCCCGGCGAGTCCGGCGAATCCACCGACGGCGTGCACGACGACCGACCCGGCGAAGTCGTAGAAGCCCATGGCGTCGGCCCAGCCGCCGCCCCACTTCCAGAAGCCGCTGATCGGGTAGATGATGCCCGTCAACAGAGCCGAGTAGACGAGGTAGGCGGTGAACTTCATCCGACCGGCGACGGCACCGGAGACAATCGTCGCAGCCGTGGCGGCGAAGACGACCTGGAACAGCCAGTCGACCTGCGGGTTCAAGACACCCGCAGCCGGCGGGTTCTCGGTGTCGGTCATCCCCGGGGCGGCCATGCCCGGAGGCGTGCCCCAGGCGAACCAGCCACCGGCGAGGTCCGTGCCGTACATGATGCCGTAGCCGACGGCCCAGTACAGGATCACGCCGACGCAGATGTCGAGAGCGTTCTTGAAGAGGATGTTGACGGTGTTCTTCGCCGAGTTGAACCCGACCTCGACCATGGCGAAACCGGCCTGCATGAACAGGACCAGCACGGCGCACATGAAGAGGACGAAGTTGTCCAAGGCGTAGGCGAGCACGTCGGACTCGGACGGCGGCTCTGCTTCCGCCTCTTCCTCGCCTTCGGCCGCCTCTTCACCTTCCTCCTCGGTGCCTTCCTCTTCCGTCGTGGTCTCTTCCTCGGTGGTGGTCTCCTCCTCGGTCGTGGCCTCCGGTTCTTCAGTTGTCTCCTCGGTTTCCTCGGTCGTCTCCTCTTCAGTCATCGGAGCCGGATCGGCCGGCTCGTCGTCGGCGTAGGCCCGCATCGACGCGGACACGCCCAACGCCAGGACGAATCCCAGCGCCACCATGGCGATTGTCTTGTTCCTTCGAGTCATCACTTCTTCGAACTCCCCTCAACGTGTACGGGACGGCGGACGGTCTCGGTTGGCAGCGGGACGAACGCTTCCCCACTCCTTCCACCGGTCCACCTCACCGCGAGGGGGGCGGGCTCGCTCCTCGAGCACCGGCTGACGGGGATTCGTGCTGCCTGACGCAGCGGCACAGGCCGCAGTGTCACGCCACGCGAGAACGCAATTCGCGTGCCCGACCCTGTTTCGCGCGCTGAGAGACAGCGCAAGCAAAGTGTTGAGAGGATGTTAAGGTGGGCTCGACACTTGGGTGCCCCGGCCACGGATCTCCCGCCGGATCTGCCCTTCGGTTACGCACTGCTGCGCAGCAAGCGATCAAGAGGCGGGCCGGGGAAAGCCGGGGCGGGGGCGGGATCGCCTCCCGTGCCGGGGCAGCGTGCGCTCTCGCTCAGCACCGAGCCCCTACTCGTCGCTCGCCGGCAGCGCAACCTGTTCGGGACTCCGGAGGTAGGCCACGAGGTTCCGCCGCTCGGTCGGAGTCAGCTTGTCCAGCATTCCCTCGGGCATCATCGAGACGTTCGACAGGCTCCGCTCCTCCACGTCTGCCTTCGCGACCGTGACGTCGTCGTTCGACGTCTTCAGCACGAGCACGTTGTAGGTCTCCTCTGCGACCAGACCGTTCAGCACTCGGCCGCGAGACGTGACCACGGTCGTCACCTGGAAGTCGCGACCGATGATGGCGTTCGGATCGACGAGGTTCTGCAGCACGTAGTCGACGTTCGACCGCTGCGACCCGGTCAGTTCCGGCCCGACCTGCCGGCCGGCGTCGAACAGTCGGTGGCAGCCGGCGCACGTCTTCGCGAAGACGGCCCGGCCGGCCGAGAGGTCCGCGTCGGCGAGGGCGTCGGCCGTCAGCTCGGCCCGGTACCGCTTCACGAGCCGGTCGCGATCCTTGCGGGTCGACCGCACGTTCCCCCACACCTCGCTCAGCCGAGCGGAGACGACTTCGTTCTCCAGCCCGGCCATCTGCCGGGCGTCGAAGGCCGAGACGTCGCCGCGGGGGATCCGGCCGTCGGCGACGGCATCCAGCAGCTCGAGAGCCCACCGGCTCCGCGAGGAGAGCGTGGCGACGGCGTCGCGCTGGGCGCCGGCGAGATCGTCGTACCGGCTCAGCAGCAGCTTCGGCACGGTCCCGTTCCCGGCCGACGCCAGGTTCCGCACGGCCGCGGCGAGCACGGCCTGGTCGTCGTCGGACCGCCCGTCCGGCTCCACGGCTGCCACGATCTTCAGCAGCACCGGGCCCAGGTTCGGCTCGTTCGCGTCCGCCAGCGCGCCGATCGCCCGAATGCGGTCCCCGGCGGCCACCTCGTCGTCGCCGACCGTCTTCAGCAGCGACCGGAGCGCGGCCTTGTCCCGAAAGGCGACCGCCAACAGGATCGCCAACTCGCGGACCTCCGCGTCGTCGCTTTCGACGAGTTGCGGGTAGAGCTGCGTCCAACCGGTCGGCACGCCCAGCGCGCGGCGGCCGCGGAGGGCGACGTGCATCCCCTTCAGCACGTCGCGACGCAGGGCGTCGTCCGGGACTTCGAGCATCAACTCGACGAGGGCGTCCAACGGGTCGCTCGCCCCATCCTCGGCGGTCGTCGGCTCGGGGACGTCGTCGGCCAGACTCGTCAGCAGACCGACGGAGCCGCTCGCGAGAACGGCGACCAGGAGTGCTGCCACGGCCCCTGCTCGTCTCGGTTTCGGAACCATCGTCGTTGCCTGTCCGGTCGAAGACGCGTGTCGCCCTTCGAGAATCGTCGGACAGCCGGGCCGCGTCAATGCGAAGCGATCCGCGCCCGGCACCCTCTCCCCCGCCGTCGACGCTGCTCTACGGAACGACTGGCTGCGGGGGAGGGGGAGCCAGGGGGACGGCCTCGAATCCGCGACCGCATCTCTGATGCACTCGTCGCCGGGCCGCTGGTTGCCGACGGATTCGGCCGGCGATACAAGGGACGGGTTGGGATCGCTGTCCGTCAGGAGTCGAGTGCATGTCCGTCCGTCGTTCCGGCCCCGGGATCCGCCTCGCGGCCCTGCTGCTCCTGCTGCCCTCGCTCGTCGTCGCCGAGAACCGGTCGAAGTTCAACGCGAAGCTCGCTCCGGGCGACCCGGCCCCGCGGTTCGAGAAGCTCCCCGGGGCCGACGGCGAGACGCACGGCCTGGCCGACTACAAGGAGGCGAAGGTCGTCGTCGTCTGCTTCGCGAGCACGCTGTGCGGCGTCGTCGACCTGTACGAGCCGAGGCTCGCCGAGTTCGCGGCGAAGTACAAGAAGCAGGGGGTCCAGGTCGTCGCCATCAGCTGCGAACGCCGTGGTCCTTCGACGGAGATCCCGGGCGGAGCGGGCGAGGTGACTACCCCGGAGAAGTCGGGCGAGCTGGCCCGCATCCGCGAGCGGGTGAAGGAGCACCAGCTGCCGTTCGACTACCTCTACGACGGGTCGCAGGCGACCGGCCGGGCCTACGGGGCGCTCGCCACGCCCACCCTGTTCGTTCTGGACGGGAAACGGCGAATCGTCTATCTCGGCCCATTCGACGACAGCATCCCGGTCGACGGCGTCGAACGCCACTACGTTCGGGACGCGGTCGAGGCGGTCCTCGCGGGCAAGTCTCCGCAGAAGACGGAGGCCCTCGCCCGCGGCTGCCGCATCGACTACGCCGAGACGTCCAAGCCAGCCGACTCCGGAAAGGACTCGCCATGACTCGCTGGAACGCCCTGCCGACGCTGCTACTCGCCCTGACCGCCGCCGCCGTCGCTCCCACGCCGGCGACCGCCGCGGACGCCCCGAAGATCCAGGTCGTCGACGACGCCGGTTACGACGCGGCGATCGCCAAGTACCGTGGCAAGGTCGTCGTGGTCGACTTCTGGGCCCTGTGGTGCACCGAGTGCCTGAAGGAGTTCAAGTACACGGTTGGCTGGGGCGAGACCTACAAGGACCAAGGGCTCGTCGTCGTCTCGATGAGCTTTGACGACGACGGCACGGAAGGCGCAGCCGGGCGGTTCCTCGCCAAGCGGAACGCCAACTTCCAGCACCTTCGCAGCAAGTGGGGCTCGGGCGAGGAGTCGTTCGAGAAGTGGAACATTCCCAGCGGCACGCTGCCCCACGTGAAGATCTACGGCCGGGACGGCAAGCTCGTGAAAGTCTTCGACGCCGGCGACGACCCGACCGCTCCCTCGTTCACCCACGTCGAGGTCGAGAAGGCGATCAAGGCGATCCTCGCGGCCTCTCCCCAGAAGTAGGTGCGGACCGGCGTCAACTCGCGGCGACCGGCTCCTCGCCGGGCACCTCTTCGAGCAGCCCCCCGAGTTGCGACGGCTCGCGGGTCGGCACCAGCCGCGGGCGGTGGGTGACCAGGTTGTAGCCGAAGTAGGCGAACGACGTGACCACCAGCACCAGCACCGGCCACGCCTGCAGGCCGAAGGCGTTGAACGTCGTGAGGACGATCAGCAGGCAGCAGACGACGTACAGCGCGAGCAGAGAACGTCGCTTCCGCTGGAACGCCTCTTGCCGGCCGCCGAGGTCCTCCTGCACGGCGAACTGTTCGCGGAGCATCTCCCGTTTCATCGTCGCCACCTCGACCGCCCCCTCGTCGTCCTCGCCGACGGACAGCAGCCGCTGGATGCCGTCCAGCACTCGGTAGGTGTCGTCGAAGTCGAACGGCCGCTGGTGGGCCCAGTCGTTCCGGAACTCCCGGAGCTCGCTGACGAGGCTCCGTTCGCGAAACCCGAGCTTGTTGCGGAAGACGCTGTTCCACTGGTCCCAGACGACCGTCAGGAGCGCGTGGGCGTCCCACTTCAGCGCCTCCGAGGCGGCCGAGTTCGCCCCGCGGCCCTTGCGGAAGCTCTCGGCGGCCGCGTCCAGCCATCGGTCGGCGTAGACCGACTTCATCTCCCGCTCGACGTACGGGAACAGGCCCCGCGTCAGCAGGTCGAGCGCTTTGGTGATGCGTTCGTGGTTCGTGGTCATGGCTCGAGTGAAGCCGTTTCGAGAATCACCCCATTCTACGCAGGACGCGTGCCCTTCCCGAGGTGTCGCCGCGGCAAACGACGGCCCCCCGGGGCATCGAACTCGCCGCCGGCTGTGCAGTCCGCGCATTCGTCACAACCGGCCCCGTCGCAGCGCGATTGACCCGTTCACCGGGCAGCACCTACAGTCCCCCGCCCTGTCCCCTGGAGAAGTTTCGAGTGGGGGGTCTCGGGTTTCGAGGTTGTTCGTCGCGGTCGACGCCGCTGCTTCTCGAAACTCGAAACTCGAAACCCGAAACCCACCCCCATGTCCCGACCACGGCGACTCCTGCCGTTCGTGCTGCTCGTCGCGTTCGTGCTGCGTCTCGTGGCGGCGGTCGCCGTCGAGCGAGTCGTCACGGCGGCCGGCCGCGAGTTCCTCGTCGAGGGCGACGCGAACGGCTACTGGGAACTCGCCCGAAACCTCAGGCACGGGTCCTACTCCGTCTACGATCCTCCGCGGTACGCCGTCCGCATGCCCGGCTTCCCCCTCCTGCTCGCCTTCGGACAGCTGACGACCGGGTCGTCGCGACTCGGCGTCCGTCTCGAGCTCGCGTTGCTGGGAACGCTGACCTGCCTCTTGGTGTACCTGCTCGGCCGCGAGGTCGCCGACGAGGCGACCGCCCTCGTCGCCGCCGCCGCCACGGCCGTCTCGCCGGTCTACGCGGGGCTCAGCGTGCTCGTCCTCAGCGAGACGGCGTTCGCCGCCGCCATGCTGGCCTGCCTGTGGGGCTTCGCCAGGCTGACGCGGGCCGACGGTCCGCAACCCGTGCTGGCCATCGGCACCGGCCTGCTGGCCGCGGCCGCGATCTTCGTCCGCCCCAGCTGGCTGCTCGCCGTCCCGGCCTTCGTGCTGATCGACTTGGTCCTGGCGGCGAACCGCACGGCCGCCGTCCGCCGCGGCGGGCTCGTCCTCCTCGGGACGATCGTCGCGATCACGCCGTGGGCCGTCCGCAACGGCATCGTGCTCGGGCGGTTCGTCCCCACGACGACTTGGCTGGGGCCGACCCTCTACGACGGCTTCAACCCCGACGCCGACGGCACCAGCGACATGCGGTTCTACGAGAACGACCGGGCGGCCGGGCGACTCGACGGGCTCGACGAGGTCGAGATCGACTCGCTGTACCGACGCCGGAGTTGGGAGTTCGTCCGGTCGAGTCCGTCGCAGGCCGTTGCGCTCGCCGGGCGGAAGCAGCTGCGGTTCTGGAGTCCGTGGCTGAACGCCGAGGCGTTCCGCGGCCCGGTCGCCCGCGTGGGGATGGCGGCCGTCACGCTGCCGCTCTTCGTACTGGCCGGCTGCGGTGCCTGGCAGTTGCGGCGCAGGCCGGTGGCGTTCTGGGCGACCGTCGGTCCGCTCCTCTACTTCGCCGTCCTGCACTGCGTGTTCGTCGGTTCGGTGCGGTACCGGGTTCCGGCCGAGTACCCGCTCTGGATCGCGGCCGCGTTCGGACTGCTGCACTTCTGGCCGGCGCTGCGAACGTGGCTCGACGATCGTCCCCCGACCGCGGAGGCCGGCCCGTGATGTTCCGCCGCACGCTGGTCTGGGCCGTGTTGCTCGCCCTCGTTGGGGCCGTCTCGGGCGGCGTCTTCGTCGGCTGGACCATCTCGCAGACGAACGCGAAGGTCCGCGAGAAGCTGCTCGAGACGTTCGCCGAGAAGACGCCCCACTGGGACGTCGCGATCGAGCGGGCCGAGTTCGACTGGAACCGCACGGTCCGCGTGTTCGGCGCGACCGTCCGGCCGAAGGGGGACGCCGAGGATCTCGTCGTCCTGCCGGAGATCGTCGTCACGATCGACCGCGAGGCGTTCGACCGGGACGAGGAGGTCGTGCTGCAGCGGATTCGGCTCGTCGGCCCGCAGGTCCGGCTGAGGCGCACGGTCGACGGGGCGTGGAACTGGCAGCGGTTGTTCCCGCTGGAGTCGAAGGAGCGCCGCAGCCTGCCGGAGTGGATCGTCGAGGACGGCGTCCTCTCGGTCGAGCTCGATCACGGGGACGGCGAGCCGACGAGCCTGCCGGCCGGGCGGGTCAACGGGAAGGTCGTCCCCTCGGGCAAGCGGCGGTTCGAGGTGGTCGGCCGGGTCGACGTCGACGGAACCGGGGCGTTCGACCTCTCCGGCGAGCTCGACGTCGACCGCAAGACGTGGTCTTTCGGCGGCCGGGCCGTCGACCTCGTCTCGGGCGAGGAACTGGTCGACCTCGCCGCCCGGGTGGCTCCGGAGACGCGGACGCGGATCGCCGAACTCGAGGAGCGGGTCGACGGCTGGCTCCCGGACGAGACGGAACGGCGCAGTGTCCGCGTGGCCGACGCGTCCGACGACGCCGTCGTCCGCAACGCGACCGACACCCGCCGGGTCGACGACCGCTCGGACAAGCCGCTCGGCATCGACGGCCGCCTCGCCCTCGAGTTCCAGCTCGAGCAGCCCGCCGGCGGCAAGTCGGTCGTCTACTCCGTCCAGGCCGAGTTCGACGGAGCCCAGCTCGACCACCCGGCCCTTCCGTTCCCCCTGCACGACGTCGACGGTCGCGTCGTCTGGGGCAACGAGCAGTTCGCCGTCGAGAACCTCGTCGCCCGCAACGGCGTCACCCGCATCGCGGCGTCCGGCGAGGTCCGCCGCGGCGACCGGGCCGACGGCCAGTTCGACCTCCAGATGAACGACGTCGTCCTCGACGAACGGCTTCGCTCCCGACTCGTCGGGCGGCTGCGAACCGTCTACGACTCCTTCCGACCGACCGGCCGGGCCGACTTCCGCACCCGCGTCGTCGTCGAGAACGGCACGGCTCGCACGGAGGGCCTCGTTCTCAACCTGAAGCAGGCGTCGGCCGCCTACGCCGCGTTCCCGTATCCGGTCGAGCGCGTGAACGGGTCGTTGGCCCAGCAGGACGAGGACCTCGTCATCGACCTCGCCGGCTTCGGCGGGCGGGTGCCGATCACGCTGAAGGGGACCGTCAAGGACTTCACCGGGGACGCCGAGGCGGCGTTCGCCATCGTCGGGAAGGGCCTGCCGATCGACCGCACGTTCCTCGACGCCTGCCAGCCGCAGGTGCGGGCCGCCTTCGACAGCCTGCAGCTCGAGGGAAAGACCGACCTCTCCATGCGGTTCCTCAAGCCGGCCGGCCGGAACCAGCGGTGGCGGACCCGGCTCGAGGCGAACCTGTTCGACGCCAGCATGGAGTTCACCGGCTTCCCCTACCGCGTCACCCGGCTCACCGGCAAGATCGTCGGCAACACCCACGAGGGCACGTGGCGGTTCGAGGAACTCGTCGGCAACCACGGCGACGCCCAGCTGACCGCCTTCGGCTCCTTCGTGAAGCCCGAACCGACCGACCCCGGCCGCCTGCGGCTGCGGATCGTCACCCGCAACGCCCCGCTCGACAACACGCTCCGCGACGCCTTCGACGACACCCTGCAGGACGCGTGGCGGTCGATCGACCCCACCGGCCGGCTGGACGTGGTGACCGACGTCGACTGGACCCCCGGCCGCCCGCCCGACGTCCGGCTGCCGGCGGTCGCCATCTCCAAGGCGACCATGCGGCCGGACGCCCTGCCGCTCCGGTTCACGGACGTCACGCTCGAGGGGGCGTACGCCGAGGGGCGGTTCGACGTCGCGAAGTTCTCCGGCAGGCACCGGGACGCCGCCGTCCGCTCGAAGGGCTTCTTCGAGGTCGACGACGCCGGCCGTTGGCGGCTGCGGTTCGACGACCTCTTCGTCGACGACCTCGACGCCGGTCCCATCCTGCGGGACGCTCTGCCGAAGACGCTCGCCGACGTGCACGAGTCGATCGACCTGCGCGGCAAGGTCTCGCTGTCCGGCCGGGCCGAGTTCCGCGGGTCGACGAACGAGGAGACCGCCGTGACCGCGGCCTGGGAACTCGACACGGTCCTCACCGGCAACCGCTTCTTCGCCGGCGTCCCCGTCGAGGACGCCTACGGCAGCCTCGCCTCCAAGGGGACCTACGACGGCCGCAAGACCGTCGTCGAGGGGGAGCTCGACCTCGACAGCCTGACCGCCCAGGGCTACCAGCTCACGCAGCTGAAGGGACCGTACCGCATAGACGGCGTGCAGCTGCTGCTCGGGTCCCGCAAGGCGTTCGCGGAGAAGGTGCCGCCGATCGCGCTCGAGGAACGGGTCACCGCGAAGGCGATCGACGGGACGATCGTCGTCGACGGGCTGTACGTCGGCGGCGCGCAGCCCTCGTACAACTTCAAGTTCCTGCTCTCGAACGGACGGCTCGAGTCCTACGCCGAGCGGTACCTGCCCGGGACCAAGAACCTTCGCGGCGTGATGAACGGCTGGCTGGACCTCTACGGCCGCGGCGTCGCCCCGGAGGACGTGCAGGGCCGCGGGCAGCTGCAGATCAGTCCGGCCGCCCTGTACGAGCTCCCGCTCGTGGTGAAGCTGTTCACGGCGCTCCCCTTCCGCCCCCCCAGGCAGGCCGCGTTCGACTACGCCCTGCTCGAGTTCCGCATCGCCCGGGAACGGTTCGCGTTCGACGCGATCGACCTCGTCGGCGACTCGCTCAGCCTCCGCGGCCGCGGGACCGTCGGCTTCGACCAGAGCGTGAACCTCGACTTCTACTCCCAGCAGCCGCGGAGCCAACTGAACATCCCGGTCGTGCGGTTGATCGTCGGCGAGGCGGCCCGCGGCCTCGTCGCCGTCTACGTCCGCGGCAACCTCGAGCGGCCGCAGACGCAGGTCGTCACGGCCCCCACGGTCGATGCTGCCCTGAAGTCGTTCCTCGGCCGCCTGACCAACCCGGGCCCACCGCCGACCAACCGCATCC
>JANQQW010000088.1 GCA_028284885.1 Planctomycetaceae bacterium
CCGAACGGCGGGACCGGCAAGGAACTCGACTACATCGCCGCCGTCGTCATCGGGGGCGGCAGCCTCAGCGGCGGTCGCGGGTCCGTGGCCGGCACGCTCGTCGGGGCCTGCATCATGGCCACCATCCGCCACGGCTGCGTCATGCTGGGCGTGAGCACGGCCTGGCAGAAGGTGATCCTCGGCGTGATCATCGTCGGTGCCGTCGCACTCGACCAGTACCGCACCCGGTCCCGCGCGTGACGCGACCGGGTTGACACGCCGCCGACCCCGACGAACACTTCGTCACCCCGCCCCGTCGCCCCCGAGACCTTCGTGAGTGAGCCGACCTACCAACCCCCCTACGCTCGCGTCTGGCTGACGTTCCTGCGGAACTCGCTCGTCCGGGAGATGACGTTCCGCGGCAACTTCCTGATCACGATCGTCACGCGGGCGTTCTGGTTCACCGCCCAACTCGTGCTGTTCGGGATCATCTACGCGAACGTCCGCTCCATCAACGACTGGTCGCAGTGGGAGTACTACGCGTTCATGGCGACCGGCATGCTGGTGAACGCCGTCGTCGAGACGTTCTTCATGCCGAACTGTGCGAACTTCAGCGAGCTGATTCGCAAGGGGGATCTCGACTTCGCGCTGCTGAAGCCGATCGACACGCAGTTCCTCGTCTCGTTCGAGAAGGTCGAGGTCGCCAACCTGAACCAGGTCGTGCTCGCCGTGGCGCTGCTGGGGTACTCGCTGCACCGCATGGACGCGACCGTGACGACGACCGGCGTGCTCGCGTACCTCGCGCTCGTCGCCGCCGGCGTGGCGTTCTTCTACAGCCTGATGATCGCGCTGGCGAGCACGTCCGTCTGGTTCGGCCGGAACCAGGGCCTGTACGACTTCTGGTTCTACATCACGGTCTTCGCGCGGTATCCGCGGAGCATCTACGGCGGGAGTGCCGTCGGGAACGTGCTCAGTGCCGCGTTCACCTACGTCGTGCCGATCCTGCTCGTGGTGACGGTCCCTGCCCGCGTGCTGCTGCGGAAGCCGCTCGAGTCGCCGACGTTCGTCGGCATCGCGATCGGTTCGGCCGCGGTGGCGATCGTGCTGTCGCGGTTCGTCTTCAACTGGTCGCTGTCGCAGTACCGCAGCGCGAGCAGTTGACGGACCACAGCGGGCGGACGGGCGCCGGGACTACTTCCACTCGTCCTCTTCCTCGTCGTCCCACTCGTCTTCGTCGCCCCACTCGTCGTCCTCGAAGTCCCCGTCCCCGAGGTCGTCGGCCACCATCGTCTCGGCTTCGTCGCCGAAGTCGTCCAGCCCGTCCATGCCGTCGTCGTCCGCGGCGGACGGGCCGCCGAACTCGTCGTCGCCGAACGTGTCGACCCCGCCGGCCCCGATCTCCGGTTCGTCGTCGCCGCCGCCGTCACCCACCACGAAGACGAGGATCGGCGTGAACAGCACGCCGAGGCAGCACAGCATCACCAGCCCGACGCCGATCATCATGCCGATCGTCCCGGTGATCCCGTCGAGGTTCGTCATCATCCCCATGACGAGCACGTAGGTCAGCAGACCCGCGGGAATCACGGCCACCAGCGAGGTGAGTGCGGTTTGCAGCTTCGACACGCGAGCGTCCCCGTCGTGGGAGGAACGGTTCGTCCGGAGAACGGCGCAGGATGGTCGCCGAACTCGATCGTAGCCCGGAGAACCAACCGGTGTGAAGCGGTCGCTCGGCCGATTCCCACCGGTCTCACCGGTTTCGACGCCCGCGAACGGGGAATCCAGAGAATCCCCTGCGTCCCGTGCAACCGGTCGCCCGTCAGCCCTCGGCGGTCACGAGTTCCACGAGCGTGGCGACCATCGCCCCGGTCCCGCCCCCTTCGCGGTTCGGCTTGTTGCTCGAGGCGAACGCGGGGCCGGCGATGTCCAGGTGCACCCACGGCTTCTCCGCCACGAACTTTTCGAGGAACTTCGCCGCCGTGACCGCCCCGCCCCACCGCGGGCCGACGTTCTTGCAGTCCGCCACGTCGCTCTTCAGCAGCTCGCCGAAGTGGTCGTGCATCGGCATCTGCCAGACGTACTCGCCGGCTTTCGTCGCCGCTACCGTCAGCTCGTCGCAGAGCGTCTGGTCGTTTGTGAAGGCCCCGGTCACCTCCTCCCCGAGCGCCACCATGCAGGCTCCGGTCAGCGTCGCGAGGTCGACGAGCCGGTCGGCCCCGTGGTCGACGGCGTAGGCCAGCACGTCGGCCAGCACGAGCCGTCCCTCGGCGTCCGTGTTGTGCACCTCGATCGTCGTCCCGTTCCGCGCGTGGAGGACGTCGCCCAGCTTGTAGCACTTCGAGCTCGGCATGTTCTCCACGAGCCCCATGTACCCGTCCACGTTGACCGGCAGGTTCAGCCGCGCGATCGCGGCCATCGCCCCCAGCACGGCCCCGGCCCCGGCCATGTCCATCTTCATCGCCACCATGCCGTCGTTCGGCTTGAGGGACAGGCCGCCGCTGTCGAACGTGACCCCTTTGCCGACGAGGGCGACGACCGGTCCGTCCCCTCCGCCGCGGTGCGCCAGTCGGACCAGGCGGGCCGGGTTGTCGCTTCCCTGGGCGACGGCCAGCATCGACCCCATCTTCTCGTCGGCGAGCTGTTTCTCGTCGAGGACCGTGCAGTCGAGGCCGACCTCGTCGGCGACGACCGCCGCCCGCTTGGCGAACGTCTCCGGGTACAGGTCGCCCGGATGCCGGTTGACCACCTCGCGGGTCAGGTTCACGGCCTCGCCGACGACCTCGCCTCGCTGGGCCGGTTCGAGGAGAGCCTCGTCGCCGATCACGGTGATCGAGGTCAGCGAATGCCGCCCCGGCTCCTTGCGGTAAAGGTCCTGCCCGACGGAACCGACGACCATCGCCCGCGTGGCCACCTCGGCGACGGTCTCCGCGGCCAAGTCGCCGTACGCCGCCACGGCGACGGCGACCGACTGGCCCTCCTTCCCGGAGACCTTGCGGGCCGCCGTCCGCAGCGACGACTCGAACCCCGGCACGTCCAGCTTGTCCGCCTTCCCGAGGCCCGCCAGCAGCACGCGCTTCGCCGCGATCGGCGGCACGTCCGGCAGCACGACCACCTCGCCCGACTTCCCGGTCAGATCCTCGCTCTCCCGCAGCCGCGTGAGCACGCCGCCCAGCCGACCGTCGAGATCGGCGGCGAACCCGGGCAGCCCGTCCTCCTGCAGCATCGGGACGACCAGCCAGTCGACGGCCGGATCGGCCTCCGTGGACACGGTGATTCGGGACGACATCGCACTCACTCCCTTGCTTCGCGGGCCATGGTTCGGGACGGTCATTCAAGCGGACGCCGCCGGTCACGGCAAGCGGCCGAGGAGCCACCGGAGTCGCCCGTACCCGTGAATCGCATCGTTCTCGCCGACAACCTCGCCGCACTCGCCGACGTCCCCGACGGTGCCGCCCGGCTGGTCTACGTCGATCCGCCGTTCAACACGGGCAAGACGCAGTCGCGGGAGCGGGTGAAGACGGTCCGCGACGAGAAGGGGGACCGAACGGGATTCGCCGGCAAACGGTACCGCACGATCCCGCTCGGCGAGTCCGGCTACGAGGACACCTTCGACGACTACCTCGCGTTCCTCGCCCCGCGATTCGAGGAGGCGAAGCGGATTCTGGCCGCCGACGGGTCGTTCTTCCTGCACGTCGACCACCGCGAGGTCCATTACTGCAAGGTGCTGCTGGACCAGATCCTCGGGCGCGACAACTTCCAGAACGAGATCGTCTGGGCCTACGACTACGGGGCTCGGTCGAAGAAGCGGTGGTCGACGAAGCACGACACGATCCTGTGGT
This sequence comes from Planctomycetaceae bacterium, assembly GCA_028284885.1. Taxonomy (GTDB): domain Bacteria; phylum Planctomycetota; class Planctomycetia; order Planctomycetales; family Planctomycetaceae; genus JANQQW01. Next base: position 3,816 of record JANQQW010000088.1, read on the forward strand.
ACACCAAGGATCCGAAGAACTACGTCTTCGACTTCGAGGCGATGGACCGCATCCCGTACATGGCGCCGGGGCTCGTCGGGAAGGAGAAGGCGGCCCGCGGGAAGACGCCGACCGACGTCTGGTGGCACACCATCGTCAGCCCGACCGGCAAGGAGAAGACCGGCTACCCCACGCAGAAGCCACTCGGCGTGCTGGAGCGGATCGTCAAGGTCCACAGCGAACCGGGCGACCTCTGCGTCGACTTCTTCGCCGGCAGCGGCACCCTCGGCGAGGCGGCCGCGAAGAACGGCAGGCGGTTCCTGTTGATCGACTCGAACCCCGAGGCGGTGCGAGTCATGAAGGAACGGCTGGCGGAGTACGAGCCGGACGTGCTTGACTGATCTTGGCTTTTTTCAACGCAGAGAACGCAGAGACGCAGAGGGCCGCAGAGTCGTGCTCGATTCCGAGGAGTACGCGTCGGCGCTCCCGTCGAAGCAGCACGCCAGCCGATCGCGTACTGTCTTCCTCTGCGCAACTCCGCGCCTCCGCGAACTCCGCGCTGAATTCCTAGCGCGAGTGCTTCGCGATGAACTCGACGATGGGCGTCGGGTCCTTCAGTCCGTGCGGGTGGTGGCCGACGCCCGGCTTCGCGATCAGCGTGATGTCGCCACCCAGCTTGCGGTAACGCTCGGCGACGATGCCGGTGTTCTCGTCCCACGGCACGACGGCGTCGGCATCGCCGTAGACGTGCAGCAGCGGGACCTTCGCCTCGGCCAGTGGAGCAAGGCGGTCGACCGGGTTGCCGTCGTAGGCGAGGGCCTCGGCGTCGTTCGCGAATCCGTACGTCTCGAGGACGAGCTTCCAGTCCCGCGGACTCCCCTTCCCCTCGCCGCGGCCACCGGGCCAGCTCTTGAAGTCGCAAACTGGGGCGTCGCCGTAGATGCAGGCGACCTTCTCGGGGTTCGCGATCGCCCAGTTGTAGCAGTACAGCCCGCCGCGGCTGAGGCCGACGAGGGCGACCTTCTTCGCGAGGCCGTGCTGGGTGACGAGGTGGTCGTGGACCTTGTCCCAGTGGGCGACGGCGTCCGGGCAGCCCAGCATGTTCGGGATGCGGGTGTAGACAATGTGGAAACCGCGGCCGAGCAGGGCGATGTCCGGTTCCGGCTTGTGCCCGAAGAACTCCCCATGCCAGACCCACGGCCGACCGGCTGCGACCTTCTTCGGAACGACGACGAGCACCGGCTTGCCGGCCACCGTGAAGTCGTAGCGGTCGTACCCGTTCCACGCCGACTTCTTGCCGGTGAACGGCTTCGCCTGCGAATGCTGCCGTCGCTTCAGGATGCCTTCGATCTTCTTCCGCTCCGCCTCGCGTTCCTTGGCGGGAATCGCAGCGGGCGTGACGTTCTCGTGGCCGATGTCCTCCTTCGGATCGACCTTCCGGATGCGGAGGCGTCGGTACCAGACCGGGTCGCCGTGGTCCTGCAGCGACAGATTCGCCCCGCGGTCGGCCAGCTTCCCACCACGGAGCCGGAGCAGTTCGACGTTGTCGGCGAACCGTTCGTCGGTGTAGTCGAAGTCGACGACCCGCTCGCCGTTCAACCAGTGCTGGATGACGGTCCCCTGGCAGACGATGCGGGCCGTGTTCCACTCGCCGAGCGGCTTGGTCACGTCCTTCGACGGGGCCATGCAGAAGTAGAGTGACGCGGCCGTGGTCCGCGGGTTGGTGCCGTTCGAGTGCCCGGCGTTGTGGAGAATCTGGTACTCGTACTGGCCGGGTCGGTAGTAGACGCCGCTGTTGCTCCCCTTCGCGACCTTCCACTCGAACCGCAGCTCGAAGTCGTCCGGAACCTTTCGCTTCACGTACACGAGGCTGCCACCGGGGCCGGTGCGGGCGATCTCGCCGTCCTTGATCGACCAGTTCCCGGCGTGCTTCCAGCCGTCGAGGCTCGTCCCGTCCGCGAGCGCCTCGAACCCCGCGGCCACTTCCTCCTTCGACAACCACTCCGGCGGTGCCGACGACGCGAGGCCCGGAAGGCCGACGAACAGGAGGAACGACAGGACGGTTCGCGGCGTGCGCATGGCGATGTATGCTCCGGGACTCGTGAACTCGACGGCCGAACGCGTGCGAAACGTCCGACTTCTTCTCGCCTACGACGGGACCGACTACGTCGGCTGGCAGGTGCAGCCGAACGGGACGAGCGTGCAATCGGTCGTCGAGGAGGCCATTCGGCGCTTGACCGGGGAGGATGTCAAGCTGATCGCCGCGGGCCGCACGGACTCCGGCGTGCACGCCGTCGGGCAGGTGGCGAACTTCCACACGACCTCGGCGATTCCCGCCCGCCAGATGAGGCGGGGGCTGCAGAACTACCTGCCGGACGACGTCGTCGTGCGACGCGTGGACGACGTGCCGGACGACTTCCACGCCACGTACGACGCCGTCCGCAAGCGGTACCGGTACGTCATCCGGAACGACCGCGTGAAGGACCCGTTCTCCCGCCGGTACGCTTGGCGGTTCTGGGGCGACCTCGACGTGGATGCGATGCACACCGCCGCTCAAGTCCTCGTCGGCACACACGACTTCCGCTGCTTCGAGTCGCAGTGGCCGAACAAGGCGACGAGCGTGCGTACGATCGAGGAGGCGGCAGTGGTCCGTCGAGACGGCTGGGACGTGTGGGAGAGCGGAGAGCGGAAAGCGGAAAGCGGAGATGCTGACAGCCGACCGCTGAACGCCGACCGCTCCTACATCACGTTCGACGTGGTCGCCGACGGGTTTCTCTACAACATGGTGAGGGCCATCATGGGAACGTTGATCAAGGTCGGCCGTGGAGCATGGACGGCAGACGACGTGGCCCGCGTCGTCGAGAACGGCGACCGCGGCCAGGCCGGCGAGACGGCCCCCGCGTGCGGGCTCTTCCTCATGCACGTCGAATACGAGTGAACGACGCGGACGCCGGCTATCTCGCCCCGATAACACGCGGCTTCGGTGCCGGCAGTTTCCACAGTCGGAGGTCGAAGTCGACTCCCGCCTCGGTCCCGTTGACGCTCGAGACCCGGCCCCCGCCGGAGGAGACGGCGTGGCGGCCGTCGGAGGAGACGGCGTGGCGGCCACCGGGACTGGGTGTGGCACGTCGCCTTCTC
>JANQQW010000094.1 GCA_028284885.1 Planctomycetaceae bacterium
CCCCACCCGCCGCGGTCGCCGAGCCGGTAGCCCTGTAGAGGAGGCACGAGATAGTCGGACGTCGGGTCGTACAGGAAGTACTCGGCGACGCCCATCTCCGCGTACACGGCCGGTTTGCCCACCTCGTCGCGTCGTCGCGTGCTCGACGAGGTGACCTCGAAGACGACGTGCGGCGGGTGGGGTTCCTCCCAAGTCTTGAAGACACGCCTGTCGCCCGGCTTGCAGTCCTTCACGACGAAGCAGTCCGGGCAGACGCTCCGCCGCGGATCGCCCTCGACCCAGTAGGTCATCAGGTCGCCGGACACGTAGACCCTCTGGCCCGCGTGGCGGTGTTGCAGCAGGTCGATCAGTCGCACCATCCAGCCGCGGTGGAGATCGGTCTCGCCCATCGGAAGCCCGTCCGACTCGGGGTACTCGATCTCGAGCAGTCTGGTTCGTTCGTTCACAGACGGCCTCACGGGGCGTGACACTACGTTCCCACCTGGTCGAAGCGCCCGCGGCGTCAGGCCGGTTGGACGTCGGCGAGCTTCGGCTCGAGGTACGAGACGGTGCTGTCCATGGTGACGAGGTGCTCGTAGTCCTCCTCGGGGATCTGGATGCGGTACTGCTTCCGCAGCTCCATAACGATGTCGAGGAAGTCCATGCTGTCGAGTTCCATCTGCTCGCGGAACGCGACGGAGTCGTCCAGGTCGGTGAGGTCCTCGTCGGGGGCGATCCGCTCGAGGATGTTGACGATCACCTGCCTGATGTCACCCGGGCTCATCTGCTGCTCCAAGTCTGTTCCGTTCGCGGCGAGGGCCGGCCGCGGTGCACCTTGATTGTCGTGGGCCGAAGAGGGACGGCGTTCGAGTCGCATCGTGTCGCCGAAGCGACGGTCTCGGGGAGGGAGGGAGCGAACGCGGAAGCCGGTTCGACCGCTCAGTCCTCGAACTTGCGGACGATCACGACCGAGTTGATTCCCAGCATGCCGAACGAATTGTTGAGCAGGACGCGGACGTCGTCCAGTCGCCGGGGTTCGTTCGCCACGAGCTGGGGGAGTGGGCACTCGGGGTCGGGGTCGTCGAGATTGATTGTAGCGTGGGCCCACCCGTCTCCGAAAGCGGGCAGGTTCCCGAGCAGTTCCAGGGCTCCGGCGGCCCCCATGGCGTGGCCGATGAAGCTCTTCGTGTTGTTGATCGCCACGTCCGGACAGTCGGCGAAGACGCGGCCGAGAGCCTTCGCCTCCTCGACGTCTCCCTGTTCGGTCGCGGTCGCGTGGCTGCTGACGATGTCGATGTCCGACGCTCGGAGCCCGGCACGGTCGAGGGCGAGCTGGATGCACTCGGACTGGCGGTTGGCGTCGGGCAGGACGAAGTCCGTCGCGTCGGAGTTCATGGCGTAGCCGACGATCTCGCCGTGGATGGTGGCTCCGCGGGCGAGGGCCGACGGCAGGCGTTCCAGGGTGACGAGCCCGCCCCCCTCGGCGACGACGATGCCGTTGCGGTTCACGTCGAACGGCCGGCAGGCCTTCTGCGGGTCGTCGTTCCTCGCCAGCGCTCCTTGGCTCTGGAAGCTGGCGAAAATGCCGAACGTGTGGATGCTCTCCGAGACGCCACCGCAGATGGCGAGGTCGACCTCCCGCAGCCGGAGCATCTGCAGGCCGTGGATGAAGCCGGCGTTCCCGGCGGCACAGGCGGCCCCGATGCAGACGTGGGGGCCGGTCACCCCGAGGCTGAGGGTGACCTCGCCGGCCGGGTTGTTGGCGACGGTGCGGGGATTGTGGTGGTGCGACCAGACCTTCGTGTCGTAGTCGAACTGCGAGATCTCGAAGATCTCGTTCTCGGTCTCGACGTTTCCGTGCTCCGTGATGCCGACGTAGACGCCGACGCGGTCCTTCCGGACGGCCGGCCACTCGAGCCCCGACGACGCCACCGCTTCGTGGGCGCAGTAGGTGGCGATGGAGCCGGCTCGCGTGCCGCGACGGATCTCCTTGCGCTTCTGGTACTTGAGCGCGTCGAAGTTGCACACCCCGGCGATCGTGGGGGGCATGTACCGCGTCTCGAACGGGACGACTCCGGAGCGCCCTTCGAGGAGGGCGGCCCGGTACTCGCCGAGGTTGTCACCGTTGGGCGCGGCGAGGCCGATGCCGGTGATGACGATGCGGTCTTCGTCGGGAACGGAGGTCACGGCGATCACCGTCCGAGGCGACGGGGGGAGCAGGCGGCGGGCGGAAACGAGCGAGCTGGCAGACCCGTGGAGTGGGTGTCGTGCACCGGACGACACGTGACTGCAGCGATGTCGCAGACTAACGAACCTGACCGCGCGGTCGCAAGCACGCGAGCGACCACGATTGCGACCCCCGTGACCTTGCACGGTGAGGGCCGGGACGGCATCGTGCGAGGGCACGGGCGTCGCGGCTGTCGAAGTGCGGGAATCGCCGTCGAGGGTGCTTCCGGAGGAGGTCTCGAACATGCAGAAGCGAGCGAAGCGCGGAGGGTTCACGCTCATCGAACTGCTCGTCGTGATCGCGATCATCGCGATCCTGATCGCGTTGCTGCTGCCGGCCGTGCAGCAGGCTCGGGAAGCGGCCCGCCGCGCGAAGTGCCTGAACAACCTGAAGCAGATGGGGTTGGGCCTGCACAGCTACCACGGCAGCCATCAGACGTTTCCACCGGGCTTCGTCTCGACGCTCGCCGACCCCGACTGGCAGTACGAGACGGGGAACACGCGAAGCTACCCGGACGAAAACGGTCCCGGTTGGAGCTTCTTCGCGCAGATGCTGCCGTACCTCGAGAAGGGCAACCTGCACGACCAGATCGACTTCGACCAGCCGATCACGGCCGCGGCGAACGCGACCGTGCGACGCACCAGCATCGACTTGTACCTCTGCCCCAGCGACACGCCGGGCCCGCTCGTCGCGGTGACGACCTGCGGAAGCCCGCCGACCGAGTCGAACACGCCGACTCACCTCGTCGACGTGGCCCCCTGCAGCTACGTCGGCTCTCTCGGCGGCGGGAACAGCGTCGATCCCAACTACGGTGCCTACGAGAACCAGCCGTTCAACGGGGTCTTCCACCGAAACAGCCGGATACGCGTGGCCGACATCACGGACGGCACGTCGAACACGATCGGCGTCGGCGAACGGATGACCCGCATCGCCGAGAGCTCGTGGGTCGGTGTCGTGCCCGGCCAGCACGTCGTCTACAACCAGGCCCGGCCGCCGAAGCAGTTCAACCCGCCGACCGATCCGCCCTGCCACAAGTGGCGACCGCCGATCACGTCGATTCTCGTCCACGCCCGTTCCGGTGCGCCGAACGGCCCGACGAGCAGTCCGTCCTCGTTCCACGGCCCGCACGCCGCCGGCTGCCACTTCCTGCTGATGGACGGATCGACGCGGGTGATCACCGACGGCGTCGGCTTGGAGGTGTTCCGCGCGCTCTGTACGCGGAACGGTGGCGAGGTGCTGGACGAACTGTAGAGGCCGCTCGACGGGGCCGAACCGGTGGCTCGTTGGGTCCGTTCACGACCAGCCCCCGAGTTGGGGCCTAGACTTCGTGTAACGTGCCGGCGGCCGCCGACCACGTTCACGCGGAACGTGTTCAGTCGATTGACGAGAAGTCGTGCGCGAAGACCTGTCCAGCAGCGAGTTCGACCAGATCCTGCATCGCACGCAGGCCCGAATTCGTGCGTACATCGCCGGTTTGGGCGTGGTGGCCCACGAGGTGGACGACCTCGCACAGGAGATCTACCTGGAGTTCTACCGGACCGGCGACCGGATGCCGCTGGAGGTGGAACCGGAGCGGTGGCTGAAGGGGATCGCCCGCAACGTCTGCATGAACCACTTTCGCAAGACGACGCGGCGGAAACGGTTGCACCGGCGTGCCTTGGCCGAGATCCTCGCCGCGACGGAGTCGGATCTGCACGTCGCGTCGAACGAGCTCGACCTCGAGTCGCAACTCGAGCTCTGCTGTGCGAAGTTGCCGCCGAAGAGCCGTCAGTTGTTGTCGCTGAAGTACGAGCAGGAGCTGTCGTCCTCGGCGATCGCCGACGCGGTCGACTCGACGGCCGAGGCGGTGCGGATCGCGTTGTTCCGGATTCGCAGCGCCCTCCGAGACTGCATCACCCGCCGACAGGAGGCCCTGGGTGAGACATGAGTGAACGCCCTTCCGAAGACCACGAGATCGACGAGCGGACGGAGCAGGTCCTAGTCTCCCGGTACGTGCACGGCCGCGACACGCTGGACGAGTCGTACGTCGAGATGCTCGTCGCCGCCTGCCGACGCAACCCCGCGCTCGCCGTGCAGCTGCACGAGCAGTTGATGGTCGACGAACTGCTGCGGCAGCAGCTCGACGAGAAGCGGGGCGACTTCGTCTCGCAGGTCGAGCAGCGTGTTCGGGACGAGCAGAGCGGCATGCAGGGCGGCCTCGCGAGTCTAGCCGACCTGGTCCCGATCGACGGCGACGCGGTCCCGGACGACGGCGTCGAGAGCGACGACAACGGGATCGACATGCGGGAGTACGCGATCCGCGAACTCGACCAGTACCGGGAGTCCCGCGACCGACGGGGCGGCTGGGTGCGGGTGCTCGGCTTCGTCGCCGTCGTGCTGGCGACCGCCGCGGTGACCCTGTGGCTGACGTGGCCCGCGGACGACTCCGGCGTGCTGTTCCCGACCGGTGACGTGCAGGTCGCCCGTGGGCGCGAGGTGCTCTATCCGACCGAGCCCTTCGTGACCGGCCCGGGCGACGAGATCCGCGTCTCGGCCGACGGATCCGCCGTCGTGAAGTACGCCGACGCGACCGAGGTGGTGCTCGAGCCGGGAACGACGTTGTCGATTCCGGCAACCGGCGTCGGCAAGCAGCTCGTCGTCTCGCAGGGGGAACTGCGGGCGAAGGTCAGCCCGCAACCGGCCGGCCGGCCGATGCAACTCGCCACGCCGAGCGCTCGGGCGACGGTCGTCGGCACCGAGTTCGCGCTCGCGGTCCGACCGAACGGTGTGACCCGACTGGAGGTCCGCGAGGGGCGTGTCGAACTGGCCCGGCTCGCGGACGGGAAGAGCGTCGGCGTCGAGGCCGACCAGTACGCCGTCGCCGCCGAGCCGAACGGGCCACTCGAGGTGCGGACGGCCGAGTTCCCGGCGAGCGAGTGGGCCGAGCAGTCGCCGGAGGAGGCCGGTCTCTCCGAGCCGCAGGTTCAGACGTTCGCGGAGACGGTCGGCGGCCGCGGCTGCATCGTGCGGGACGGGCGACTCGTGCACACGTGGGGCGACGTCTCCACGCACGGGCCGGGCAGCCGGGTGACCGAGGCACTGCTTTCGCATCTGCTGTTCCTCGCGGTCGAGGATGGACGGATCGACTCGCTCGACGACCGGGTCGTCGTTCGGCAGCCGCTGCTCGCGGACCTCGGAGGGGACCGCAAGGACGCCGCGATCACCTGGCGGCAACTCGCCCAGCACACCTGCGGCTACGGCACCCGAGACGCCCCGGGTGCGACCTTCAGCCTGAAGGGACTGCAAGCCGGGCTGCTCGCGGACACGCTCGTCGAACGGGTCTTCGCCACCGAGTGGTCGGAGGTCGACGACGAACTTCTGCAGCCGCGACTCGTCGGGCCACTTCAGTGCGAGGACCGGCCGACGATGTCCGGTGGCACGCCCGGCGTCCTTCGCATCTCGCCACGGGACCTCGCCCGTTTCGGTCTGCTGTACCTCCGCGACGGCCGCTGGAAGGAGAGGCGGCTGCTCGACCGCCGTCTCGCCGCCGTCGCGACGAGTTCGCCGGTCTCCAACGACGTTCCGGTCTCCGCCGCGAAACCGGGGCCGACGATTCGCAACCAGCGGTCGCCGTGGCGGTCGGTCGAGATCGACCACTTCGGCAGCTACTCGTTCGGCTGGTGGCTGAACGGCGTCGATCGCGACGGGCGACGGCTGCTGCCCGACGCCCCGACCGACACGGTCGTCGCGACGGCGATCGACGGCCGCGAGGCCCTCGTCGTCGTCCCCAGCCGCGGTCTCGTGATGACCTACGCGGACGGCAACCGGTTCGACTGGAAACCCGGGGCCGACAACCGACTAAACCAGGCGATCGCGGCACTGCTGGCCGAACGGTAGTCCGAGTTCAGTCGATCGCGTGCGGCGTCAGTTCTCCGGCGACCGTGTCCAGCACGGCACACCAGCCGTCCATGACGGCGTGCACGACGACGAACAGCCGGTCGTCGGGATTCAGCGGCAGCGGGGACTCGCCGTGCCAGTCGAGTGGACCGTTCGGCGTGGCCGCGTACCAGCAGTGGAGTTCCCAGCTTCATCGGCGATCCTCCCCTGGGCCGCGGACGGGTTCCGCGAAAGGATGCAACGCATGCGGGTCCGTTGATTTCCGGTTCAGGCGGCCGGCTGTCCGTTGTCGGCCGCTGGCAAGGCTGACAGGATACGCGAAGTTTGAGGACTCGGCGGGCGCCACGCCGGGCCAAGCTCCCACGCGAAGACCAGACGCATGAAAGTCGACCAGTTTCTCGCTCACCACGGGATCGGCGAGAACCCGTTCGGGCAGGAGGACGCCCTCTCGGACCACGTCTTCCGCGAGTCCTGCCTCGACGGCACGCACCACGCCGCGTGGGACAAGATCTACGGCAGCCCGGCCAATCCCAGCACGTCGGTCGTCTTCGGCGAGAAGGGGGCCGGCAAGACCGCCCTGCGACTGCAGATCGTCGAGCGGCTCGAGTCCTACAACAAGGAACACGCGGACGCCCGCGTGTTCGTCGTCGAGTACGACGACTTCAACCCGTTCCTCGACAGCTTCCGCGAGCGGCTGCACGGCTGGCGGAAGAAGCCGAACCACGCCCTGAAGCGATGGCGGTTGTGGGACCACATGGACGCGATCTTGTCGCTGGGTGTCGGCAAACTGGTCAAGACGATCCTGCACCCGGACCTCGCCGACGGCACCGTCGTGGTGGACGACGCGGCCCTCGGCAAGTTGTCCCGGCTGCAGAAGCGGGACCTGCTGATGCTGGACGCCTTCTACCACCACGCCTACGACGAGCCGCCGCTGCAACGGTGGTCGAAGTTGCGGCGCAAGCTGCACTACTCGAACCTGAAGGCCTACGTCGATCCGGCCATCGGCGCCGCGGTAACCGTGCTCACGCTCGCCGTCGCCTGCGGCGTGATGGGGGCGTCGGCACTCATCACCTGGTGGGTCTGGGCGATCGTCGCGGGCGGCTGGGCGCTCTACGGGTGGCGGCAGCTGCAGCTCTGCTGGACCGGCTGGCGGATCGCGCGGCAGATTCGTGTCTTCGACCACCTCTCGAACACGCTCCGCCGTCTGCTCTCGCGGTTCCCGAAGCAGGAACTTGACGGCCAGCCGCTCCCGAGCAAGGACCGCAGCGACGACCGCTACGAGCTGCTCGCCAAGTTCCAGAGCACCCTCAAGACGCTCGGCTACACGAGCATCGTCATCCTCGTGGACCGCGTGGACGAGCCGCACCTTGTGAACGGCTCCGCCGAGCGGATGCGGGACCTGTTGTGGCCGCTGTTCGACAACAAGTTTCTCAAGTACCCCGGTATCGGCTTCAAGCTGCTGCTCCCGCAGGAGGTGACCTACTACCTGCAACGGGAGGAGAAGGAGTTCTACGAACGCAGCCGGCTCGACAAGCAGAACCTCGTCCAGTCGCTCGAGTGGACCGGCGAGTCCCTGTACGACGTGACGAACGACCGGCTGAAGGCGTGTGCGGCGAACGGGCAGGCGGACAGCGTCAGCATCAAGAACCTGTTCGAGGACGGCATCAGCCGTGAGGAACTGATCGGGACGTTCAGCCGCATGCGGGTCCCGCGGCACCTGTTCAAGTTCCTGTACCGGCTGCTCGTCGATCACTGCAAGCGGTTTCCCGAGGACAGTCCGAACTGGAAGATCAGCCGCGAGACGCTGCAGTCCACGCTCGCCGTCTTCAACCGCGACCTCGAGGCATTCGACCGCGGCATGGGCACCGGCTGATCCGAGACGTTTCGACCTCGCCGAGTGCTCGTTGCGACGCCGCAACCCGCCGCCGTCGCGCGGTTTCCGCAGTTCTGCGTCGGGCGGGCTTGTCCGCCGCCGGCTCCGCGGAAGAATCGGCGGAGTCACCGGTCTCGGGGAGTGCGGCATGGCAATCGAGCGGGTCAGCGACGAACGGCCCACGTCGGGCGGGCAACCGAACCAGTCCGGAGGACGTTCCGACGCAGAGCTTCTCGACGCCTACTCCACGGCGGTGATCGACGTCGTCGGGGCCACGTTGCCGAGTGTCGTCACGGTCGCCGGAACGACCGGCCGCGGCGGCAGCGGGTCCGGATTCCTCGTCCAGCCGGACGGACTCGCCGTCACCAACAGCCACGTGGTCGGCGGGCGGAGCGAGTTGACGGCGACGACCGCGGAAGGCGACCGACTGCCGGCCCGCGTGCTGGGCGACGACCCGGAGACCGACGTCGCCGTCCTGCGGATCGCGGGGACCGACCTGCCGACGACGCGGCTTGGTGACTCCGCCGCCCTTCAACTCGGGCAACTCGTCATCGCGATCGGCAGCCCGCTCGGTCTGCAGTCGACGGTTTCGACCGGTGTGGTCGGCGGCCTGGGCCGGTCGATGCGTGGCTACGAGGGGCGGTTGATCGAGAACGTCGTCCAGCACTCGGCCCCGATCAACCCGGGGAACTCCGGCGGGCCGCTGCTCGACTCGCGCGGCCGCGTCGTCGGCGTCAACACGGCCACCGTCGCGATGGCGGAGGGGCTCGGGTTCGCTGTTCCCGCGAACACGGTCGAGTGGGTGCTCACCGAGATTCTCGAGCACGGCGAAGTCCGCCGCCGCCGCGTCGGCATCGTCGGGTCGACCGTCGTCCTGCCCCGGCAGCTCAGTCGCTCGCTCGACCTGCTGGGCGACCACGCCGTTCAAGTCGTCGAGGTCTCCACATCCGGTGCCGGCCACCGGGCCGGCTTGCGGCCGGGCGACTTGATCGTCGGCCTCGCCGGGAGAATCGTCGAGTCGGTCGACGACCTCCACCGACTGCTGACCCGCGTCGCCGACGAGACCGTCGAGGTCGAAATCGTTCGCGACGGACGTCTCACCGTACTCGCACTTCCTGCTGGATGACGCCGGTACCTTCCCACTGCAAGGACGACCCACGTGGCCTCCGCTCTCTTCGACTCCGTCTCGGTCGGCGATCTCGTACTTCCCAACCGCGTCGTGATGGCGCCCATGACGCGGGCCCGCGCCGGGAAGGAGCGGGTGCCGAACGCCCTGATGGCCGACTACTACGTCCAGCGGGCCTCGGCCGGGCTGATCCTGACCGAGGCGACGACGATCTCGCCGCAGGCGAACGGCTGGAACGAGTCTCCCGGCATCTACACCGACGAGATGGAGGCCGGCTGGGGCGAGGTCGTGAAGGCCGTGCACGAGGCGGGCGGGCGCATCTTCCTCCAGCTGTGGCACTGCGGTCGTGCTTCGCACAGCAGTTTCCACGGCGGGGAGAAGGCGGTCGCACCCTCGGCGATCGCGATCGACGAGGAGTACATCCACACGCCGGAGGGCAAGCAGCCGCACGAGACGCCACGCGCCCTCGAAACCGCCGAGCTCCCAGGCATCGCCGAGGACTACCCCCGCGCCGCCGAGCGGGCCCGAACCGCCGGCTTCGACGGCATCGAGGTCCACTCGGCGAACGGCTACCTCCTCGACGAGTTCCTGCAGTCGAAGACGAACCACCGCGACGACGCGTACGGCGGGAGCGTCGAGAACCGGTACCGACTGCTCGGCGAGGTCGTGACGGCCGTGACGTCGGTCTGGCCGGCGAACCGGGTCGGCGTCCGTCTCTCGCCGAACGGGGCCTTCAACGACATGGGCTCGCCCGACTACCGCGAGCAGTTCGCCTACGTCGCCCGGCAGCTGGACGCGTTCGGCCTGGCCTACCTGCACGTGATGGACGGGCTCGGCTTCGGCTTCCACGAACTGGGCGATCCGATGACGCTCGCCGAGTTCCGTGACCACTTCCACGGCCCGCTGATGGGGAACTGCGGCTACACGAGGGAGGAGGCCGAGCAACGCGTCTCCGACGGCGACGCCGACCTGATCTCGTTCGGTCGGCCGTACATCAGCAACCCGGACCTCGTGGAGCGGTTCCGCAACGACTGGCCGCTGGCCGAGCCGGCGGAGGTCTCGGCGTGGTACTCGTCGACCGGCGCGGAGGGCTACACGGACTTCCCCGCGTACGAGGCGAGTTGAGCGGTTGTCCGGCACGATCGGGTGTATCGTTCGCATCCGGCAGCGCTCTGGGCGAGTGCCCGCGGGCAACGTGGCGAGGTCCGGTCTCCGCGGGTACGCTCGACTCCTCTTAACACTCCTTCCGCCGGGCCGTTGCTATGCACCGTTTGCTGCCGTCGTTGCTCGTTCTCGCCACGGTCACCACGCCGGCGATGGCTCAGGCCGTTGGTCGGGCCAACTCCGTCGGTCGCGCGTCTGGGCACGTGATCGCGTACCGCAGTCTGGGCAACGGCAAGGCGGTCGGGGTGTCGTCGCCGTTGCACGTCCGGGTGGAAGAGGCCGACCCCGGCCGCGTGCGGGTCGGGTTCTTCGAGTCCGAGGTGGCCGGCAGCGGCGACCAGTGGCGGGCCGCCGGCTGGACGGCTGCCCTCGCCGCCTCCATGCTGCTCGACTTCGACGCGAGGACGTCGCGGATCGCGTTCGACGTCGAGGGACGCATCGACGGTCCCAGCGCCGGCGGGCTGATGACGGTCGCCGTGATGGCGGCCGTTCGTGGCGACGGCATCCGTCGCGACGCCACGATGACCGGGACCATCAACCCCGACGGGCGGATCGGGCCGGTCGGCGGAATCGCGCAGAAGATCGAGGCCGCGGCCGCCATCGGCAAGAAGCTCGTGCTCATCCCGGCCGGCACACGGTTCCAGGAGGACGTCAACGTCGGGAAGAAGATCGACCTCGTCGCCAAGGGGCAGGGGCTGGGCGTGAAGGTGCTGCAGGTGCCCGACATCTGGACGGCGTACCGCGAGCTGACCGGCGAGCGGCTGCCGCGGGCCGAGGCGACGCAGCCCCCGCAGGCGAGCCCCGAGTTCGTCAAGCGGGTGTCCGACCTGTACGACGACTGGGCCGGCATGCTGAAGGCGAAGACGGCCGAGTTCGAGGCGATCAGCGACGACTTCAAGACCGAGTACACGGACGAACTCGTCGAGGAGTCCGACCAGTACCTGAAGTACGCCCGAGGACTCAAGGAGGAGGGCCGGTACGCGGCCGCGTTCAGCGACCTGACCGCCGCCGTGTCGCGGATGACGTCGGCGATCGAGAGCAGCCGGTGCGTCGAGGAGGACGACCGCCGGGGCGTCGAGGCGATGATTCGACGGGTGCGGGACGACGGTTGGCTCGACCGCGACGTCGAGGCGACGCTCGGCAAGTTCCGCGACTTCAGCCCGGCGACCATCGAGCAGCTGTCGATCTACATCGAGGCGGTCGACTTCCTGACGGCCGGACTGGCCTTCCAGGTCTACGCCGACGACATCCTCGCCGGCATGCCGAAGTCCGGTGAGGACGAACGATGGGAGCACGGGCACGACGCGGCCGAGTACCAGAAGCTCGCGGCACTGAACTTCGTCGGGGCACGACAGATGCTCGCCGAGGCCAAGCGGCTCGGCGGCAGCCCCCTCGCCGACGACGCCCCGGTCCTCGTCATGGCCCAGTACTTCCTCCGCGCCACCGACGCCAACATCGAGATGCTCGAGGAGTCGGTGATCGAGCCGGCCGCCAACCAGCTCGGCATCCCGCAGGAACGGCTGCAGAACCGGCTCAGCGAGATCGACGAGGACTTCGCCTCGTTGATGATCACCCGGCGGCGACTGGTCCCCCAGCTCGTGAACGTGTTCGGCGAGGGCGACTCCCTCGCGTACGGTCTGCTCGGCGTGACGGCCGACATGTACGCGAGGTCCTCCTCGATCGTCGCCCAGTACTACTCCATGCAGCTGGTTCGCGACGAGGACGGCTACCTCGTGGGGGTGAAGGAGGAGGGGAAGCTCGCCGACTGGCTGATGATGTCCGACGAGCAGACGCGGCGGACGATTCGCGAACTCGTCGAGGCGGGCGTCGACCCCTCCACCTGCGTCAGCTACTACGAGCCGGCCAAGGTGGCCCAAGGGCGGGACGTCTACGAGAAGCTGTACGCCCTGCAGGCGTACTTCCGCGCGAACGCGATCGCGCGGGCGCTCAAGCGGTTGGCCCCCCCGAAGTCGCCTTGAGGTCGTCCGGACGTGCGATACCTCGTGCGAGCCCGCGTGAAGCCCGGTTGCGAGCGTGAACTGCTCGCGGCGATCGAGGACGGGTCGCTCGGACGGGGGTCGGTCGCCGGCGGCGAGTACCTGCGGAACATGCAGTCGGCCCGGTCGTGCGAGGACGGGACGGCTCGGTGGATCGAGGTCTGCTACTGTGCCACGCCGCTCGAGGAGGAGCGGCCGTACTGGGAGGCCTTCTTCGAGTTGGAGAAGGTGCAGGACGCCCATGCCCGGCACCGCTGCCACGACGAGACCGGGCGCGAGCCGTGGGCCTGCGGCGACTGCGACTGCACGGAGCGGCTGGAGGCGGTCGTCGAGACGTGGGGCGAGCCGTTCATGGACGTGCTCCGCCGTGTCGTCGAGGACCGGACGACGCCCGGCGGCTGATCTCCGAGCGCTCGCAATCGCCCCGGCCCCGCCGTATCGTGGCCCGTTCCACCAAGACGTGCTCGCGACGGGGGACGAGGCTGTGACGCGCAACGCGAGGATCGGGCTGGTCCTCTTCACCGTGTACCTGCTGTTGTACGGCGGGTTCGTGCTGCTGAACGCCTTCTCGCCCGAGACGATGGAACGGCCGGTCCTCGCCGGCGTGAACCTCGCGATCGTGTACGGCTTCGGGCTGATCGTCGCTGCCCTGGCGCTGGCCCTCCTCTACGGCTGGATGTGCGGGCCGGACGAGTTGCCCGCGTCCACCCCGAACGCCACCGAGTCGACCGAGCCCTCGCAGTCGGAGGGGGACGCTTGATCTACGAAGCCTCACCGGTCGCCGTCGCCGTCTTCGCGGCGTTCGTCGCCGTCACGCTCGGCATCAGCTTCTACCTCGGCGGCAAGGCGAAGTCCTCGCAGGGCTACTTCGCCGCTCACGGGCAGATTCCCTGGTTCGTCAACGGTGTCGCCTTCGCCGGCGACTACCTCTCGGCCGCGTCGTTCCTCGGCATCTGCGGCATGATCGCCTTCTACGGCTACGACGGCTTCCTCTACTCCATCGGGTATCTGGCCGGCTGGATCGTCGCGTTGTTCGTCATCGCCGAACCGATGAAGCGGCTCGGCAAGTTCACCTTCGCCGACGCCCTCGACGCCCAGTTCCAGTCCCGCGGCATCAAGCTCGCCGCCGGCATCAGCACGCTCGCCGTCAGCGTCTTCTACCTCATCCCGCAGATGGTCGGAGCCGGCGTCCTCGTCGAACCGCTCCTCGGCTTCGACCACTGGGTCGGCGTGGTGATGGTCGGGACGGTGGTCATCGTGATCGTGGTGACGGCCGGCATGGTCTCCACGACGTGGGTCCAGTTCCTGAAGGGCTCGCTGCTCGTCGTCTTCAGCGCCGTGCTGACCGTGATGATCCTCGCCCGCGGCTTCACGGTGGCGGAGGGGGGCGTCGACGGCCACGCGTTCCGCACGGTCGGCCCGGTCGCCGAGGCGAACCTCGAGGCCGAGCTGCAAGCGCTCGACGGCTTCGGAGAGGCCAAGGTCGTGTCTCCCTCCGGCTCCTGGGTGGGCAAGCCGTTCGTTCGCGTCGAGGTGGGCAGCGGCGACGACGGATACGTCATGGTCTGGAGCAAGTCGACGACCGACGACGGCCGGATCGTCCTTCGTGAGGCCCAGACCGAGACCGTCGAGGACGGCGTGCCGTTCGTGAACGGCCGCAAGCAGACGAAGGAGCACGACCTGCACCCTGTCGGAACCGTTGCCTCGCTGGAGGGCGGCGAGACGGAGTCCGGCTCCGTCGGACCGTTGTCGTTCTTCAGCACGCTGCAGAAGGCCGACGTCGTCCTGTGGGGCAAAGAGGTCGTCACCGAAGAGTCCGGTCGGAAGGTGACCGTCTACTACCAGAAGCCGACGCCCGGCAACCGCATTCTCCGCCCCGGCGAGCACCCGCGGTTCGCCGGCATCCGCAGCGACGAGCCGCTGAAGAAGCTGAACTTCCTCTCGTTGATGCTGGCGCTCTTCTGCGGGACGGCGTCGCTGCCGCACATCCTCATCCGGTACTACACCGTGAAGGACGCCGCCGCCGCCCGGAAGAGCACGATCGTCGGCATCGCCAGCATCGGCTTCTTCTACGTCCTCACGCTGTACCTCGGCCTGGGGGCCATGACGAGCGGGGCGATGGACGTCACCAACAGCAACATGGCCGCCCCCCTGCTCGCCAAGAGCATGGGCGAGTGGCTGTTCGCCGTCATCTCGGCGATCGCCTTCACCACGGTGCTCGGCACGGTCAGTGGCCTGATCCTGGCGTCCGCCGGGGCCGTCACGCACGACCTGATGGCCAACGTGATGAAGGTGGAACTGGCCGACCACCAACAGGTCCGCGTGGCGAAGCTGGCCTCGGTCGTCGTCGGCGTGATCGCGATCGCCCTCGGCATCCTGTTCGAGGACTTCAACGTCAGCTACCTCGTCGGCTGGGCGTTCAGCGTGGCGGCTTCCGCCAATCTGCCGTCGCTGGTGATGATCCTCTTCTGGAAGGGCGTCACGAAGGAGGGCGTGATCGCAGCCGTCGTCGTCGGGATGACGAGCTCCCTCGGCTGGATCCTCCTCAGCGCCGACTCCTTCCAGAAGGTGTACGGCTACTCGTCGACGGAGGCCGCCGAGGCCGCGCTCGTCCCGTTCAGCCAACCCGGCATCGTGACGATCCCGCTCGGCTTCCTGACGTTGGTCGTCGTCTCGCTGCTGACCAAGAAGAACGTTCCGGCGTAGTCCCGTGCCCGACGTCGAGTGGAACAAGAAGGTCTGGGACGGCGGGTACGACTGGAGTGCCGGCGGCGACAACTGGTCGTCCGCGTGGGGCTCGCCGGAAGCCCAGTGGACGTGGTCGCTGCGGCCGCGGATCGAACGGTTCCTCCCGACCGGGACGATTCTCGAGGTCGGCCCCGGGTTCGGCCGGTGGAGCCAGTTCCTCGCCGGCCTCTGCGACAGGCTCGTCCTCGTCGACCTCTCCGAGCAGTGCATTGCCGCCTGCCGCGAACGTTTCGAGTCGCAACGGCACGTCCAGTTCCACGTCAACGACGGCACGTCGCTGGACATGGTGGAGGACGGCACGGTCGACCTGGCCTTCAGCTTCGACTCGCTCGTGCACGCCGAGATGGACGTGCTCGAGGGGTACCTCGACCAGCTCCAGCGGAAGCTCTCGCCGGACGGCGTGGTCGTGTTCCACCACTCGAACCTCGGCAGCTTCCGCTACTTCGCCTTCACGCGGTGGCTGGAGGACCGGCTGAAGCCGCGGGGTTCGATCGCGGAGACGCTCTCGGCCGACGACGAGCAAGCCGAGCGACGGCCGGGGCTCGCGAAGCGGTTCGTGAAGGCGATGGCCGACGTGGCGATGGCCCTGCGGATCGTCGACCGGTCGCACATGCGGGCCCTCAGCGTGTCGGCCCCGCGGTTTCGCGAGGCGGCCGAGTCGCGAGGACTCTCCTGCGTCTCGCAGGAGATCGTCCGCTGGGGCTTCAGCCGCCGCCCGATCGACTGCATCTCGGTGCTGACGCGTGAAGGTTCCAAGTGGGCGACGGCCGGGCGGGTCGTCGTCAACAAGGACTTCATGCGGGAGGCGAAGTCGGTCAAGTCGCTCGCCGGGCTGTACGGGCAGCAGGAGGTGAGTGTCGTCGACTAGCGATCGTCACCGAGCGCGGCGACGATCGCCGTGAACGTCTCGCCGAGCGGTTCGTGCAGAACGAGGTCGGCGACGTCGTCGAGTGGGGTCGGGTCGCGGTTGACGATCACCAGCGTCGCACCGTGCGACTTGGCGATTTCCGGCAGGCTGGCGGCCGGCTGCACCACGAGGGAGGAGCCGAGGGCGAGGAACAGGTCGGCCTCCTGGCTCCACGTGGCCGCGTCGAGGAGCGTCGTCTCGTCGAGTGGCTGGCCGAACGAGATCGTCGCGTGCTTCATCACGTCGCTGCCGCACGACTCGCAGACCGGCAGTTCGCCGGTCTCCCGGAATGCCGTCGTCAGCGGGTCGGTCTCGTAGCGGGCATCGCAGTCGAGGCAGGTGACGTGCATCGCGTTGCCGTGCAGTTCGCGGACGTTCCTGCTGCCGGCCCGCTGGTGCAGGTCGTCGATGTTCTGCGTGATCACGCCCCGCAGCCGGCCGGCGGCCTCCCAGTCGGCGAGGGCCTGGTGCAGCACGTTCGGCTCGGCGTCCCGCATGGAGGGGTGCACCTCGGACTTCTGCCGCCAGTACTCGCGGCGGGCGTCACGGTCGGCGAGGAACTCGTCGAAGTAGACGGTCCGGGACTTGGACCAAACCCCACCCGGCGAGCGGAAGTCCGGGATCCCGCTCTCGGTGCTCACGCCCGCTCCTGTGAAGGCGACGGCGGACTTCGACTCGCGGAGCCACTCGGCGATCCGTTCGGCAGGCGTCATGTCGTGGGGGCCTCGGTCGCGGTTGGTTGGAACGTCGATGTCGTGTCGGACACGCCCACCAGTTTGACGTTCGCCCACCGTCGCGGCGACAATCACGCGGTCCCGAAGCCTCGGAGCTCACCATGATTCGCCGTGCATTCCTGCTGACTCTCGTTCTCCTTCCCCTCCTGCCAGCGGGCGTTCGCGCAGCCGAGAAGCCGAACGTGCTGGTGATCATCACCGACGACCAGGGCTACGGCGACCTCGCCTGCCACGGCAACGAGACCATCAAGACGCCCAACCTGGACAAGCTGCACGCGGAGAGCGTCCGGCTGACGAACTACCACGTCGACCCGACCTGCTCGCCGACGCGGTCCGCCCTGATGACGGGCCGGTACAGCACGCGGACCGGCGTGTGGCACACCATCATGGGCCGTTCCATGATGCACCCGGACGAGTTCACGCTGGGCGAGATGTTCGCCGCGAACGGCTACCGCACGGCGATGTTCGGCAAGTGGCACCTCGGCGACAACGCCCCGTTGCGGCCCGAGGACCAGGGCTTCGACCACGTCTTCCACCACGGAGGCGGCGGCGTCGGCCAGACCCCCGACTACTGGGACAACTCGTACTTCGACGACACCTACTACAAGGACGGGAAGTGGCAGCCGCACGAGGGCTACTGCACGGACATCTGGTTCGACGGGGCGATCGACTTCGTCACGGCCGACAGTGACAAGCCGTTCTTCGCGTACCTCAGCACGAACGCCCCGCACGGCCCGTTCAACGTCTCGCCGAAGTACAGCGAGCCGTACGAGAAGCTCGGCGTCCCCAAGAACCAGGCGAAGTTCTGGGGGATGATCACGAACATCGACGAGAACGTCGGCAAGCTGCGGAAGGTGCTCGCGGAGAAGGGTCTCGCCGAGAACACGATCCTCGTCTTCACCACCGACAACGGAACGGCTGCCGGGGCGGGCGGGCCGAAGGGCTTCAACGCCGGCATGCGGGGCCAGAAGGGGAGCGAGTACGACGGCGGCCACCGCGTGCCGTTCTTCGTCCACTGGCCGCAGGGCGAGTTGACCGGCGGCCGGGATCTGCACGCGCTCTCCGCTCACGTCGACGTCCTGCCGACGCTCGCCGAACTCTGCGGCCTGAAGGTCGATCCGCCCAACCCCCTCGACGGGACGTCGCTCGCCCGACTGCTCGGCGACGCCCCGAGCGTCGACTGGCCGGACCGCACGTTGCTCGTGCACTCGCAACGCGTCGAAACGCCGCAGAAGTGGCGGAAGTCGGCCGTGATGACGCAGCGGTGGCGGTTCGTCAACGGCAAGGAACTGTACGACATGACCGAGGACCCGGGTCAGAAGAAGGACGTCGCCGCCGACCACCCGGAGGTCGTCGAGAAGCTGACGGGCGAGTACGAGGCGTGGTGGAAGAGCATCGGCACACGGTTCGGGGACTACGTCCGCATCGACGTCGGCTCGAAGGCCGAGAACCCGGCCCACCTCACCTGCCACGACTGGCACACGAACAACCGCGCCGTCCCCTGGAACCACGGCCACATCCGGAGGGACCTGGTCGCGAACGGCTACTGGGCCGTCAACGTCACCGAGGCGGGCCAGTACCGCATCACCCTCCGCAACCGCCCGGCCCACGTGAAGCACCCGCTGAACGCCACCAGCGCCGAGGTCTCGATCGAGTCCGGCGGCGAAGGCGAGTCGAGCGGCATGGGGGCCGGGCAGTCGATCGACGAGGGCGCGACCGAAGTCTCGTTCGACGTGGAACTCCCAGCCGGCCCGGCCAAGTTGACGACCACACTCACGGGTAAGGACGGCAAGAAGCGCGGGGCGTACTTCGTCGAGATCGAACGCCAGTAGAAACGGTCAGAGCACGGATGCCCGTCAGTCCCCTCGAAACGCTGCTGGAGTTCTTCCTCGAGCTTCACCCCGACGACGCCACCCGTGCGTTCGAGTCGCTCGAACGCGACGAGGCGGAGCGGTTGTTCGCGTCGTTGCCGGAGGAGGTCGTCGTCGAGTTGGCGAACCGGCTCGATGCGGCGCTGCTCGTTTCCCTGCTTCGTGCGCTTCCGCAGGACCGGGCCGGGGTGATTCTCGCCCGCATGTCGCCGCGGGCGGCCAGCACGCTGTTGATGCAGTTGGAGGAGGGGCGACGCGAGGAGATTCTCGACCGACTCCCCGCCGAGGTGGCCGCGCCCGTTCGGGCGCTGCTCGGCTACCCGGAGGACTCGGCCGGTGGCATGATGCAGCCGGGCGTCGCCGCGTTCCCGGTCGACCTCTCGGTCCAGCAGGTCATCGAACGCATCCGCACCACGCCGAAGGAGGTGCTGCACTACCTGTACGTCACGGACCGGGCCGGCAAGCTGGTCGGCGTGCTCAGCATGCGGGACCTGCTGCTCGCGAACCCGAAGGACCGCATCGAGCCGTTCGTGCGACGGAACCTGCTGACCGTCCCCGACGTGATGCCCCGCGAGGAGGTGGTCAACACGATGCGGGAGCACGGCTTCCTCGCGGTGCCGGTCGTCGATCTCGAGGACCGACTCGTGGGCGTGGTGAAACAGAGCGAAGCGCTCGAGGCGGGTCAGGCGGAGGGCTTCGAGGACCTGCAGATTCTCGTGGGAGCCGGTGCGGACGAACGAGCGTTGTCGCCCGTCTCGGTCGTGGTGAAGAACCGGTTGCCCTGGCTGCTGGTCAACCTCGGCACGGCGTTTCTCGCCGCCGGCGTGGTCGGGTTATTCGAGGGACTGATCCAGAAGGTGGCCGCGCTCGCCGTGCTGTTGCCGGTCGTGGCCGGTCAGGGTGGAAACGCGGGGGCGCAGTCGTTGGCCGTCGTCATGCGGGGCCTCGCGTTGCGGGAGATTCTGCCGGGGACCCGGATGCGGGTCGTCGTGAAGGAGGCGCTCGGCGGGTTCGCGAACGGGCTGCTGGTCGCCGTCGTCTCGGCGTTCGGCGTGCTGGCGTGGCGGCTGCTCGCGAACGACAGCTTCTCCCAGGCCGGCGGGCTGGCGGTCGTCATCGTGCTGGCGATGACGATCAACATGGTCGCCGCGACGGTGGCCGGGGCCTGTATTCCGTTCGTGCTGCGGGCGTTCGGCAAGGACCCCGCCCAGTCGGCCAGCATCTTCCTGACGACGGTGACCGACATCGTCGGCTTCGCCTCGTTCCTCGGCCTCGCCGCGATTCTGGCCAGCGTTCTCGGAGTGACGTGAGAGCTCGTTCCATGTCCGCTCCGTTCACCCGGGCCACCGTCGAAGAGGCGTTCTCGCCGGACTACTTCGCCGCGCGTGAGACGTTCCGCCGACGGGCGGACGAGTTTGGTGCATCGCTCGAGACCCTCCCCGTCGAGGCACGAGGACCGAACGGCGAGGAGTTGACGGTCGACGTCGCCCGCCTCGGTCCACCCGACGCGAACAACCTGCTGCTGCTGACCAGCGGACTGCACGGCGTGGAGGGGTTCCTCGGGTCGGCGATTCAGATCGGTGCGTTCGTCTACAGCGGTTCCGTGCGACTCGGGACGGACGTCGGCGTGGTGCTCGTCCACGGGTTGAACGCGTACGGCTTCGCTCACTCGCGTCGCTTCGACGAGGCGAACGTCGATCCCAACCGCAACCTGTTGCTGCCGGGGGAGGAGTACTCGGGAGCCCCGCCGGGATATGCGGAACTCGACCCGCTTCTGAGCCCGCCGCGGCCGCCGGGGCTGGTCGACACGTTCTTCCCGCGGGCGGTCTGGGCGATCCTGTGGCACGGCATGCCGACGCTGCAGCAGGTGGTGGGCGGGGGGCAGTACGAGTTCCCGCGGGGACTGTTCTACGGGGGGAGCGGGCCGAGTGGCGTGCGACAGTTGCTCGACGAGCATGCGCCGGGCTGGCTCGGCGAGGCGACCCGCGTCCTGCACCTCGACGTTCACACGGGGCTCGGCCGGCCGGGGGAGTACACGCTGATGCTGGAGTCGGACGACCCACGCCGGTTCGACTGGCTTGCCCGCCACTACCCGCCCGAACGGTTGTCGCGCCCCGGCGGCGACACCGTCCTGTACCAGGCACGCGGGTCGTTCGGGGCGTGGTGCCAGCACGCGTTCGCCGACCGGGACTACACCTACGTCTGCGCCGAGTTCGGCACCCGCTCGCCGATCTCGGTCGTCGGCGCGCTCCGTCGGGAGAACCAGGCCCACCACCACGGTGAGCCGAATGCGGCCTCGACCCGGCAGGCGAAACGCAGGCTCCGCGAGGCCTTCTGCCCGACTTCACCGCGGTGGCGAGAGAGGGCTTTGTCGATCGGCGTCGATCTCTACAGCCTCGGCCTCCAAGCGCTCGCTTCCCCCCCGACCACGTCGGAGACGTCTTCGTGAACGAGTCCGCCCCGAACCCCGACCTGGACCCCCAGTCCGCGCTCGCGGAGACGAAGTCGCTCGTTCTCGAACGGGAGCTCGTTGACCGCTACCAGTCGTTCTCCGCCGAGATCCTGCGACTCTCGCTGCTCGGCATCGCGGTGACGGGGTTCTTCTTCGAGAAAGTGGTGCAGACGCTGCCGGACGTTCCCAAAATGCTCGTCGGGTTGTCGGTTCTGTTGTTCGGCCTCGCGGCGGCGTTCGCCTTGTACCACCGCTTCTGGTCGTGCGAGACGCTGCGGCTGTTCGTGTGGAGCCTGCGGTTCGACGCGTGCGGCGAGCCGGAGAAGGCGAAGCAGTGCCTCGACGAGCGGACTCTCCGGTCCCGGAACTGCATCGCCTCGAAGCTCGTCAGCTGTTTCCTGCTGGGCTTTGGAGCAGTCACGTTGGCGGTTGCCTTCGTGTGGCCGCTGTGGGTGTGACGGCACCGAACGCCGGTTCTATACTCCTTCGATGCACCATGAACTCCCCACGGCCGTCTCGTTGTTCTCCGGTGCCGGCGGTTGCGACGTCGGGCTGGAGGAAGCGGGCTTCCACGTCGTCACGGCGTCCGACTTCGATGGGACCTGCGTCGAGACACTGACGCGGAACGCCCGCCGTGGCGTTCCTGTGCGCGGCAACGCGTCGCGGACTTACCTGGACGGCACCGCGATCGTGGGAGCCTCGGTCACCGAGTTGCACGGCAGCGACCTGTGGCCGTTTACCGACCGCTGTCCCGACCTCGTCGTGGGCGGTCCGCCCTGCCAGCCGTTCAGTTCGGCGGGTCGCCAGAAGGCACTCGACGACGACCGGGGTCGGCTGTTCCAGGAGTTCGTCCGGGTGGCGGACGAACTCCGGCCGCGGACCATCCTGTTCGAGAACGTGCGGGGCCTCGTCACGGCGCGCGGGCCCGGCGGCGTGCCGGGGGAGGCGCTCAACCTCGTCCGCGACGCGTTCGAGTCGATCGGCTACGCGACCTCGTTCTCGCTGTTGAACTCGGCGGACTTCGGACTCCCGCAGAGGCGCGTCCGACTGTTCATGCTGGCCTCTCGGATCGGGCCGCCTCCTTCCTTCCCAGAGCCGACGCACGCGAAGACGCCGGAACCGGGTTTGTTCGACGGCCTCGTGCCGTGGGTCACGCTCGGTGACTTCCTCGAGCCCCGCGACGAGCCGCCGGACGAGGGTGTGACGCGACCTTCCGAGGAGTTGTCACGACAACTCGCGGAGGTGCCGCCGGGCTCGGGGCTGAAGAGCCAGGGGGTCGCGGAGCCGACGCGTCCTGGCGGCCACTGGGGTTACAAGCAGGGGACTTTCATGGCGGATCCCGGTCTGCCGGCTCGTACGGTGACGGCTTCCTCGTCGCAGGACTGGATTCGCGACCGCCTCGGCCGACTGCGGCGACTCACCGTTGGCGAGGTCGCCGGCCTGCAGGGGTTCCCGGACGACTGGGAGTTCTGCGGGTCGCGGACCCGACAGTACAAGCAGATCGGGAACGCCGTTCCTCCGCCGGTCGCCCGGCTGCTGGGCGAGGCCGTTCTCGCCGCCCTCGACCGCCCGGATCCCGAAGCGGTCGTCTCGGCCCCGTTCCCGGACGCCATGAAGGCCGCCGTCGAGTACACGCGAAAAGAGGACGTTCGCAACGGCGCCGTTCGCGTGCGTTCCCCACACTACGCAGGGCAAAGATAGTGCCTCCTCGACCGACGCCGGTTTGGACGGAGGAGGGACTCGGCGAGGCCGCCGTCCGTGCTACTGAGGTCTTCGTCGATCGTCGTCTCGAAGAAGGTTCGCGAGACTACGCCGAACTCGTCGAGTCCGCTCGGGACCGAGTGCGTGAGTTGCTTCGTCTGACCGACGACCTGCGGTCTCTGGACCCGGCGGTTTGGGCGGAAGACCCGAGTTGGCTCGACGAAGTCCGTTACCTGCTCGGTCCGCCTGTGAGCGCCGACGACCTCCGAACCATCGTGTCCGACCGGCTGGGGACGCGGAGGTTGCCGATCGGGGTCGCCGAGCGGGTCGCCGCGGCGGTGCACCGGTCACTCGATCCGTACCGTTTCGCCTGGAAGGCACTTGGCCGTGCCCCAACCGAGGAGGAACGCGTCCGTGCCGTCGACTGGACAGCGGGACTGATCGCAGTCGAACGGCTGCGGACACGTCGCAGGAACGAGGAGGCTCGGGAGCAGGAGGAGGCGGTCAAGTCGCTCGTTGAGTCCGCCGGATACGAACGCGTTCCTCGGCCTGGGCAAGAACTGCAGGTGCTCGACGAACTTGCCCGCATGACGTTCACGGACGAGACGAAGATCGCAGGGACCAAGGCGGACGTGATCGTCCGACTCTTCGACGGCCGGTTGTTGGCCGTCGAGTGCAAGGCCTCGAACAGCGCCGTGAACTCGATCAAGCGACTGAACCGAGAAGTCGGGGGAAAGGCCGACCAGTGGAGAAGGGCATACGGCCGTCAGATCGTCCCGTGCGCGGTCATCAGTGGCGTGTTCGACGTCGCAACGCTGAGCAAAGCTCAGAACGAGCAGGGTGTCTTCCTCGTCTGGCAGCACGACCTTTCGCCACTGCGCGCCTTCGTTCTACCAGAGTCGTGAGGTCACTCTCGCAAACGGCCGTCTGACTACTGCGGCTTCTTGCCCGAGAACTGCAGGCCGAGTGTGCCGTCGGCGTTCTCCATCGTCAGCACGGACTCGTTGACGCGGTACTTCGTCATCTTCGCGAGCGTCGTGAAGTACTTGCTCTCCTGCGGCATGCCGGGGCCGATGCAGGCCCGCTTCGTGGCGCCGATCGCCCCGAACTTCAGCTCGCCGTCCTTCGGGAACGTGACTCCTCCGAAGTACCGGTTGCACCCACCGGAGCCGGCGACCTTCCCCTCCTCGATCTTCAGCGTGATCGGGTGCTTCTCGAGCACGACGGTCGCCGTCTCGGTGACGGCGTCGCTCTCGGTGAAGTGCGTCAGCTTCCACTCCGTTCCGGCGAGCGGCAGGTGGTTCGGCTCGAAGGGAACGTACTCCAGCCGGTTCGCGTCCGTGCCGTCGGAGAGGACGAGCGTCTTCTCGCCGACTTCGTACTTCGTCGCCTTGGTGAAGGCGTCGACGTACTTCGCCTCGAACGCGAGGTGGTCGCAGCCGATCTCGGTGGTCATCCACTCGGAGACGCCGAACGTCCCGTCCGCCTTGGCGGAGTAGGTGCCGTCGAAGTGGTTGCAGCCGCTGTTCCCGGTGAACTTCTTCCCCTTGAAGGTGACCGTTGCCCGCACGCCGGGTCGGGGCGAGTGGTCCTCGCCGTCGATGGTGAGCTTCGTCAGCACCCACTCCGGCGTGCCGGCGAGTTTGCCCTGAGCACGCTCCGGGTTCTCGGCGGAGCCGGCCTGTGTGTTGCAGCCGGAGAGAACCGGCACGGCGAGGAGCAGCGGCAGCATCAGGAGGGAACGAGTCATCGAGTGGCTTTCCGAATGGCGAGGTTCGGAACAGTGGATGCGCCGAGGTCGGGATTCGTTCCCGAAAACAGTCTGCTGCGGACCGGGATCTTTGAGAACGGCGGCTCGGGCACGATGCGGACCAGCAGGGAACCGCGGATGGACTCGGATCGACACGGATGCTCCGGCTGTTCCCGGTTCGTCCGCCGTTCCCCACCCCGCGAACCCACGGGAAGCTGGCGTGTCCGGCGTCGACGACGCCGGTGTCCGACGGCCGGGCGGCTGCCTGCAAAGCAGCATCAAGCGGGTTCGACTCCCGCCGGCGTCTCTTACAACGTGAATCGACTCGGGCCGCCGTGGACGTGTTCAGCGAGTACGAAGTCGAGGTCGTCCAGCTGATGCTGACCCCCGTCCTGGGGGCCGTCGAGGTCGACTGGCTCGTGGACGAGGCGCGATTCGTCTCGCTCGAGTTCAGCGGCGTCGGATACTTCCTGACCGTGACCCACCCGATCGTTCCGAAGGAACGGCTCGTCGTGTCCCAACCCAACGTGTCCGGGCGACTCGGAGAGCTGTGGCTGTCGTTCGTCCTGTTCCTGGAGGACGGTGAGCTCATGTTCGAGTGCGTCAGCTGCGACGCTGTGCCGGAGACGGTCCGAGAAGAGATCGTACACATCTCTCGTAACGAGTGAACGGGACTCGCTCGACCGCTCACAGGTGCGCACGGACGTCCGTCAGCACTTCGCCCAGCCAGTTGAGGCCCTGCCACGAGTCGCGGGAGAAGCAGCCGGGGTCTCCCTCGGCGAGACCGATGCCCCAGATGGCGTCTTCGGGCGACGCCTCCACGAGCGTGGTGCCCGCGGTCGCCAGCAGGGCCTCGCGGAGGTAGTCGTTCTGGGTGAACTTGGCGTGGTTCCCCTGCCAGACGACGTTCCAGCAGTACGGACGACCGTTCTCGGTGTCGTCGTCCTCCCAGACGTGTTGCTCGAACCCGTCGACCTGCCTTCCGAGCGCTTTCTGCGTGGCCGGGACGTCGGTCTCCATGATCAGTTCGAGCGTCTCCTCGTCTTCGAACAGCCGGGCCTTCTCGGCCATCATGTACTGCTCGGCACAGTTGTACTCGACGTCTTCGATCTCGAAGTAGCACTCGTGCCACTGCGAGAACGGGCCGTCCCAGAAGAAGGTGAACTCCTCGGGCTCGTACAACGCGCGCTCCGGACAGGCGGCTACCGGACCGGGCCCCAGACCTTCTGCATGATCTCGAACGCCCGCGGATCGTGCTCGTTGAGCTCGGCGCGGACGAACGGGTAGAAGTCGTTCACGCCGAAGTACGCCTCGGTCGCCTCGGCGAAGTACTCCTTGTGGTCCGTCAGGGCGTAGTGGCGGACCTTCTTGCCGGTGAAGAGGAGCACCTCCTCGTAGATGCCGGCCTTCTTGGCGGCGTCGTAGGCGGCGACGATCTCGGCCTCGTCGAAGCCGAGCACTTGGTCGTGGTAGGCGTGGGCCAGCTCGTGGAGCACGACGTACGGGTGCTTCGCCCACGTCCCGCGGTCCAACAGGGCCCGCGCACGGGGAATGTGCACGTGCTTGACCAGCCGGGGATCGTGGCCGTTCTTCTTCAGCCAGGCGGCACCCGGGTGGTACTGCATGTTGCCCAGCACGCCGTCCAGCTCGATCCAGATCGGCAGCTTCTTCAGCTGCTTCACGCGGTTGGCCGGCACGATGTACTCGATCCGCTGCAGGTGGTTGGCGAGCGCGCGGAACGCCTCCTCGCCCAACCGCTCGTTCTCCTCGGTGAGGAGCGCGGGATCGACCTTGATCGTCCAACCCTCGAGGGTCTTCTCGACGGGGTCGTAGAACTCGTCCTCGGCGACACCG
Organism: Planctomycetaceae bacterium; assembly: GCA_028284885.1. Classification (GTDB taxonomy): domain Bacteria; phylum Planctomycetota; class Planctomycetia; order Planctomycetales; family Planctomycetaceae; genus JANQQW01. The sequence goes on from JANQQW010000094.1 coordinate 26,260, forward strand.
GGAGAGCAGAACGCGGCGACCAGCACGGCCGCCGCGGGGAGAGTCGAGCTTCGCAACACGTTCACTACCTCCGCCGTTTGCCGGCCGCCTTGAGTCCCTTGGTCACGATGTCGAACGCGTCCTCGGGCTTCAGATCCTCGAGTTCGTCGAAGAAGACGGCGAGCACGCGCTTGGTCTCGGCCACGCCGATCTTCGTCCCCTTCGTGTCGGCCTTCCGTGCCACCTGGTTGTAGAACTCGCTGAGCGTCGTCGCCATGGTTCGTGCCTCCTGCGTTCGGATGAATGGACGGGTTTCGAGATCCTCGGGGCGGATCGTAACCGCCGCGGATCCCGGCTGTCGATCCGGTTTCAGCCCTTCGGCTTGACGTTGACCGTCCCCTTGTCGATCGCGACGTCGTCGACCGGGCGGTCGCCGGGGCCGGTCTTCACGTTGCCGATCTCGAGGACGACCGTCTTGCTCGGCTCGTCGGCCTGGCCGAAGACCGTGTACTGGTTGTCGAGGTGCGGGACGCGGCCGGTGCAGAGGAAGAACTGCGAGCCGCCCGAGTTCGGGTCGTTCGTGCGGGCCATGGAGAGCGTCCCGACCTCGTGCGGCGTGGGGTTGAACTCGGCGTCGATGGTGTAGCCCGGCCCGCCGGTGCCGGTCCCGTTCGGGCAGCCGGCCTGGATGACGAAGTCCTTGATGACCCGGTGGAACACGATCCCGTCGTAGTACCCGATCTTCGTCAGCCCGATGATGTTCCGGCAGTGGCCGGGGGCGATGTCCGGGTACAGGTCGATCGTGATCGTCCCCATGCGGGTCTCGAAGACGATCTGGTAGTCGTTGGCGTCGAAGTCGACGTCCTCCAGGGCGGCGTCGACGTCGGCTCGGTAGTTCTTGGCCACGGGGAGTCCTTCCGGGTGAGAGGCGAGTGGACCAGAGGATAGGAGATGCGGCGGTCGTTCTCCACCGGGTGTGGTCGATCGACGCGACCGCACCGTTGGTGGCGGAACGGGTGGTGCGACTGCCGCGCTATCCGGTCCACTCGGCGTGGCGGTCGTCCACGAACGCCCGCTTGAACCGCTTCTTCAACGCGTCGCGGGTCGCTTCCTCGATCTCCGCGCCGCCGAGGTTGAGGAACTCGATCTTCTGCAGGTAGGGCGACTCGGCGAATGCGAGCAGGGCACTTTGGCTCATCGACGTCGTGTCCTGGCCGGAGAGGTCGAGTGCGCGGAGGTTCGGAAGGTTCGGCGACTGGGCGAGCGCCTCGAATCCACGGCTCGAAACGTGGTTGTTGGTCAACTCGAGGACGACGAGCGACCGGCTCGACTCGCTGTCCGCGATTGCCACCGCGGCCTCGTCGCCCATGCTCGTGTCGTAGAGGACGAGTCGTCGCAGGCTGGGGAGTCCCCTGGACCGTGCGATCGCCGAGATGCCCGTGTCCCCCAGTCTCCGGTTGCCGTTGATCTTCAGCACGACCAACCGGCCGAGGTGGGGAGACGCCGCGATCATCTCGGCCTCGTCGGGGCCGAGGTCGTTGGCCCAGAGGTCGAGTTCGTGGAGCCCTTAAATGCGTGGCGACGCGACGAAGCTCGCGAGCCCGTGACGGAGGCCCGCGTCGCTCGACTTGTCGTTGAGCCCGAGGTGAAGCGTCCGGAGGTTGACGAACCCCTCCCACGCGACGAGCCGGTCGAGATCGACGGCCCGCAAGTCGTTGAACCCGAGTTCGAGGGCCCGCAGGTTCGTCGGCGACAGGACGCGGAGCAGAGCGTCGAAGCTGTCGGAGTCCAGGCCCTGTTCGTGGGCCGAGAACTCCTCGACGTCGTCGAGGCTGCCTGGTTCGAAGTCCGGGAACTGCCCCTGCTCGACGACCCGCTGCGCCAGTTCCAGTCCCCGCAGCCGGGGCAGCAGCGGCGAACTCGGCAACGCCTTCGTGACGAGCCGCGACCAGTCGAGAAACGTGACGAACCGCGACGGACCGGTCGCGAGAGCGGCGGCGTGCATCTCGAACGCCTTGGGCTTCGAGAAGGTGCAGTGTTCCACGAGCCCGCGGTGGAACCACTTCCGCCCGATGAAGAACTCCGAGTACCGCCCCCACGTCAACTGCTTCAACTTGGGGAGCGGCTTCACCCACTTCGCCCGGTGTTTCTTCAGCAGGGCCCGCTCACGAGCCTCCAGGTCGTCATACCCCGGGTCGTCGCGAGGCGTCGCGGCGACCCGACACTGCACCCGGATGAACTCCCCCCGCGGGTCCCCTTGCTCCTCGAGCCAGTCGGCGTAGACCAGCCGGGGAGCGTCGTCGTCGAGATGGTCGAGAATCGCCTCGACGAAGGGACGTTCGTAGTCGGTCGGTTCTTCGAAGGACACGTCGATGTTCACGCTTTGAGACGGGGCCACCACGACGCCAACTGTCTGACGACCGACGAGGCAGAACGCAAGTCCACGACGCCGGCGCGTGGATCGACGACGTCGAGTCTCCCCGGAGTCGCGAGTCGCACGATTCGTCGGCGGGCGGCTGTTAGGCTGGGAACCGGACCGTTTGGTGTGGCAAGGAGAGACGCCGTGCAGCTTGGATTCGTCACCGCGATCGTCCCGGAACTCGAACTCGACGCCGTCGCCCGTCTCGCCGGCGAGATCGGATACGACTGCGTCGAGGTCTGCTGTTGGCCGCCGGGCAAGGCGGAGCGGCGGTACGCCGGCGTCACGCACGTCGACGTCACGGACTTCACCGCCGAGGACGCGGCCCGCGTGAACGAGACGACGGCTGCGCACGGCGTTTCGATCAGCTCGCTCGGCTACTACCCGAACCCCCTCTCGCCGGACGCGGAGGAAGCCGAGGTCGCCGTGACGCATCTCGAGAAGGTGATCGCCGCGTCGGTCCTCCTCGGAGTGAAGCGGGTCACCACGTTCGTCGGCCGAGACTGGCGGCTCTCGGTGGACGACAACTGGCCGCGGTTCCTGGAGACGTGGCGGCCGCTCGTCGCCCTGGCCGAGGAGCACGACGTCCGCATCGGCATCGAGAACTGCCCGATGTCGTTCACGGCCGACGAGTGGCCCGGCGGGAAGAACCTCGCCACCACGCCGGCAATCTGGCGGCGGATGTTCGACGACGTCCCCTCCGAGCACTTCGGTCTGAACTACGACCCGTCGCACATGATCTGGCAGCAGATGGACCCGGTCGCCCCGATCCGCCAGTTCGCCGGACGGCTGCACCACGTGCACGCGAAGGACGCCCGCATCGACCGCGACCGCCTCGACGACGTCGGCATCATGGCCCACCCGAACGACTTCCACACGCCGAAGCTGCCCGGCCTCGGCGACGTCGACTGGGGTGCCTTCTTCTCGGCCCTCACCGACACCGGCTACGACGGCCCGGTCTGCGTCGAGGTGGAGGACCGGGCGTACGAAGGCCCGCTCGAACGCCGGCGGGCCTCGCTCGTTCAGAGCCACACGTTCCTGCGAAACTACGTCCCGTAGGTCCCGCGGAGCTGCGTCGCGCGGTCGCGTTCTCCCCGGTGGTACCGAACTTGTGCCGGTTTCGGTCAGAGTGACGCAGTTGGACACGACAGGAGCCCGAGGGGCCTTGTCAGAATAACCTGCCTCATTGTCTCCGAAACGATGGTGCCGTCCGCTAAGATGGAGCACCGTTGATCCGACGTCGCATCTCGAGAGCCACCATGCGCACCACCCTCTCCCTGCTGTTCGTCCTCGCCCTGCTCGCACCGCCGGCGTTCTCCGAGGACCTGCCGGACCCGGACGGCAAGCCGGCCGACATGACCAAGCCGGTGCAGGTCTACGTGCTGCTCGGCCAGTCGAACATGGTGGGGGCCGGCCGCATCGCCGCGGGCAAGAAGCCCGAGGGCTCGCTCGAGGTCGCCGTCAAGGAGAAGATGCTGTACCCGTACCTCGTCGACGACTCCGGCAACTGGACCGTCCGCAACGACGTCCGCAACGTCCGCGTGATGGGGAGCGGCGGACCGGGCAAGTCCCGCGTGTTCAACAACGAGTTCATGACCGTCAAGGGCCGCTCCATCGGCCCGGAGTACGGCATCGGCCACCAGCTCGGCAACGCGATCGACGCCCCGGTGATGGTCCTCAAGAGCTGCATCGGCAACCGCAGCCTCGGCTGGGACCTGCTCCCCCCCGGCAGCCCGTCCTACGAGTTCACCGAGACGGACAAGAAGACGGGCGAGGAGAAGACCTACGTCTACGCCGGGTACGGCCAGTCGCCGCTGCGGTGGGAGAAGGGGACCGAACCCGAGCCGATCGGCTGGAAGGCCGGCGTGCAGTACGACGGCGACGTCGCCCGCGCGAAGGCCGTGCTCGAGGACCTCGAGACCTACTACCCGGACGCCAAGGGCTACGAGGTGGCCGGATTCTTCTACTGGCAGGGGGACAAGGACCGCTACAACGCCGGCCACGCCACCAAGTACGAGGAGAACCTCGTCAACCTGATCAGGCAGCTGCGGAAGGACTTCGACGCCCCGAACGCCAAGTTCGTCTGTGCCACGCTGGGCCAGACGGAGAAGGGGGCCGAGGGGAACGAGGGGCACATCATCAACGCCCAGCTCGCCGTCGACGGCACGTCCGGCAAGTACCCGGAGTTCAAGGGGAACGTCGCCACCGTCTACACGAACCCCGTCTCCAAGGGCGGGGCCTCCAACGGCCACTATGGCGGCAACGCCGAGACCTACATGAACGTCGGCGAGGCCATGGGCGCCGCCATGGTCGGGTTGCTTCAATCGAAGTAGCCCGTCGAGCCGAAGAGAAGACGAACCTCCACCACCAACGCCCCACCGAGGACCACCTGCCATGTCCACACGCCGGAACTTCCTGAAGACCGGACTCCTCGGTGCAGGGGCGTTGGCGCTCGGCTCGCCTCGGCTGCTCGCCGCCAAGGGCGACACTCCTCCCACGCGGTTCGTGTTCGTCCACAAGGGGAACGGCCTGTTCCCGCAGGCCGTCGTCCCGCCCACGTTCACCGACGAGCAGAAGGCGCTCGAGCAGAAGAAGGAGGCCTTCACCGTCGATCTCGACGGCCACGACCTCCCCGAGTGGATGAGCCCGCTGGCCCCCCACGTGGAGAACCTCACCATCCTGCAGGGGCTCTCCGGCAAGATGTGCACCACGGGCCACCACACCTGGTGCTCGTCGCTGGGCGTCTACAAGGCGAACGAGCGGCTCAGCTCCATCAAGTGGGCCACCGTCGACTTCGAGCTGGCGAAGCTGTTCCCCTCGCCGTTCGGCCACATCGAGTTCGCCTGCTTCCCCAACGGCGGCGGCAACTCCCGCGGCAACGTCAACGGCATCGAGAAGGGCTTCTCCGCCCGCGGCCCGCAGCAGCCGAACTACGCCTTCGGCTCGCCGAAGGTCGCCATGCAGGAACTCTTCCAGTCCGTCTCCGAGGACGAGGCCGCTCGGGCCCGGTACCAGCTCGAACGGAAGATGCTCGAGTTCGTGGCGAACAACGAGTCCGGCACGGCCGGCGGGCTCGCCGGGACGGAACGCGTCAAGGTCGCCAACTACGCCGACGCCGTCCAGGACATCCGCGAGCGGAACCGCCGCGTCGAGGCGATGAGCGCCGTCATCCGCGCCAACATGCCCACCCTCGACGAGAAGTACTTCGCCGACGACCTGAACACCGTCGACCGGCAGAACGGCTTCACCGAGATCCTGCTCTCCACGCTCATCTCCGGCATGACGAACGTCGTCGCCTTCACCGTCGACGAACTCGGCACCACCTACACCGGCCTCCCGGAGATCGAGGGGAGCAACGTCAACCTGCACGACGTGGGCCACGGCAAGCCGGTCGGGTCGTTCCAGGCGACCGACGTCCGCAAGAAGGTCCGCAACCAGCACATGTCGGTGATCGACACCATCGTCAGCCGGCTGAAGAGCGTCCCGGAGGGGACAGGCACGATGTTCGACAACACCGTGCTGATGTACTTCCCCGACAACGGCGAGACCCACCACAGCAAGGGGGGCGAGTGGCCGTTCCTCGTGCTCGCCGGCGACAACACCAAGATCGACCTCCGGCGCCGCTACGTCCGCCTGCCGGCCCACGGCCGCGAGGGCCACAAGACGCTCGGGAACTGGTACACCACGTTCCTCAACGCCTACGGCAACCAGGTCGAGCACTACGGCGCGCTCGACACGGCCCTCGTCCACGACCAGAAGGGCCCGATCACCGAGTTCCTCGGCTGATCCGTACGACGGGCACTCCTGTCCGTCCTACGTTTGGTTCAGCCATCGCTTCAGCCACTCCTGCACCTCGTCGTACCAGCGGACGGAGTTGCACGGCTTCAGAATCCAGTGGTTCTCGTCCGGGTAGTACAGCAGACGGGCGGGAACCCCCTTCGACTTCAACAGCCCGTAGCACTCCAGCCCCAGCGTCACCGGCACGCGGTAGTCCTTCTCGCCGTGGATCACGAGCATCGGCGTGACCATGTCGCGTGAGAACCGGGCCGGGTTGTACTCGTCGATCTTGTCGAGCCCGCTCCACGGGTCGCCGCCGTACGACTTCGCCCGCCCCTGCGTCACGTCCGACGCACACGCTTGGGCGAGCGTGTTCCAGACGCCGGCGTGGTTCACGATGCACTGGAAACGGTCCGTGTGGCCGGCGATCCAGGACATCATGTACCCCCCGTACGACCCACCCGCGGCCGCCATCCGGTCGCCGTCGACGAGGCCGCTCTCGACGAGCGCGTCGGTCACGGCCATCACGTCGCGGTACGGCCGGTCGCCCCACGCCCCCTGAATCCGCTGGGCGAAGTCGTTGCCCCAGGAGGTGGAACCCTGGAAGTTCGGCGTCGCGACGACGTACCCCCACGACGCCACGACCTGCGCGTTCCACCGCCAGTGGAACCCGTCGCCGAAGATGCCGTGCGGCCCACCGTGCACCATGTTCACGAACGGCCCCGGCTGCGTGTCGTCGTGCTCGGGCGGCAGGATCACGAACGACTGCACCGACTCCCCCTCCGCCCCCGTCACCCGCAGGTCACGAACCTCGCCTATCGCCACGTCCGCGAGAGCCTCGGCCGTGAACGACGTGATCCGTTCGACGGAGTCACCGGCGACGCGAAACAGCTCCGGCGGGCTCTGCAGCGTCTCCATGCGGAAGACGACGCTGCCGTCCGCCACGGGCACCGGGCTGCCGACCGTCCCGCCGGACGCGAGCAACGTCGGCTCGGAGGCGTCGCCGGGAAGCGTGTAGACGTGCGACCGCCCGTCGGCCTCGGCCGCGAAGACCAGGCGGCCGTCCGCGGCGAACGACCACTCGGACGGGGACTGGTCCCAGTCGATGCACCACGGCGAGTGCTCGCCGGTCGCCCGGTCGAAGCGGTACAGCCGCCACCGGTCCGCGTAGAAGTACCGGTCCTCCTTGCGACCGTAGACGATCGACGAACCGTCGGGCGAGTACCGCGGTCGGGCACAACTCGCCGGGGCGTCGGCCGTCAGGCACTCCGGGGTACCGCCGTCGAGCGACAGCCGGAAGACTTGGCCGACGATTTCGTCCAACTCCTCGTCGACGACGGTCGCCGCGTACGTCACCTCGGTCCCGTCCGGCGACACGTCGAACTGGTCGGCCGGTTCCATGAAGCTGAACCACGCGACCGACTCCGGCGTCAGGTCCCGCATCTCGCCGCTCGCCGGGTCGAGATGGAACAGGTGAGGCACCTCGCCGCCCGTCAGCCACGAGTCCCAGAAGCGGTAGACGCGGTCCTCGGTCGCGTGGACGTTGACCTTGTCCTCCTTCCGGCGCGCGAGCTCGGTCTTCGTCGCCTCGACCGTGAGGTGCCCCTTGACCAGTTCCGCGGCGACGATCAGCCCGCTTCCGTTCGGCAGCCACTTCGCGTCGATCACGCCGAGCGGCATGTCGGTCAACTGCTCGGGCTCGCCGCCGTCGAGCGGCAGCACGAACAACTGCGGCTTCGCGTCGTCTCCGGCCGGCTTGCGGGTGAAGGCGAGCCGCGTGCCGTCGGGCGACCAGACCGGGTTGCCGGCCGACGACGTCTCCGCCGTCAACGGACGAGCGTCGCCACCGGCCGTCGGCACGAGCCACAACCGCGTCGACTTGTCGTTCCCTTCCAGGCAGTAGGTCGTCACCGGCACGACGAGCGACGTGCCGTCAGGGGACGGGACCGGCCCGCCGACGCGAGGGATCGACCACATCGCCTGCACGGTGAGACGACGCGAGCCGGGGACGGCCGGATGGACGAGCGAGCCACGGGGGTTTTCGGTGTTCATGGGCGAAACGGTACCCGCGACCATCCCGATTCGCCACGCCGCCCGCAGCGGACGGCTTGGTGATCGGCCGCGGATCGCATTAAGCTGTGTTGATGCCCGACACACTCCCCAAGAAGCTGTTCGTCGTCACGGCGTTCGTGCTCGGCGGCCTCCTACTCGGCTCGAACGGCAGCGCGGCCGAGCCGGTCGAGCTGAAGGAGCTGCGGCCGCTGTTCGAGAACCACTGCCTTGCTTGCCACGGCGAGGAGGGCGAGGCGGTCGACGAACTCGACCTGTCCGGCGTGAAATCCGAGGCGGACCTCGTCGCACGGCCGAAGATGCTCGCGAAGCTCGTCGAGGCCGTCGACTCCGGGGCGATGCCGCCGGACGAGGAGGCGACCCTCGCCCGGGCAGAACGGGACCGGTTCGTCGGCGAGCTGCGGCGACTGTTGCGAACGGCGGTCCGCGAACACGGAACGCCGGCCCGCACGCCGATCCGCCGCATGACCCGCATGCAGTACGACAACGCGGTTCGCGACCTGCTCGACCTGAACGTCGTCGTCTTCCCGTTGCCCGAGCGGATGATGCGGGAGCACGACGGCTACTTCCGCCCGGAGACGGGGAAGATGCCCGACGCCGTCCGCGTCGGCAGCCGGCCGCTCGGGAAGTCGCAACTCATCGAACGGCGGCTCGCGGGCGTCTCGGCGTTTCCCCAGGACCGGAAGGCCGAACACGGGTTCGACAACCGCGGCGACCACCTCTCGATGTCGCCGCTGCTGCTGGAGGAGTTCCTGAAGCTCGGCCGCTCGATCGTCGACAGCCCCGACTTCGGCCCACGGACCTGTGGCAAGTGGGGGCAGCTGTTCGCCCCACCCGCTGGGACCGGTGCGGATTCGACGGCCAAGGTCGCGCGACAGCGGCTGCGGCCGTTCTTGCGTCGCGCCTTCCGACGGCCGGTCGAGGACGAACTGCTCGACCGCTACGTCGCCCACTTCACGAGTCGCACGAATGCTGGCGACAGCTTCGTCGATGCCATGAAGTCGGCCGTCGCCGCCACGCTCGCCTCGCCGCGGTTCCTCTACTTGTACGACCGCGGCGACGAGGCGGCCGACGACTTCGACCTCGCGTCGCGGCTTTCGTTCTTCCTGTGGGGCAGCCTGCCGGACGACGAACTGCTCGACCTCGCCGCCGCCGGCACGCTGCACGAACCGGACGTGTTGCGGGGCCAGGTCGACCGCATGCTCCGCGACCGCAAGCTGAAGCGGTTCTGCGACGCGTTCCCCACGCAGTGGCTGCAGCTCGAACGGATCGTGTCGTCGACGCCGGACCGCGAGAAGTGGCCGCAGTTCTACTACGCGAAGTACCGGGCCAGCATGCACATGATGCTCGAGCCGTTGCTCGTCTTCGAGACGGTGCTGGTCGAGAACCGCCCGGTGACCGACCTCGTCGACCCGGACTTCTCCTACCGGAGCGAACTGTTGCAGGAGTGGTACAAGAGCGGTCGGCAGGGTCGGCCCGGGCCGCCGACGGTCGTCGTCTTCCGGCGGGTGCCGAACGAGGACCGGCGGTTCGGCGGGGTGATCACGAACGCGGCCGTGATGACGATGAACGCCGGCACGCACCGGTCGAAGCCGATCACCCGCGGGGCGTGGATCGCGAGCGTCATCCTGAACGACCCGCCGGAGCCGCCTCCGGCCGACGTGCCGCCGCTGCCCGAGAAGCGAGCCGAGGACGAGAACCTCACGCTGCGGGAGCGATTCGCCGCCCACCGCACGAATCCCTCGTGCGCCGGCTGTCACACCCAGATCGACCCGCTCGGCTTCGCCCTCGAGAACTTCGACGCCGCCGGCCTGTGGCGGGAGACGTATCCGAACGGTCGCAAGGTCGATGCGAGCGGCACGCTGTTCGGACGCCACCGGTTCCGGGACGTCGTCGAGTTCAAGGATGCGCTGCTGCTGGAGAAGGACCGCTTCACCCGGGCGTTCGCCGGCCACGTCCTCTCGTACGCGCTCGGCCGCGAACTCGACGTCGCCGACGGCCCGGCCCTCGACGAGATCACCGCGGCCACCGCCGCCGACGAGTACCGCCTGCACACATTGATCCACGCCGTCGTCCGCAGCCCACGGTTCTCGGGCGCGTCGGACGATCAGAGAAGAGAAAAATGAACCACAGAGACACAGAGGGCCACAGAGACGAGCAAGAGAGGTTGACGGCTTCGGCCTTTCGAGTCTCCGGTTCTTCCTCTGTGAACTCTGTGTCTCTGTGGTTCAATCAGACCGAACGTCAACACGCGACCGGAGTCGCCCGATGAGCCGAACCAGTCGTCGCAACTTCCTCCGCGGGGCCGCGGGGGTGTCGTTGTCGCTGCCGTGGTTGGAGAGTCTCGCCGCGCCGTCGGCGCGGAAGCCTTCCACGCGGATGGCGATCTACTACGTGCCGATCGGCGTCGTTCGTCGGGGCTTCTTCCCGGGCGAGGCCGAGGACGCCATCCCGAAGTTCATCGGCGACCAGAAGGAGATTCCGACGAATGCGAAGATCCCCGTCGGGCTGCACGACTGGCCGGAGCTGACGCCCACGCTCGAGCCGCTGGAGCCGGTGCTCGACAAGGTCACCTTCGTCACCAACCTCGACCGCTTCTACAAGCACGGCAGCGACGTGCACGCCCAGTGCGGCTCGTGCTTCCTGTCGAGCGCGACGGCCCACTCCGTCGAGGAGTCCGTCTACCCGCTCGCCCGCACGCTGGACCACGTCGTCGCGGACCACGTCGGCGACGCGACCCCCTTCCGCACGCTGGAGATCAGCTGCAACAGCCACCGAGACAACAAGGAGTCGATCTACTTCGACAACGTCTCCTGGTACGGCACCAACCACGTCGCCCCGTCCATCCGCGACCCGCGGAAGCTGTACCACCGGCTGTTCGGCACCCGCGAGATTCGCGACCTGCGGAACGTCACCGACCTCGTCCTCGCCGACGCCCGCGGAATGCAGAAGCTGCTCGGCAAGGAGGACCGCGAGAAGTTCGCCGAGTACTTCGACGGCATCCGCTCGATCGAGGAGCGGATGGACAAGCTGGAACGGATGAAGTCCGAACTCGCGAAGGTCGACGTGGCCGAGCCGCCCGAGGCCCGGCTGCCCCGTGGCGAGTACATCCGGCTGATGGGCGACCTGATGATCGCCGCCCTCCGGACCGGACTGACGAACGTCGCCACGATGATGATCGGCCCCGAGCGGTGGGACACGCCCTACACCTACGACTCGCTGTTCGACAAGCCCCGCAGCCACCACCAGATGTCCCACAACCAGCACGAGTTCATCGAGGACCTCGAACGCGTCGACCGGTTTCACGTGGAGCAGTACGCGTACCTCGTTCAGCGGATGTCGGAGATCGAGGAGGCCGACGGCCGGTCGCTGCTGGACAACACGCTCTTCACCTACGGCAGCGGCCTCGGCGACGGGGCGACGCACCAGTACACGAAGCTCCCGATCCTCGTCGCTGGCTCCGGCGGCGGCCGCTTCGTCACCGGCAAACACCTCCACTGCCCCGAGGACACGCCGCTCGCCAACCTGTGGCTCACGCAGGCCCAACTGATGGGAGCCCCGCTCGAACGCTTCGCCGACAGCACGGGGCCGATGGGGCGGCTGCTGAAGGGATGAGTTTCCCAAGGCTTGCCTCTGAAGGAAACTGACCAGCCGCGACCGTCAGGGAGCGCTTCGACGCGCCCACCGAAGTGACGCTGCAGAACGCTCCCTGACGGTCGCGGCTGGTCTTGTTCTCCGTCGAAGGACGTGGATGCTGTGCCCACGGAGAGCGAATCACTAATGGACGCCAACAGCGAATGCCCATCCCCTCCACCGACCCGATCGTCAACATTCCGATCGTCACGCCGTTCGACGAGGCGGACCGGGTCGATCACGACGCGCTCGGGCGGAACGTCGAGCGGTGGCTGCGGACGAAGGCGGGCGGGTTTCTCGTCGGGTCGCAGACCGGCGAGGAGTGGGCGCTGTCCGAGGAGGAGAAGCTGGCCGTTGCGAGGACGGTGAAGGAGGGGCTCACCGGTGAGCGGTTCCTGATGGGGGGCATCGACTGTCCGTCGGTCACGGAGACGCTGCGGCGGGCGGAGGCGTTCGCGGAGGTGGGGGCCGAGGTGCTGCGGGTGCGGTTTCCGCGGGGGCGGCAGAACGTGGAGCCGTACTTTCGGGAACTGCTGCCGCGGTGCCCGTTGCCGGTGCTGTTGATGCACCAGCCGGAGCCGGCGCGGTTCGGCGAGGCGGCGGCCCCGGCCGCGGAGCCGGAGGTGCTGGCCGCCGTCGCCGACATGGAGAACGTGTTCGGCTACGTCACCGACCACGACGTCCGCTTCGAGGCCCGCGTCCGCCGGCGGATCACGACCGACCGCCGTTTCTGGATCTGCAACGGCAGCATCGTCCTGCACGGCACGCTCATCGGCTGCAACGGCACCACCACCGCCTTCTCGAACATCTGGCCCGACGCGATGGACGAACTCCTGCGGAAGGGGATGGCGGGCGAGTACGAAGCTGCAAGGCCGTTGCAGGAACTCGTGCAGCGGATCGACGAGGTGATGCTGCCGTACCTGGCCGCCGGCGTGAAGGCGACGCTGCGGCTGGTCGGTTTCGAGGGCATGCGACCACGACGGCCGACCCCCGACGTTCCAGATGTCGTGATCGAGCAACTGAGGTCGTTGCTGGCCGAGGCGGGGCTGCTCCCGGGCTGACGTGGTGCGGTCGTCAGGTGGGCAGCGGGGCGGCGGTGGCGGCGAACGAGAGTCGCGTGGCGACCTTCCCGTCGACCGACGTCTTGCCCTTCATGTAGAAGGCGTTCGCCAGTCGCTCGGTCAGTTCGACCTCGATGTCGAGCGTCTCGCTGGGCCGGACCATGCGGCGGAACTGCGTGTCGGTCTGCCGGGTCACGACCGGCACCTGCCCGTCCTCGACCGGCTCGATCCCCGCAATCAGGATCGCCCCCGCCTGAAAGCACATCTCGGTCTGCAGCACGCCCGGCAACACCGGGAAGTCCGGGTAGTGCCCGCGGAACACGTCGAGGTCCGGCGAGACGGTCTTCCGAGCGTGAATTCTCGTATCCGTCAGCTCGACGACCTCGTCGATCCACAGGAAGGGGGGCCGGTGCGGGATGACGTTCTTGATCTCTTCGATGTTCATACCGTGGCCGTCTCGGGCACGAGGTACTTGTCGAGTTCGTTGGCGACGATCACGCCGTAGTTCACGGCACCCAGCCAGCCGGACATGATGATGCCGACGCTGCCGGCGTGGAACAGGCCGGAGACCTGCTCGGGCAGCCGCTTGCTGACGTCAAGGCCCTCGAACTTCGTGCCGAACGACGCACCGCCGATGTGCCGCGTGTAGTGCTCGAAGGTCCGCGGCGTCGACGCCTCCACCCAGTCCACCTTCTCGCGGATGCCCGGCACGTACTGCTCGAGGCAGTCGAGCGTCGTCTCGCAGAGGTCCTCCTTCGAGGCCTCGTACTCCTCCTCGGGAAGGTGGGCCCAGTCGTCGTAGTTCGCGTTGGTCGACGAGACGACCATGTACCTGTCCGGCCCTTCGCGGTCGGGCCGCGTGCTGGGGTAGTAGAAGGAGAACGTGCGGCTGCTGATGTCCCGGCTGAGCATCGCCGTCGCGTCGAAGCCCTCGTGCTCCGAGTGGAACAGCAGGTCGCCGCACGACTCGTCGAACGTCTCGCCCGGCTTGAGGGCGATGTAGACCTGGCAGCTGGAGTTGTTCAGCCGGACGGCCTTCGCCTCCTCGACGAACTCGGGGTCGAAGTGCTGCTCGCCGGCGAGTTTCAGGATCGTCGACTTCAGGTTCGCGTTCGACATGATCGCCCGGCAGCCGATGCGGCGGCCGTTCACGACGACGCCCGTCACGTTCCGGTTCTCGTCGATCTCGATCCTCTCGACGAGGGACCGCATGCGTACGTCGACGCCGTTCTTCTCCATCTCGGCCTTCATCTGCGTGACGAGCTTGTCGGTCCCGCCGGAGAAGGTGAACACGCCCTTGTGCATGAAGTTCGAGAAGACGATGCCGTAGGTGATGGCCGGGTCGTCGAGCGTGCTGCCGTTGGCGTAGGTGATCGGCTCCATGACGAGCCGGACGACGTCGCTGCGGCCGGGGAAGAACTCCTCGAACAGCTCGCGGGTCGTCGTCTCCTGGTCGTCGTAGAAGTTCATCGACCGGGCCTTGTCGAAGAACCGCTGCACGGTCTCCTCGGGGACCTTCATCTCGTCCGTCATGATCCGCGTGAAGTCCTGCCGGTCGAACGTCGTGCGGAGGGAGAACTGCGGGTTCTCGAAGCGAATCCCCTTCAGCTGGACGATGCTCTCGGCGATCTCGGGCGTCCAGTACTTGCGGCAGCTCTTCTTCATCCCGATGGGGAAGCCGTGCAGCGAGATGTCGAAGATGTGGCCGCCGCGGCGCTTGAACCAGGTGGCCATGCCGCCGAGTTGGTAGTGGTGCTCCAGCAGCAGCACGGAGTAGCCCTGCCGGGCGAGCACGTTGGCCGAGGTGAGCCCGGCGAGTCCGCTGCCGATGACGACGACGTCGTACTCGTCACGGCAGCCTGCGAGGAAGTCCTTGGGCATCGGATTCGTCGGGATCGGGGAGGCGGCGAGGGCTCCGGCGACGGGCCGGATTCGTCAGTCTATTGAAGGCGCGCGGTCAAGACGAGCGAGTCCGTTCTCGCGGCGGTGACCGGGCTTCCTTGAAGCGCCGTACCGGCTTGCCGAGAATGCGGAGAACCCCGCACCCTCCGAGGCCCCGACCATGTCCTGCCTGCGCACCCTCCTGACAGTCGCCTGTCTCCTCTCGGCCAACTTGCTCCTCGCCGCCGACTTCGACGTGCCCGCGGGACTCAAGAAGCTCCGTGTCCCGAAGGACAACCCGCTCACTGCGGAGAAGGTCGCCCTCGGCAAGCAGCTCTACTGGGACGGCAGGCTCTCCAGCGACAACAAGGTCTCCTGTGCGAGCTGTCACCACCCCGACCACGGCTGGAGCAACGGCGAACGGTTCGCGACCGGTGTGAAGGACCAGGTCGGCGGCCGCAACTCGCCCACCGTGCTGAACACGGCCTACCAGCGGTTCCAGTTCTGGGACGGTCGGGCCGGTTCGCTCGAGGAACAGGCTCTGGGGCCGATCCAGAACCCGATCGAGATGAACATGTCGCTGCCCGAGGTCGTGAAGAAGCTCAACGCGATCGACGGCTACCGCGAGCAGTTCCAGAAGGTCTTCGGCACGGACGTCACGTCCGACGGCATCGCCAAGGCGATCGCCGCGTACGAGCGGACGATTCTCTCCGGCGACGCCCCGTACGACCGCTTCAAGGCGGGTGACGAGGACGCCCTCGGCGAGTCGGCCCAGCGAGGGATGAAGCTGTTCTTCGGCAAGGCCCGCTGCAGTGCCTGCCACTCCGGGTCGAACTTCACCGACAACGCCTTCCACAACATCGGCGTCGGCTTCCAGCCCAACGGAAAGGAGGCCGCGGACGCCGGCCGCAAGGCGATCAGCAATCTCGGCGGCGACTACGGCTCCTTCAAGACACCCACGCTCCGCGAGATCGCCCGCACCGCCCCGTACATGCACGACGGCAGCGAGAAGACCCTCGAGGACGTGGTGAAGTACTACAACCGAGGCGGGAACGTGAACGCCTGGATCGACGAGGAGATGGCTCCGCTGGGGCTGACCGAGCAGGAGATCGCCGACCTCGTCACGTTCGTGAAGGAGGGTCTCTCCAGCGACAGCTACCCGAACCACGAGCCGCCCGAACTGCCGGGCCTCGTCTCGGAGACCTCGGCCGCCGCCGAGTCCGTGCTCGCGCCGGGGGCGAAGGCCGAGAAACTCGGCGACAGCTTCAAGTTCACCGAGGGTCCGACCTGGGACCGCAAGGGGACCGTCTACTTCTCGGACATCCCCAACTCGGTCATCCACACCTGGACCGCCGAGAAGGGCATCGGCGAGTTCACGGACCCGGTCGGCGCCAGCAATGGTCTGCGGTTCGACGCCGACGGCCAACTCCTCGCCTGCCAGCCCGCCGGACGCGCGCTGGTCCAGTTCGATCCACGGAACCCGAACTCCCTGATCGTGCTCGCGGACACCTACGGCGGCAAGAAACTCAACTCCCCGAACGACCTCTGGATCGACCCGACCGGCGGCGTCTACTTCACCGACCCGCGGTACGGCTCGATGGACGACCTCCAGCAGGACGGGTTCCACGTCTACTACCTGCCGAAGACGAAGACCGGCTACGGTGAACTCGTCCGCGTGCTGGACAACCTGACGAAGCCGAACGGCGTCGTCGGCACGGCGGACGGCAAACGACTGTACGTCGCCGACCCGGGAGCCAAGACGACCTACGTCTACGACATCACCGGTCCCGGCAAGCTCGCCAACCGGAAGGTGGCCGCGAGGACCGGGTCGGACGGCCTCGCCGTCGACACCCGCGGCAACCTGTACGTCACGGGGCAGGGCATCTCGGTCTACTCGCCGGAAGCGGAACTGCTCGAGACGATCCCCTTCCCGGAGCGACCGGCCAACATGGTCATCGGCGGGCCCGACGGCAAGACGCTCTACGTCACGGCCCGCAAAGGCTTCTACAGCGTGAAGCTCACCGTCGGCGACGGCAGCGACCCGTTCGCCAAGTGACTGGTCCCCTTGCCTAACATCTTGGAAGGGTAGCCGCAGGCTGGTTGCTCGCCCACGTCGGGACGCCACCAGCCGATGAACACGTCTCCCCGGGCCTCTCCCCTCGGAGGAGAGGGAGCAATCGGGCCCACTCGTTGTCCGCCCACCGGGCCGGTTGTACGATCGACTCGTCTTGCTTCGACCCCACCGAACCCTGAAGGAGTTCGCCGCGATGAAGAAGTTCGCCATCCTGACGCCGGTCCTCGCCGCCTTGGCGACGTCGGCCCTGCTGCTGGCGCCGTCGGACGCCACGGCCCAGAAGAAGAAGGACGCCCCGGCCAAGAAGGGGGCGGCCGTCGTCCGCGGCCTGACCAACCCCTGCGGCCTCGCCGTGCAGCCCGGAACCGGTCACCTGTTCGTCGCCAGCGTCGAGGGAATCACCCACTACGACCCCGCGACCGGTGAGTCGCACCTGGAGATCGAGTACAAGGGGAACGACGTCTACGGCAAGGGGCCGATGTACGACATCGGCCCGCTCGGCCTCGCCTTCCTCGGCGACAAGCACCTCGTCGTCGGCGGCGGCGGGATGGAGGACCCGAAGGAACTCGTCCGCATCTACGAGATTCAGGACGAGGAGAGTGAGCACGACCCGTTCGCCGAGGACTCGGCCGCCTTCACGCTCGGGCCGCAGGGCCCCGAGGAGGGCGTGACCGCCAAGGGCGAAGGGAACTACTACGGCGTGGCGGTCGGGGCCGGCAAGATCTTCGTCACGGCCAACGGCGACGACACCAAGGGCTGGATCATGACGGCCGACGTCGTCGACGGGAAGCCGGGCAAGCTGATGCCGGGCATCGCCTCCAAGGTCGCCACCGAGGTGGACGCCCCCGTGCCGGCCACCTTCCACGACGGCATGCTCGTCGTCGGCCAAATGGGCGAGGTCAACGTCCCCGGCGACAGCCTCCTCACCATGTACGACCCGAAGACGGGCGAGCTCAAGAAGAGCTACGAGACCGGCCTGAACGACATCGCCGGCATCGCCATCGCGAAGGACGGCAAGATCTACGTGACCGACTTCTCCTGGGTCGATCCGTCCGCGGGGGCCTTGTACGAACTCGTTCTCGACGGGGACGAGTGCGAGGCCCGCAAGATCCGGAAGCTCGACAAGCCGACCGCTCTCGCCTTCGGCGCCGACGGCACGCTGTACGTCGCCGTCTTCGGCACGCCGAAGGAAGTCGCGAAGAAGCCGGCCGGCCGCGTGCTCGCGATCAAGAAGGG
>JANQQW010000128.1 GCA_028284885.1 Planctomycetaceae bacterium
GCGATGCCGTCCTTCGGCAGCCGGCACTGGGCGTTCAGCCGCTTCAGTTCCGCACGGTACTCTCGCACGCGGGACCACGGTTCGTGGATGCGGGCGAGCAGCCGGTAGCCGCGGAGGTTCCGCTGTTCGGTCTCCTGTCGGCTGCGGGCTCGGGCGATGTTCTCCTCGACGTCCGCGCGTTCGTCGAGCAGTTCGTCGATCCCGGGGCCGGCGACCGCCTCCTCGATTTCGTTCGAGAGCCGACCGTACTCGGCGGTCAGCCGGGCGATGCGGGTGGGGCCGGACCGTTCGGCCTGTCGGCTGGCTCGGACGCGTTCGTTGACGGTCGCGAGGTGCCGGCCGGCCGGGCCGAGCGACGTTCCGTACAGCCACTCGGCGACGGCTTCGTCGTCGAGCGTGCCGAGTTCCTGCATCTCGCGGAGGCCGACGGCGTAGACGTGCTCGTAGACGGTCCGGTCGACGCCCTGCAGCAGTTCGGCGAGGGTACGTTCGGACGGACGGTTTCCGCCCGGTCCGCGGACGTCGAGCTGGTCGTGCGTCGCGTCGTACCGACGTTCGACCACGTACCGCTGGCCGGCGTGCTCGACGCCGAGCTCTCCGCGGAGCGAGCCCGGTTCGCGGTGCCCGAGCGGTTGGCGGCGGCCGTAGAGCATGCCGCGGAGGAACCGCAGCAACGTCGACTTGCCGGCCTCGTTCGGGCCGTACAGGGCGGTCAGGCCGGGCTGCGGGAACGAGAGCGACAGCTCCCGCCACGCCCCGTGCTCCTCGATGCGTACGTCGTCGATTCTCATGCGACGCGGCTCCCCTCGGTGTCTTCGTGCAGCCACACGAGCACGTGCGACTCGGCCCGGGCGAGGACCCGCGAGGCGTCGAGGTCGCGGCCCAGGCGTGCGTAGAGTTCCGTGTTCGAGACGTCCGCGAGCACCGTCTCCGCCGACACGTGCTCGGAGCGAATCCGCTCGCGGACGGACTCGGTGAAGTCGTCGTCGGCCGTCAGCCCCTGCGGCGGGACGATCTCCCAGCGGTGCAGCACGCGGCCGCTGCCGACGTCCTGCCAGAGTTCGTCGAACCGTCGGGCGAGATCCCGGCGTCGAGGCGTGACGGCCCGGGGGTCGGCTGTGAGGGCCCAGGTGACGACCTGTACGGCGGCTTCGTCGTCGAGGAGGCCACCCAGGCGGTCGACGAGGTCCTCGGCGACGCGGTCGGCGTCGAGCTGTCGGGCGTCGTGGTGGTGGAGCGCGTGCTGCATGCGTTCCCACCGGACGACGGCGGCGGACCGGGTGTGCAGTCGGGTGCGGAGCCGTTCGTCGACCTCGACGACGGTGAAGGTCCCGCCCGGCTGCCCGTCGTCGTGGGTGGACTGCAGCGGACCGGCGTGGTGCAGTACCGGCTTCTCGCCCGCGGTGGAGCGGGGGCCCTCGCCGGTCAGGGCGACGAAGTCGAAACCGTGCGGATCGACGGCCCGGTCCGTGACGAGGAGCCGCGGCGGCCGCGGGTCGCTGTGTGACGGGTCGAACCGGCGGTGCCGTTCCGAGGCGACCGTGCGTGCCGTGTGGATCGTCGCGAGCGTGCCGGCGTCCGACCGGACGTGGAGCGGGTGCTCCGTGTGCAGGTCGACGACGTGGACGGACTCGGGCAGCCGCTCGAAGCGAGTCCAGAACCCGGCCGGGTCGTGCGGTCCCGGGACGACGATCGTCGGAATCCCGGCCTCGTCGAGACACTCGACGCCGTCCCGGAACGCGGCCCGTGCCCGTTGGCTCGTGTCGCGGGTGTCGAACGTCCCGCCGGCGAGCAGCAGGAAGTCGAGCGCTCCGTCGAGGCAGGTGGTGACCAGCGTCTCGAACGCGGTGAGCGTGGCGTCGCGGACCGTCTCCCGGAGTTCCTCGGGAACGGGTCCGACGTCTCGAAGCGTCGCGTCGAGGTGGACGTTGGACGCATGCGCGAAGCGGCATCCTGCGAACGGCATCGGCTCCCTCCCTGGGCCGCCCTGCGATGGTTCACCGGCCCCCACCGGCGATTCGGCGAAAGCATAGCGGGGAGAAGGATCTCGGCAAAGAGCGGTTCGGGACGGGGCGTCTGGTCGGCTGGTGTCCGGTGGTCTGGTCGTTCGTCGGAAGCGTCGCTCCCGAGGTCACTCACCAGGCACCAGGCACCAGACGAACCGGAACCAACACCCAGCCTACACTCCCGGTTCGGGGCTTTCGGCCGACATCGCCTCGGCGGAGACGCCGCCCGGGAAGGCGGGCTGGGCGTCGGTCGACGGGCGGCGGGGCTCGCGGGCACGGATCTTGTGCATGGTCGCGGCGACGGTCTCGTGGACTCCCATCGTCAGCCGGAACAGCGTCGGCACCAGAACCAGCGTGAAGACCGTGGAGACGACCAACCCGCCGAGCACCACGCTGCCGAGCCCCCGGTACAGCTCGCTGCCGGCCCCCGGGAACAGCACGAGGGGCAGGAGACCGAGAACGGTGGTCGCGGTCGTCATGAAGATCGGCCGGATGCGGGTGCGGACGCTCTCCACGACGGCTTCCGCGGGGGACATGCCGTCTTCGCGGATGTGGTTCAGGGCCTGGTGGACGATCAGGATGGGGTTGTTGACGACCGTCCCCACGAGGATCACGAAGCCCAGCATGGTGAGGATGTCGAGCGGCTGCAGGATGCCGAACCAGTTCAGCAGCTTCAGCCCCAGCAGTCCGCCGACGGCCCCGAGCGGCACGCTGAGGATGATGACGAACGGGTACAGCCACGACTCGAACAGTGCGGCCATCAGCAGGTACGTGATCACGACGACCAGCACGAGTTGGCTCGTGGCGAGGCTGAGCAGCGACTCGACGTTCCAGCCGGTCCACCGTCCGGCGAATGTGGCCCAGACGTCCGAGAGCTTGTCCGCCGTGCCGGCGAGGGCGATGCGGTAGCCGCCGTCGAGCTGGCCGGAGTCGCGGATCGGCTCGACGATCTGGTTGCGAATGCGGAGCATCGCGTCCTCGAGCGGCACCTCCGGCGGCGGCGAGACCTCGATGGTGATCGCCCGGACCCGTTCGCGGTGGTTGATCTGCTCGGGGCCGCTGGAGTACTCGATGCGGGCAACCGCCCCGAGCGGCACGACCTGCCCGACCCGCGTGGCGACCGGCAACGCCTCGACGTCCTGCGTGTGTTCGATGGACGAGGCGCGACCGACGATGGTCAGGTCGATCTTGTCCCCCTTGTAGAGGTAGTCGCCGGAGTAGGCGCCGTCGACGAGGGCGTTGGCCGTGTAGCCGAGGTCGCTCGCGGAGATGCCCATCTCGGCCGACTGCATCAGCTTCGGGTACAGGTGGAGCTCGGGGCTCGACTTGTCGAGGCTGGGGACCGGTCGGGCCTGTGCGGGCTGCACGCCACCTTCGGGGTTCTCGTCGCTGGGGGGGAGCGGAAGGCCGGCGACGACGCCGACCGGCATCGTTCCGAGTTGCTGGTTGCCGCCGAGGATCTGCCCACCGAGGCCGAGCAGTCGGTCGAGGTCGGGCCCGCTGATCTCGATGTCGATCGTCCGCCCGGCCGTCAGCCCCTGCTCGAACAGGCTGGACTGCTTGGCGACCGCGAACGTGCCGGGGATTCTCGAACCGACCTGCTGGACGAGCGGGATCAGCTCGGCGCACCGTTCCGGTTCGTGGGCCCGGATGCCGATGAAGACGCTGCGGCCGCGGGCGACGAAGAAGAAGTCGCCGATGACCGGGTAGTCGAGTTTCTCGGCCTCGGGGCTGCCGGGATCGACGTTCCAGTAGGGGCGGAGGTCGGCCTCGACCTGCTCGCCCATCGCCATCAGTTCGTCGAGGTTGTAGCCGGGCGGGGGGAGCAGGATGCCGAAGACGAGGTTGCGGTTGCCGGTCGGCAGGTACTCGACCTTGGGCCACATCAGCCAGCTGCCGACGAGTGCGACGCCGACGAGCCCCGCGACGACCGCGACGCCTCGGACGGTGCTCTTCTGGATCCACGCGTTCAACCCGACGACCGCCCCGACGAACGCACTGCCGACCCGCTCGAACAGCCCGACGACCTTCCGTGAGAACCCGTGCAGCTTGCCGCGGGGTTGACTCTGCGTGCGGCGGGCGATGCCGTGCATCGTGCTGTCGCGAGCGAGCGTCTGCTCCTTGAACAGTCGGGCGGAGGCGGTCGGGATGAGCGTCATCGAGACGACGAGCGAGAGGGCGACCGCGCCGCTGATGGCGAGCGCGATGTCCCGGAACAGCTGCCCGGCCTCCTCCTGAACGAACACGATCGGCAGGAAGACGGCGATGGTGGTGAGCGTGGAGGCGACGATCGCGCCGGAGACCTCGCGGGTCCCATTCGCCGCGGCGACGAACGGCCGCTCGCCCAGCTGGATTCGGCGGAAGACGTTCTCCAGCACGACGACGGCGTTGTCGACCAGCATGCCGACGGCGAACGCCATCCCGGCGAGGCTGATGACGTTCAGCGACCGGCCGAGCACGCCGAGGATGAGGAAGGTGCCGACGATGCTGGTCGGGATCGCGAGCCCGACGACGAGGGCCCCGCGGGCGACCCAGAAGCCGGCCCCGACGAGGATCGCGAGCGTCACCCCGAAGAACCACGGCGAGACGTAGACCGACGCGAGCGCCGAGGCAGCCACCAGCGGGACGACGAACAGCGTCCGCACGCCGAGGTGCAGGAACAGCATGAGCACGATCATCGTCAGCGCCCCGCCGACGACGATGTTCTGCCGGACGAGGTCGACGGAGGACTCGATGTACTCGGTCTCGTCGTACACCTGCGTGAGCACGAGGCCCCGTTCGGGCAGCAGCTTCTCGTTGAGTTCGGCGTTGACGCTCCGCAGCCCGTCCATCACGTCGAGGACGTTCGCGCCGGTCTCGCGGAGTGCGTTGATCGCGATGCTCGACTCGCCGAAGCGTCGCACGAGGCCGTCCGGCTTCTTGAAGCCCATTTCGACGTCGGCTACGTGGTGCACGTAGACGGGGGCGCCGTCCTGCACGGCGAGAAGCTGGTTGCCCACGTCCTCCGGGCTGCGGAACTGCCCCAGCGTGCGGACGACCCAGCGCCGCTTCGACTCCCACATGTCGCCGGCCGAGACATCGGCGTTCTGGGCGCGGAGGGCGTCGCGGACGTCGGTGATCGTGAGGTTCCGGGCGGCGAGCCGTTCGGGATCGACGATCACCTGCAGTTCGTCCTCGAGGCCGCCGATGACGTTCGCCTGCGAGACGCCCGGCACGCGTTCGAAGCGGGCCTCGATCTCGTCCTCCGCGAAACGGCGGAGCTTCGTGACGTTGAAGTCCTCGGGCGGCAGCAGTTCCTTCACCTCGGCGTGCTTCTCGGCGAGCAGCCGCAGCCGCAGCATGGCGAGGCCCGGGTTGTGGGCGTTGCGGACCTCTTGGATCTGCTCGGTGAGCTCCGGGTGGGCGGCCTGGAACTCGGCGATCCGCTCGTCGGACGGTCGCTCGGCGCTCAGGATGAACCAGGCGATCGGGCGGTCGCTGGCGTTCGACGTGCTGATGACGGGCTTGTCGGCGTCCTCCGGGTAGTCGGGCACCTGCTCCAGCCGGCCGATGACGTCGACGACGGCCTTCTTCATGTCGGTCCCGACGAGGAACTCGAGCGTGATCGTCCCCTTCGAGTCGGTGCTCTCGGAGGACATCTTGGTGACGCCCTCGACGCTCTTGAGCTGCTCCTCCTGCTCGATGACGATCTCCTGCTCGACCTCCTGCGGGCTCGCACCGGGCCAGCGGGTCTCGACGGTGATCGTGGGCGTCTGCACCTCCGGCGTCAGCTGCATCGGCATCCGGGCGACGGCGACGAGGCCGAACAACGCGACCAGCAGCACGCCGACGGCGACCTTGACCGGGTTCTGGACGAAGTTGTCCACGAGTTGCATGTCTGGTCCTTCGCGACGACCGAGCGCCGTCGTTGAGTGTCCGACTCAGTCGGCGTCCGGGGTGGCCGTCGTCTCGTCGCCCGCGTCGACCTGGACGACGCGCGGGCTGACCGGCTGGCCGGGGCGGACCCGTTCGTTGCCGCGGACGACGACGTGCTGCCCCTTCACGAGGTCCCCCGTCACGGCGATCCACGGACCCGACGCACCGCCCAGTTCGACCGGCACGGGCCGCACGGTCGTGGCACCCTCCGACTTGTCGGCGACGAAGACGACCGGCTTCGGACCGCCGAGCACGAGGGCGTCCTTCGGCACGAGGTGCGACTCCACGCTGCCGCCGGTCGGGAGCAGGACGCGGGCCAACATGCCGGACTTCACGACCGGCACGCCTTCCTCGATCACGTTCTCGAGTCGGACCTTCACGGGGAACGTGCGGGTGCGGGTGTCCGCCTGCGGGACGACGTGCACGATCTCGCCGACGAACACCTCGTCCGGCAGGGCCGGGATCTCGATGCGGACCTTCTCGCCGCGGCGGACGTGTCGAATCTGCGTCTCCAGCACGTGGACGAGCACGTCCACCTCGTCGAGGTAGACGACCTCGGCGACCGGGTCGCCGCTCTTCACCCACGCCCCCTCCTCGGTGTGCTCGGCCACCACGTAGCCGGGGAACCGGGAGCGGACGGTGTACTTGTTGATCTGGTCCGAGAGCTTCTCGACCATCGCCGCCTGCAGGTCGCGTCGGGCCTCGGCCTGCTTCTTCGTCTCCTCACGCGGGCCGATCTCGGCGAGTTCGTGGGCCGCCTTCCGTTCGTTGAAGAGTTCGTCGGCGGCCGCGAACGCCGACCGGGCGGACTCGAAGGCGTCGCTGGTCGCGGTGCCGTTGCGGAACAGCCGCTCGGTCCGGTCGAGGTTCGCCTTGGCGTACTCGCGGGCTGCGGCGGCGGCGGCCATCTGGGCCTTGACGCGACGCTTCTCCTCCGGACGCGTCCCGGCCTGGAGCTCGGCCACCTCTTCCTTCCGCAGGCGAAGCTCGGCCTCGGCCGCCTTCTTCTCCAGTTCGATGGTCGAGGTGAGGATCTGGGCGATGCGGCCCTCGTCGCCGCTGCCCACGCGGTCTCCCTCGTTCACGAACAACTTTTCGACTCGCCCGTCGACCGCGCTGCCGATCACGGCCCGCTTGACCGGCTCGACCGTGCCGACGAAGCGGGCCGTCGTCGTGATGCGGTCCTTCCGCACGGCGACGACGTCGACGGGTGGCGCCCCCCCCTGCGGGAGGGCCGGGGCCGCCGAGGCGAGGAGCAGCAGCACGGGCAGTGCGGAACGGGTGACGGGGGCGAGACGCTCGTGGGCAGGCATGCCGTCCAGTTCGGTGGAGGACGGGAGTGGAAGGACACCTAACCGTAGGCCGACCACCGAGGCTGATCAAGGAGGCAGTCGTGGCGGCGGTACGGGTTGCCGTCGTTCCGGCCGCCACGGCGACGACGAGCGACCTCGTGGCTGCACGACCGCTACGTTCCGAACCGACTCCGCGGATCGACCCGCGGCGGCACGGGGTTCGTCGCCGGGAAGTCGGCGAACTGTTAGTCTCGTTTCATGCCCGCGAAGCCCGACGAGGGAAAGAACCGCATCCAGATCAGCCGGTGGAAGATCGGCGTGATCACGGTCGGCTGCTTCGTGTGTGCCGTCGCCCTGTGGCTGTTCTGGCCGGAGCAGGAGATGGCGTTCGCCTCGTTCATCCGGGTGGGCGTGCTGAT
>JANQQW010000152.1 GCA_028284885.1 Planctomycetaceae bacterium
TCCTTCGGTCGTGGTTCGACGAGGTCCCGCTGCCGGACCCGGATCTGCAGGCCGGTTGGGAGTCCGGACTGCGGTCGTTGCGGCAGTCGGGGATCAAGCTCTCCTCGCGTCCCTGTGTCCTCGTTCTCGACCCGCTGGGCGACTGCGAGAACTGGTTCGACGCGGCGGGTGTGAAGGCCCAGCGTCACGGCCTGTCGGCGGAGTCCGCCGTGCAGTGGTACGCCGCGGAAGGCACGCTGTACCTGGTCGTCCGCGGCCTCGGGTGGTCCGGTTCACTGGCAGGCGCGCTGGCCGAGATTCGACGGCGGCCTTCACGTTACGTCGTTTCGTCGGTGTCCCACGCGACGAAGCCGGAGGCGGTCGCCGTGGCGACGGGAGTCCCCGACGTCGGGGAAGGACCCTTGGCGGGCTCGGAGGACCCGGAGTCGCCGTACGCGACGATCGACCCGGAGGCCGTTCGTGCCGAGTTGTTGGGACTGCCGGTTCCCCAGCCCGGCGACGGACTCGTCGACGCGGGCGATCTCGACGATTCGGTCGCAGGGCCGGAGAGCGTCGAGTTGACCGAGCTGTCAATCTCGTCCGAGGAGATCGTTCGCGAGTCTCGACGACTGGCTTCGATCTCCCGGCGACTTCGTGGTTGTCGCCGTCCGGTCGCCCCGCTGAACGGCGTTTGCGTGTTGCTACCGATGGACGTCGTCACGGGGACGGACGGGGCCGGGGCTCGGCTGGGTGAGGCCTTGCGACACGACCTCCGGCTGGTCGAGCACGAAGCCGAGATCTCCGCTCCGATCTCGGTCGTCCTGACCGGTGCGGAGGAACATGCCGGGGTGCCGGAGTTGATTCGGCGGACGGCGAGTGACGAGGTTCACCGCGGCGACTTCGGACTGCTTCCCGGTGCCGGGCGAGCGACATCTCGATACGTCGCTGACTTCACACGGGCCCTCGGGGATCGACTGCAACAACGGGTGGGCCGGGCTCTGCGGGACCCGAGGTGGGTCGGGCGACCGGGGGCCGATCGACTGTACCGACTGCTCGCGGATCTTCGCGGCGATCACGGTCGTGAGGTCACGCACCTGGTCGAACAGGCGTTCTCGCCGGACGAGGACGCTCGCGAGTCCGTTCTGGCGGGTGTCTCGCTGGCGGCGACCGGGAGCGACCCCACGCGTCGCGGGTTCGCTCGCTTCGGCGTGCGTCACCTCGTGGACGGGCAGGACTTCGTCGAGTGGACGGACCGCGGTCTTCGCAACGAGGACCGCCTGTGGTGGGCGGCCGGGACGCTGGGAACGCTGTCCGTAGCGGCCGTGGTGGCACTGCTGTGGATGCTGACCACGACCCGCTGACCGCCCGCCGTGACTCGGCAGACGTCGCGCTCCGGGTGTCTCCTGTCGGGTTCGTCCGGTTCTGCGTGCCGTGCAGGCGACCCCGGTCGCGCAGTCTCGTCGGGCACTTTCAGTCGAAATCGTGTCGCCCGGCGCTTGACGACGATCTGTGGCAGTACAGGCGAACGGCGGCGCGCTGCGCGATTCCCCAGCGCGCTCGGATTCTCTCGAGTCGAACGATGACAACCGCGACGGCGGACATCCTGGAACTTCGCGGAGCGATCGCCACCGATCGTCCGAGTGGCGAGGATCTGTCGTACGACGCCGCCTTCGCCGAGATGGAACGACTGGCGACGGGACGTTCCGAGCAGCAGTTCGGCGAGACCGTGTACGCCGCCGAGGAGCCGGACTGGTCGGTGCTCGAGCTGCACGCCGTCGAACTGGCCCACCGGACCCACGACCTGAGAGTCGGACTCAACCTGACGGCCGGGCTGCTGCGGACGCAAGGACTCGTTGGCCTGGCGGACGGGCTGGAGTTGCTCGCCGGCTGGCTGGAGGACGAGTGGGAGTCGGTGCACCCGCTGCTGGACGAGGACGACGTCGAGCCGGCGTTGGAGCGGTCGAACGTCCTGACCGGACTCTGCGACGACGCCTTCGTTCTCCGCGGCCTGAGAAGTGCGACGCTCGCCGCACACCCGGTTCTCGGCGACTGCTCGCTGGAGGACGTCCGGCACGCTCGCGACGGTCGCGACGAGACGACGCGACTGCAGCCGTCCGAGGTGGAGGCGGTGCTCTCGGCGGCGGACGGTGCCGCGTTGAAGAAGTCCGCCGGGCAGGTCGAGCGAAGTGTGCGGTGCCTCGACCGGATCGAGCGGGCCTTCGAGACGAAGGTCGGACCTGCTCCGAACCTCGATCCGTTGCGGAGCGTGCTGGAGGAGATTCAGGACGTCCTCGGTCCCCGGGACGACGCGCCCGCGGCCGAGACTGCGAACGACACGAAGCCGACGCAGCGACCCGACGCGGAGGACGCCGAGGTGAGCACGACCGAACAACGGGCACGGGCCGCGACGGCCTGTGTGCCGGAGACGATCAACGGGCGAAGCGACGTCGTCACGACGCTCGACGCCCTCTGCGAGTACTACGACCGGCACGAGCCCTCGAGCCCGATTCCGCTGCTGCTGAGGCGGGCGAGGCGGCTGGTCGACATGGACTTTCTCGACATCGTTCGAGACTTGGCCCCGGATGGCCTTGCCGACGTGACGCGCTGGGCAGGAAGCCGTGAGACGCGTGACTAGACCTGTTCTCTCGGCCGGTCCACCGGCCTTCGACTTCGAAAGCGAGGTGTTCCTTGGCCGACAGCAGTCAGAAGTTCATCGGGCGTAACCGTCCGCCGCGCGTGCAGATCGAGTACGACGTCGAGCTGTACGGGGCGGAGAAGGTGGTCGAGCTGCCGTTCGTGATGGGCGTGATGGCGGACCTCTCGGGCAAGCCGTCCGAGGAGCCGGCGCCGCTCGCCGAACGAAAGTTCCAGGAGGTGGACGTCGACAACTTCGACGACCGCCTCGCCGCCGCCAAGCCGCGGGTCGCGTTCCAGGTTCCGAACCGGCTGACGGGTGAGGACAACCTCGCCGTCGAGGTGACGTTCGAGAGCATGGACGACTTCTCGCCGGCGGCGATCGCCCGGAAGGTCGAGCCGCTCGACAAGCTCCTCGAGGCCCGCCAGAAGCTCGCCGGTCTGCTGACCTACATGGACGGCAAGTCCGGGGCCGAGGCCCTGATGAACCGGGTGATGGAGAACGAGGATCTGCTCAAGACCCTCGCCGAGGAGGCCGCGGGCGACGACGCGCCGGCCGACGAGAAACCCAAGAAGAAGGGCAAGTGACCATGGCCGACACCGCCGTCGCAGAACCGATTTCGCGTGAGGACCTGGACGACCTCCTGAAGCAGGAGTTTCGTCCGCAGACCGACGCGACGCTCGCCTCCGTCGAGGACGCCGTCCGCAACTTCGCGGCCCGCGTGCTCGAGGACAGCGACTCCGTCGTCCCGGAGGACATCCTCCACACGGTCGAGGCGCTCATCTCCGAGATCGACCGCAAGCTGACCGAGCAGGTCAACGAGGTCGTCCACCACCCGGACTTCCAGGAGCTCGAGGGAACCTGGCGGGGGCTCCACCACCTCGTCAACAACACCGAGACCGACGAGCTGCTGAAGATTCGGGTGCTCAACGTCAAGAAGAAGGAACTCGGCAAGTCCCTGAAGAAGTTCAAGGGGACGGCCTGGGACCAGAGCCCCCTCTTCAAGAAGCTGTACGAGGAGGAGTACGGGCAGTTCGGCGGCGAGCCGTACGGCTGCCTGCTGGGCGACTTCGAGTTCGACCACTCCCCGCCGGACGTGGAGATGCTGGGCGAGCTCAGCAAGGTCGCGGCGGCGTGTCACACGCCCTTCATCGCGGCCGCCGGGCCCGCTCTGCTGCAGATGCAGTCCTGGCAGGAACTCGCCAACCCGCGGGACCTGACGAAGATCTTCGGCACGGTCGAGTACGCCAGCTGGCGGTCGCTCCGCGAGAGCGACGACGCCCGCTACGTCGGCCTCGTGTTGCCGCGGGTGCTATCACGGCTGCCGTACGGTCCGCGGGAGAACCCGGTCGACGAGTTTGACTTCGTCGAGGACACCAACGGCAACGACCACACCCGCTTCACGTGGTCGAACGCCGCCTACGCGATGGGCGTGAACGTCAACCGGGCGTTCAAGCTCTACGGCTGGTGCTCGCGGATCCGCGGTGTGGAGTCTGGCGGGGCGGTCGAAGGCCTGCCGGTCCACACGTTCCCCACCGACGACGGCGGGGTGGACGCCACCTGCCCGACCGAGATCGCGATCAGCGACCGCCGCGAGGCGGAGCTGGCGAAGAACGGCTTCATGCCGCTCGTCTACCGGAAGAACTCGGACCTCGCCGCCTTCATCGGCGCGCAGTCCCTGCAGAAGCCGTTCGAGTACGACGACCCGGACGCGACGGCGAACGCCAACCTCTCGGCCCGGCTGCCGTACCTGTTCGCCACCTGCCGCTTCGCGCACTACCTGAAGTGCATCGTGCGGGACAAGGTGGGCTCCTTCAAGGAGCGGGGCGACATGGAGGCCTGGCTGAACCGCTGGATCACCCGCTACGTCGAGCGGAACCCGGCCACGGCCACCGAGGTGGACAAGGCCAAGCACCCGCTGGCCGCCGCGGAGGTCGTCGTCGAGGAGGTCGAGGGGAACCCCGGCTACTACTCGTCGAAGATCTACCTGCGGCCCCACTACCAGCTGGAGGGACTCACCGTCTCGCTGCGGCTGGTCTCGAAACTGCCGAGTGGCAAGTAAGCGTACGTCAGGCGTGCCCCCGGAGGACACCGGCTCCGGGGGCCGTGAACGAACCAACCTACGTCCCCGCCCGGTGTGGGAGTCCCTTCCATGATCGCCCTGAACTTCGAGACCCAGATCAAGGGGTCTCTCCAAGTCGACGACCACACCGACTGGATCGACGTCCAGTCGATCTCCTTCGGCGTGAACCGGACCGTCGAGTTCAAGTCGGCCGGCAACGACCGGACGACGAGCGTGGCCCACTTCTCCGAGGTGAACCTGACCCGCAAGGTCGACATCGCCTCGGCCGACCTGTTCGCCCAGTCCGTCTCGGGAGACAGCCTCGGGAAGGCCACCATCGACCTCATCCGGTCGGACACGAACTCGCACAAGACCTACATGGAGATCATTCTCCACGACGCCATCATCACCGGCTACAACATCACCTCCGGCGGTGGCGAGACGGCGAACGAGAACCTCACCATCAACTTCACCAAGATCTCCGTGGAGTACAACGACGACGGCGTGGACCAGAGCCAGCAGAAGGGCTGGGACCTGACCACCAGCTCCGAGCTCGCGGCCTGATCGCCGCACCTTTCGAGTAGCGAGACGAGCCCGGCTTCCCGCAAACGGGAAGTCGGGCTTCTTCACGTCCCGAACCTGGCTGGTCGATAGAGACAGGTGGCGGTCGCAGGAGGCGACGGCCGACGATCGACCGCGCGCGAACGACTGGGCAGGGACGCCATGCAACTCGCGACGAGAGGCCGGAGGACGAACGCTCCCGGCGGACTGCTGGGCGAGCTGCTCGCCAACGGCCCAAGTGTTGCAACCGCGGACGACTATCGCGCGGCCGTCGTCGAGGACCTCCGCGACCTGCTCGGCACCACGAGACACTGGTCCGACGACGACCTGAAGGGGCGACCGGATCTCGCTCGTTCCGTGCTGAACTACGGCATCGCCCCGCTGACCGGTCGGTCCGTCGGGCGGGAGACGGCGGACGAGCTCGCTCGCGAGATCCGGACGGCCGTCACGCGGTTCGAGCCGCGGATCGACCCGGCGACGTTGGTGACCGAGGCCACGGTCGATCCGGACCGCACGCCGCTCGACGCCCTCGTGATCACGATCGGCGGGCGACTGCTCGGGTTCCCCGAGCCGATCCCGTTCCTCGTGCGGGCGACGGCGAACCTCGAGGCCGGCCACTTCGACCTCGTCGCCGAGGAGGTCGAGCCGTGAACCCGTTGTTCCTGGACGCGTACGACCGCGAACTGCAGTACCTGCGGGAGATGGGCCGCGAGTTCGCCGACCGGTATCCGAAGGTCGGTCGCCGGCTCGGTCTCCACGCGGGCGAGGTGGCCGACCCGCACGTCGAGCGGCTCCTCGAAGGGGTCGCGTTCCTCGCCGCCCGCGTCCATTTGAAGATCGACAGCGAGTTCGGGACGTTCGTCGACGGCCTCGTCGATCTGGTCGCTCCGCATCTGACGGCGCCGAGGCCCGCGGCGATGATCGCCCGCTTCGAGCCGGACGACGACAAGGGCTCGCTCGCCGAAGGGGTCGTCGTTCCGCGGGGCACGAGTCTTCGCAGCAGCGTGCCGGGCTCGCGGACGGCCTGCGACTTCCGGACGACTCGAGAGTTCACCTTGTGGCCGCTGCAGGTCGTCGGAGCGGAGTACGTCTCGCGGCAGTCGCCCCGTTCGAGCGAGATCCCGGGGATCGGGGCCGCGGGATGTGCGATCTCGCTGTCGTTCCGGGTGACGGCCGGGTTGAGGACGGACGCGCTCGCCGTCGAGGCACTTCCGCTGCAGCTGAACGGCGACGCCGGGCAGGCCGAACGGCTGTTCGAACTGCTGGTGGTCGGCACCACGCGTGTGCTGGTCCGCGACGACGTCACCGGCCGTGTCGTCTCCGTGGCCGACGGTCACGTCGAGCCGCTGGGATTCGAGGACGACGAGTCGCTGTTCCCGCTCGACCCGCGGACGTCGCGGGGACATCGGCTGTTGGCGGAGTACTTCCTGCTGCCGGCGAAGTTCGCGTCGGTGTGCGTCCGCGGACTCGGCGAGGCGGTCCGTGGCCTGGCGACCGACCGCTGGTCGTTGCTGTTGCTGCCGGAGGGGGAGGACTCGGCTCTCGAACGCCGCGTGACGCCGCGGGACCTTGAGCTCTTCTGCACGCCCGCGGTCAACCTGTTCCCCAAGCGGGCCGATCGCATTCGGACCGCCCCGGAGACGCGCGAGTACCACGTCCTGCCCGACCGCAGCCGGCCGACGGACTTCGAGGTCTGGCAGATCCGGAGTGTCACGGGGTTCGACAGACGGCTCGACGACGGCGTGCCGTTCGTCCCGGCGCACGGCGTCGATCCCCGCACGCTCGGCTGTGGGGTCTACGGCAAGGAACGCCGGCCGCGGGTGCCGTCCGAACGTGTGCGGAGGGAGCAGCCGGCGGAGCGAGACCTCGGCACCGAGGTCTTCCTCACGCTGACCGCCCCCGAGGGTGGCCTTCCGGCGGACCTTCCGGGGCAGCTCTCGGTCGAGACCTTCTGCACGAACCGTGACCTCGCCGCGCGACTCCCGCACGGCTGCGACTTCGGAGTCGACGTCGCCCTGCCGGTCGCGCGGATCACGGCGGCCGTCGGGCCGACGCCTCCACGTCCTCCGCTCGTGTTCGGCGGACGCGAGACCGGTTGGAAGTTCCTCAGTCATCTCTCCCTCAACCACCTGAGCCTGCTGGACGACGAGTCGTCCGACGGCCCGGCTGCACTCGTCGAACTGTTGCAGCTGTACTGCGATCCCGACGACCGTCCCGCGCGCCGCCAGCTCGAGGGGGTGCTCGCGATCACGGCGCGGAACGTCGTCCGGCGACTGCCGATTCGCGGGCCGCTCGTGCACGGTCGCGGTCTGGAGATCGACGTCCGTTGCGACGAGGAGAGCTTTCCCGGCCGACGGGCAGTCCCGTTCGTCTCGGTGCTGGAGAGGTTCCTCTCCGAGTACGTGTCGCTCAACTCCTTCACTCGGACCGTGCTGACGACGCAGCGCGGTGAGGTGCACCGATGGCCGATCCGCACGGGCCGCCGACCGACCCTCTGACGGAGCTCCGTCGCCGGCCGGACCGCTTCGACCTGTTCCACGCGCTGCGTCACGTCGATGCTGCGCACCCGGAGCTGCCGCCGGTCGGCAAGGCGGCCGGACCGCACGACGAGGCCGTGCGCGTCGGCAGCGACGCCGGCATGGCCTTCTCGGCGGCGGAGGTCGGCGGTAGGGCCGTGGACGAGGACGGTCGCCTGCGCGTCGATGCCCGCGGGTTCGGGTTGCTGGGGCCGAACGGTCCGCTGCCGCTCCACGTCACGGAGCGAATCCGCTCGGCCCTCCTGCACGACGGCGATCCCGCCCCGCTCGCCTTCGTCGAGCTGCTGCAGCATCGGCTGTTGACGTTGTTCCACCGAGCCCACGCGGCCCCCCGGGCGACACATCACGCCGACCGGCCGGAGAGCGACCGCTTCTCGCTGTACCTGGGGGCCCTGTTCGGCCTGCACGACGGTGCCCGTGACCGCACGTCGTTGCCGGACTCCTCACGCACGTACTTCGCCGGGCGTCTCGGCGCCTCGACGCGGTCGGCCGAGGCGTTGGAGGCGATCGTTCGACACGAGTTCGGCGTGCCGGTCGTCGTGACTCCGTTCGCACTCGGCTGGCTGAAGTTGGAGTTGGAGGAGCGAACCCTGCTCGGACGACCCGGGGACTCGAGTCGACTCGGAGTCGGCACGGTCGCGGGCGGACGTGTTCGTGACCGTCAGTCGCACTTGCACCTCCGGCTTGGCCCGATGGGTCGCGAGACCTTCGCCCAACTCCTTCCTCGCGGCGATCTCTGGAGCAGGCTCGGCGACTTCGTGCGGGAGTTCACGCGGGGCGAACTGTTCTGCCGAGTGCAGCTGGTCCTACGGCGGTCGGACGTGCCGCGGGTCGAACTGGGAGCCCGCGGACGACTGGGGCGAACGTCCTGGTTGGGAGCACCGAGTGGTGAGACCGATGCCGCCGACGCGGAGTTCACGCTCTGCTGACGGGGGACGACTCAGGCGTTGGTCGAGACGGCCGTTCGGTAGGGAGGCAAGGTGCCGACACTCCCGTGCGTGGAGCACGACTCGCCGAGTGCTTCGAGGCCTCGGACGACCGGGTGCCGAGCGGTCAGTCCGATCCGGACGGCCTCGTGGAGACCTGCACCTTCGAGACGGATCCGACGAGTCGGTTCGGTGGTGCATAGTCACCGGCGGCAGTGAGGTCGTCGCGGCCCACGTTCAGGCCGTCCTTCGGCTGACGAGGAATCAGGCCGGGCGACTCGCCGTCGGCCACGACCGTGCCGTCGATC
Organism: Planctomycetaceae bacterium; assembly: GCA_028284885.1. Lineage (GTDB taxonomy): Bacteria > Planctomycetota > Planctomycetia > Planctomycetales > Planctomycetaceae > JANQQW01. Next base: position 9,009 of record JANQQW010000152.1, read on the forward strand.
GAGAGGGAGACCTTGTCCCTTGTCAGCCTTGCCTCGACCACGAACTCGGTCAGCACCCGTCGCTTGCCGACGATCCGCGTCACCTCTCCGTTCACGCGAACGTCGAAGGCGGGCCTGCCGTCCAGCAGGTGCAGGGCGTAGCCGTGCTCTCGGCCACCCTGGGCGACGATCACCCCCGTTCGCGACGACGTTGCGACGTGGGCGGAGATCGTCAGCCGCCTCTTGGCGATCTCGGGAGTGGGCGGGGCCGACCGATCCGCGGCGGAGGTCTTCGCCGGGGCGTCCCACGTCACGCCGACGCGCGTCGCCCACCGCTCCCACTCGGCCGCCATGCTCTTCACCCGCTCCGGGTGCGCCTCGGCGAGGTCGTGCGTCTCGCAGCGGTCCTCGGCGAGGTTGTACAGCTCCCACGCGATCTCGTGCGGCATCCGCTTCGACCAGACGAGTTTCCAGTCGCCCTTTCGCAGAGCGTGGGCCGACTGGTGGTCGAAGCCGATCGAGCGATCGGTGACCTTCTCGCCGCGCAGATGCGGAAGCAGGCTACGCCCCTCGAGCGGCGTTCGTCGCCGACCTCCGAGCGACTGCGGGTAGCTCGCCCCGGTCGCCTCGAGCACGGTCGGCATCACGTCCATGACGTGGGCGGGGGAGCGGAACCACCTGTCCGGCCGCCCGATACCGTCCGGCCAGTGCACGATGCACGGTGTGGAGATGCCCCCCTCGTGGGTGAAGTGCTTGTAGAGCCGCAGCGGCGTGTTGCCGAGGTTCGCCCAGCCGCTGCCGTAGGAGTGGTGCGTGCCCCGCTGGCCGATGTTCCGGAGCTCGTCGCCGGTGTGCAGGATCGTCTCGCCGCGGCGGGAGACGCCGTCGAACCCGAACGGCCCCCACTCGTAGCAGGCTCCGTTGTCGCTGAGGAACACGATCAGCGTGTTGTCGAGGTCGCCGGTTCGCTCGAGCTGGTCGACGATTCGCCCGACCCCGTCGTCGACGGCCGTGACCATCGCCGCGAACACGGCCATTCGACGGGCGAGGTCCCGCTGCCGGTCCTTTGGCACGTCGTCCCATGCGGGGTTCGGCTCGCCGGGCGAACCGTTCGCGACGTCCTTCCGGTCGACCGGGACGATCGAGCGGTCGGTGAGCTTCCAGCGTTCCCCGTCGACGAGCCCGAGCGATCGCATCCGCTCGAAACGTTCCTGGCGAAGCACGTCCCAGCCGCGTTGGTAGACGGCGTCGTAGGCGTCCGCCCGTTCGGCCGGGGCCTGCACGGGAAAGTGCGGCGACGAGTGCCCGAGGAACAGCAGCCACGACTTGCCGCTGCGTCGTCCCTGCTTCAGGAACTCGATCGCGTAGTCGTTGAAGACGTCCGTCGCGTAGAACTCGTCGGCGGGCGGGTCGATCTCCTTCTCCCGACCTTCCGGCAGCCGAACGTAGTAGTCCGCGTCGTACTGGTCGTGCGAGTGGCCTCGGGTGTAGCCGTAGAATTCGTCGAAGCCGCGTTCGATCGGCCCGGTCTCCGGGTGCAGGTGCCACTTTCCGACGTAGTAGCAGCCGTAGCCGGCCGGCTTCAGGGCCTCGGCGAGCGTCACGCACTGCTCGTTCAGCCTGCCGAGGTAGCCGGGGCCGCGGTTAGGGTTCGGCTTGTTCGTCGTGAAGTCGCCGATACCGGCTTGCGACGGGTACAGCCCGGTCATCAGCGACGCCCGACTCGGACAGCAGCGGGCCGAGTTGTAGAGCTGCGTGAGACGGGCACCGTTCTTCGCCAACCGGTCGACGTGCGGCGTCTCGATCTCGCCGCCGTAGCAGCCGAGGTCGGAGTAGCCGAGGTCGTCGGCGAGGATCACGAGCACGTTCGGCTTCGCAGCCCGGGCGACCGAGACCGTGCCCACCGCGAGGACGAGGGCGAGTGCGATGCGGGACATGTAAGCTCCGTGACAAGACGGTCGGTCGGGCCAGAACGGCCGCGGGCGGACTCTCGAATGCTACCGACACGCACGAATGCCGCGAAGCGTCGCGGCGTTCGTCACCGACGTCGGTTCACGAGGAACTCCAGCAGGTCCCGCATCTCGTCGACCGACACGTCCTTCTCGACGCCCTCGGGCATCAACGAGCGCCCGGTCGCCTTGAGCAACTCGACGTCGGCCCGTGGGACGGTCTCCTCACGTCCCTCGGGGCGAGCGAGGACGATCTGCTCCTCCGTCTCGCTCGCCAGCAGTCCGTTGAACAGACGCCCGTCGGTCGTGACGACGGAGTACTCCTGGAATCGCGGCTCGACCTTCCGATTGGGATCGAGCACGTCGTGGAGCAGGGCGTCGCGTGGGCGGTTCGAGACGTCGGACAGATCCGGTCCGACCTGGTGGCCCGCGCCGTCGAGCCGGTGGCACTTCGCGCAGACACGTGTGAAGACGAGCCGACCGCGGACCACGTCCGCCTCGCCGGACAGGGCTGCCGCGTACTCCCGTGCGACCTCTCGGCGGTTCGGGGAGACGGCCCCGCCGAACAACTCGGCCGCGGCTTTCCGCACCTCGTCGTCCCGGTGTCGAAGCAGGCGAACGCGGAGGTCGAGATCGACGGCCGAAGGCTCGACGCGCCCTTCCAGCATCGCCTCGAGCGTGAGACGAGCGGTGTCCGTCCGCCCCAACAGCATGGGCAGGGCCGTGCCACGCAGGTCCGGGCTCAACGAGGGCCAGGCGTCGAGCACGACTCGGGCCGCTGGGACTCCGCGATTCCGCATCGCCTCAAGCGTCCGACGTCGCACCTCCGGCGGTTGGGACGGTTTCGTCAACGTCACCGCGAGCGGGGCGAAGCCGTCGAACGGACCCGTCCCGAGCAGCCCGATCGCCGCGAGTCGATCGCCGACCGGCTCCTTGTCGTCGACCGCAACCGCCGCAGCCTCTTCGAGAACTCGGCGGGCCCCGGCGACCGAACCGGCGAGCGTTGTCGGCGGATCGGCGAGCAGCTTCGCCAGACTCGTCCGCCCCAGCTTGCCCCGATGCCGTGACAGTCCCTCGGAGAGGCCCGTCAGCGTCGCCGCCCGCCACCATCCGCCCGTGGTTGCGCGATCGTCGAGCAGTTCGAGCACTTCACGCAGTTCGCCGAGCCGCCCACGGACCCCCACAACGGCGGCGAGTCGCCGCACGAGGTCGATCTTGGCCCCGTCGCCGCTCGCAGTCCATGCCTCGTCCGACACGAGACTCCGGAGCACGGCTCCGCTGCGTTCCTCACAGGCGGTGAGTACGGCGTTCCGAACCCAGCGGTTCTCCCCGTCGCGTCGGGCGACGATCGCAACCGACTCCGGAACCGATGGGTGACGTAGCTCGCCCAGTCCGAGTAGTACCTCGAAACGAAGTTGTTCGTCCGTCGACGCTCGAGCAATGTTGCCGAAGAGCTCGGGCAGACGGCGGTCCTCCGCAAATCGTTCCGCGAGCAGTCGAGCGCTCGCTCGGCGCACGTGCGGGGAGAGATCCTGCAGGCCGTGCTTCAAGTCGCGCTCAACGAGCTCACCGAGGCCCAAGAGGGCATACATCGCACGGAGTCTCCCCCCGGCCGGGGAAGTCGGCAGGACGACTTCCTCCAACGGCGGTTTGCGGCTCTTGAGGACACCGCGAAGCGCGTAGGCGGCCTCGTGATCTTCACGCTCCACGATCAGCCTCTGACCCAGTTCCCTCCGCCAACCGTTGGTGTCCACGAGCAAAGCGACACGGTCGGCCGTCGTCTTCGGTGGATCGAACGGTCGCGCCTCCGCCCCCGCTCTGGTGATTCGCCAGATCCGGCCGCGGTCCTCGCCGGCCCGCCAGTCGATCCGCTCGGCCACCTCGTCCGGCAGGAACTTCGGATGTTCGACCCACAGCCGGTACATGTCCGCGAGGTACAGGGCCCCGTCGGGTCCGTCGGCAAGGCTCGCCGGCCGAAACCAGGTGTCCAGCGAGGCGAGGAAGTCTCGGTCCCCGCCGATCCGTTCGGCCCGGAGTTCGACGCCGTCCTCCACGATCTTCGACCGCGTGACCAGATGGCCGATCGGCTCGCAGACGAAGACGTCGTCGACGTACTCGGGACCGAGCAGATCGCCGCGGTATGCCGTGACGCCGCAGGCCGAGGTGTGCGTGCCGGCGTGCGAGAGGTAGTTGCTCTTCATCGAAACGAGCGGATGGACTCGCGTGTCGCCGCCCGCGGGAGCGACGTCGTAGTGCAGCTTGGAAAGCGGGGCATACTTGTTGCGGCGGGCGACCTCCCAGGGGATCGGAGCCGTCATGATCGGGTTGCGGTTCGTGCAGAAGAAGCGGCGACCCCAGTTGTCGATCGTGTTGCCGAACTGCCCGAGGCCGGCCGCCGGACCGAACTCCCAGGTCTTCGGTTCGAACACGAACTCGCCACGCGGCATCACGACCTTCTCGCCGGGCCGCTTGGGCGAGGTGATCGTCCCCGGGCCGTAGTTGCAGTACACGCGGTTGTCGAGTCCGTATCGCGGGTTGCCGATCTGCATCTGCGGGTGGGCCGGCGTGAAACCCTCGTAGAGGACCTCGCGAACGTCGGCCCGGTCGTCGCCGTCGGTGTCCTTCAGGAACAGCAGTTGGGTTCGCGCTCCCACGATGATCCCGCCACCGTACGGCAGCAGGCTGTGTGCGAAGTCGAGGTGGTCGGCGAGGACCGTCCGTCGGTCGGCCACGTGGTCGCCGTCCGTGTCGTCGAGGATCACGACCCGCGACAACGGCTTCGCGTTCGGGTCGTCGGGGCCGGTCGGGTAGTCGCCGTACTCGACGACGAACGCCCGCCCGAACTCGTCGAACGCGATCGCCACCGGGTCCTTCACGAGAGGCTCGGCCGCGAACAGCGCGATCTCGAGCCCCTCCTCGATCTCGAACGCCTTCAGCGACTCCGCCGGAGAACGTGGCGGATCGGTCGGCTGGTCGATCCAGTGCCGCCCGCCGCGAACGCGGTCGACGGAGTCCAGCGTCGAGACGCCCGGATCCCCGGGAGGGAACGCCACGAGCAGCAGCAGAAGCGGGTACGCCGGATTCACTCGGGACGCTCCGTCGGACTCGGTGTTCCGGCCTCGTGCAACTCGCCGAGCATCTCGCTGAGGTTGTCGACGAGGATCACCGACGCGTCGAACTGGACGATGCTGGTGCCGAGCCACGTTTCGTAGCCGCCGAGACGGTGCTGCTTCGGGGTGGGCAGGTAGCCGTGGCGACCGTTGGCGAGGCCGATCACCATCGTCGTGCCGAAGGGGCTCTTCTGCTTCAGCTCGAGCCCGATCTCGACGAGGGTCTCGAACGGGATGCCGCAGACGGCGAGGTCGCCGACGCGGATCGCCTGGATCTTCACGTCGATGGTGTCCGGCCGCTCGGCTGCCTTGAGCGTGCGGCGGGCGTAGTGGTCGGCGAGCCGCGGCAGCTTGGCCCGCTCCGCCGGGTCGTCCCACTTCGCGAGGACGTTGCGGGCGGCGACGACCTCCTTCTCCGTCGGCTTGCGGTGCTCCAACGTGACGACGCGCTCGACCATCGCGAGCGGCACGTCGCGGCGGTGGTGGTCGATCTTGCGGTGGGCGAACCAGGCGGCGTCGGCGGCCTTGCGGGCCACGATGCCGATCTGCTCGAACGGCTCACGCGGCGGACGGGTGACGGTGAAGGGGATGTTGTTGATGTCGCCCGAGGCACCGTTCGAAATCATCGCCACGAAGTCCCCCTTCGCCCGCAGGCGATTGGGCATCAGGCGGGCGAACTCGCCGAAGTAGTCGGCCGAGACGGTCCCGCGCGGGACCCCGCCGACGTAGTGCAGCGGGTAGTTGGCGAAGAGTGCGAGCGGCCTCCGGTCGGCGTCCTGGACGGAGAGAATCGTGACGTCCGGGTCGGTCGGGCCGGCCGGGCGGTCGAGCACGTCCGAACTCCGCGGCGGGTTCATCTTCGCGAGGTCGAGCTTGCCGAACGGGTTGGGTGGCATCTTGCCCGGCTTCAGGAACCAGCGTCGGTTGAAGACCTCCTCGGGAAGCGACTCGACCGCGTGCCCCGCGGCGGCAGGACGCAGCGCGGCGTGGGCCTTCGCGATCGACTCGGCGATGCCGGCGACGAGCTTCCTCCGATACGCGACGGCCGGGGCCGGGCCCTCGGTCGCCCCGGAGGTGGGGGCGGAGTGCGTGTGGGTCGAACAGACGAGCATCCGTTCGACCGGGATACCGGTCTTCTTCGCGGCGATCGCCTTCGCCTCCTCGATCGCGGCCGGGGAGACGCCCAGGTTGTCGACGACGACCATTGCGACCGTCGTCTCGCCGCTGGAAAGGACGAGCGCCCGCGCGTGGAGCGGGTCGTGGACCGTGGTGCCGGCGTTGCCGCTGAAGCCGCCCGGCAGGTTGACGGGGAACTCCGTCGGCGTGACGTCGACCGCCGCGGCCCCGGCGTGGAGGCCTGGTTCGTCGGCACGGGCCGCCACGGCAGCGACGAGAACGAGAAGGGCCAAGGAGGCACGCATCGGGGATCCTCGCACGTTGGACTGGTCACCCGACATTCTGACGGGAGCCGATCCGTCTCGCGAGGAGGGATACGCAAATCACGACGGGATCCGCGAACTCAGGAGCCGCGGTCGTCGTCCTTTTCGACCTTCGCGCGCAGCAACTCGTAGTGCACTCGGCCGACGTGCCACATGTAGCGGGGGCCGTAGCCGGCGGTGCGGGGCCACTCGTTGGCGACGGCGAGTCGGAGGTGGCG
>JANQQW010000176.1 GCA_028284885.1 Planctomycetaceae bacterium
CCGTATCGCGTGGAGCCCGAGCGGTCCTCGTTCGTCAGCCGCTCCCGCAGGTCGCGGTCCCCCAGGTCGTGGTCCCCTCGGTTCGCGAAGCCTACGCCCGCATCTGCTCCGCCGTTCACGGCCACCCGACCGACCGCCTCGACGTCGTCGGCGTCACGGGCACGAACGGCAAGTCGACCGTCACCTGGATGGTGCGTTCCGTCCTCCGCACGGCCGGCCAGTCCTGCGGGCTCCTCGGCACGATCGAGTACGACGACGCCTCCGAGACCACGGCCGCCAACCTGACGACCCCGGACTCCGACCACTTCTTCGCCGCCCTCGCCCGAGTGGCCGCGAACGGTGGACGCCACGCCGCCGTGGAACTCTCCAGCCACGCTCTCCACCAGGACCGTGTCGCCGCGACCCGACTTCGCGTCGCCGTCGTCACGAACGTCACCCACGACCACTTCGACTACCACGGCACGCACGGGGACTATCTCGCCGCGAAGTCGCGGATCGTCGAGATGCTCGACATGGACGGCCGGCTCGTCCTCAACGCCGACGACGAGGCCGCGGCCTCACTCGCCGAGCGGGCGAACGGCCGTCGGGTGACGACCTTCGGGCTCTCGCCGGAGGCCGACGTCCGTGCCGTCGTCCTCTCCCAGTCGCTCCGCGGAACACGGTTCGAACTCCACGTCGAGAACGAGTCCACCCTCGTCGATCTTCCGCTCGTCGGGACCCACAACGTCTCCAACGCCCTGGCCGCGGCCACGTCCTGCTTGGAGCTCGGGGTCGCCCTCTCGGACGTCGTGAGCGGACTCGAGTCCCTCGCGGTCGTGCCGGGACGACTCGAGCGAGTCGACGCCGGTCAGCCGTTCGACGTGTTCGTGGACTACGCCCACACGCCTGACGCACTCGAGCGGGTTCTCCGCTCGGTGAAGGATGCGACGGAAGGTCGTGTCCTCTGCGTCTTCGGCGCGGGAGGCGACCGCGACCGGGCCAAGCGACCGGAGCTCGGCCGCGCCGCCGCACAGGCCGACGTCGCGATCGTCACCAGCGACAATCCGCGCTCGGAGTCGCCGGAACGCATCGTCGAACAGATTCTGCCCGGCCTCGCCGACGCGTCCTGCCAGATCGAGTGTCGTCTCGACCGGGCCGACGCGATCGCCCGTGCCGTCGAACTCGCCCGCCCCGGTGACTGCGTCGTCGTCGCCGGCAAGGGCCACGAGACCGTCCAAGTCGTCGGGAGCGAGTCTCTCCCGTTCGACGACCGCGAGGTCGTTCGCGAGTCCCTCGCCTCCCTCCACCAGCGGCTGCACGCCGCAGTCGCGTGACCGCTCTCCACCCCACCTCTCGCCGTTCTCCAACTCTCTCCGCATGTCGTCCGTCCTGTTGTCCACGATCCTTCTCACCGCCGGGAGCGGAACAGAGATGTCGCGAATCGCGCTGACGAATCTGCTCGCCGCGACGGGAGGTCGTGCGCACCACGTCGAGGACGGCCTGTCCTTCGACCGCGTCTGCATCGACTCACGCGACGTTCGGCCGGGAGACCTCTTCTGGGCGATCCGCGGTGAGCGGTTCGACGGACACGACTTCGTCGCAGAGGCACTCGACCGCGGCGTCCTCTGCAGTGTGGTCGAGAATGCTGGTGAGGAGACCAGCCGTCCAACCGTCGTCGTGGACGACACCCTTCGAGCTCTCGCCGACCTCGCTCGCGTACACCGTTCCGAGTCGGACGCGCTCGTCGTCGGCGTCACGGGAAGCGTCGGCAAGACGACCACGCGTGAACTCGTCCACGCCGTTCTCTCGGCCGGCCACACGGGCGTTCGCAGTCCACGCAACTTCAACAACGCCATCGGCGTCCCGCTCACGTTGCTACAGCTCGACGACTCGCACGAGTACGTCGTCGTCGAGATCGCGGCGTCCGGCCCCGGCGAGATCGCGTCGCTCTGCGAGGTCGCCTGCCCGGACGTGGCGGTCGTCACGCGTGTCGCCCCGGCCCACTCGGCAGGACTCGGCGACGTCGAGCGGATCGCCGACGAGAAGGCCGACCTCGTCCGCGCCGCGGAGGGATTCGTCGTCCTCAACGGCGACGACCCCCGGGTCCGCCGCATGTCGGTTCTGACCGACGCACCGACGATCTTCGTCGGCGACGGCCGGGAGAACGACGTTCGCGGCCAGGTGGAGTCACTGAGCCTCGACGACCTC
>JANQQW010000190.1 GCA_028284885.1 Planctomycetaceae bacterium
CGTTCCCGAGACGCCCTCCCCGGCCTCGCCGGCTGGACGGCGGCCGACGTTGCACCGGTGCGGCTCCGGAGTCGCTGGGACCGTTCCGATCCGCGAGACCCGCGATACGTCGTGCTCGCGACGGTCGAGGGGCCGTTCGAGTCCTGGAGTCGCACGCTCCGGCCGGGCCCCGAGGACCGGTGGCTGGCGATTGCCGTGAACCGGTACGGCGACGACAACGACCCGCGTGCCATGCTGCAGGTGCGAGTCGACGGTGCGACGGTCGGCGAGGTCGAGGTCCCCAGTTGGCGCGACGAGTGGGGGCCGAACCCGATCCTCGTCCCCGTCGACCCGGAGTGGCGAGAACGCGAACTCGAGGTGGAACTCGTGCTGCTGCCGGCGAAGCCCGGCGAGTCGTTCGTCCGCTGGCGTGGGGTCGAGTTCGTCGAACACCCGCCGCACCTGATACGCGTGTTCGACGAGCAGCTCGACTTTCCGCGGAGCCTTCGGGACGGCGACGGAACGGCAACGGTGACGTTGGAGGACTCGTCCCGCGGCGCGTCCGCACTGGTCGTCACGCCGGCGTGGCGAGGCCGGGCGGAACTCGACGGACTCTCGGCCGACGTCCGGGAGCGGCCACGCATCGGGGAGTTCCGCTACCTCCGGTTCGCGTGGAGGAAGAACGGCGGCAAGCAGATCGGACTCCAGGTCGCCCACGACGGCGAGTTCGGAGTGCAGCGAGAGGACGTGCGACCGCGAGTCGTCCGTGAACGGACCGGTGGGTTTCAGGCTCGGCGGTTCCAGAACCGCGACCGTCGCGGGCTGGAGGTCGGCTACCGGTACGACGCCTCCGCCGCTCCGCCCAAGGACCGGCGAGCGCTCCGCCTCGACAAGAAACCGCCGGAGGACTGGCGTGTGGTCACCCGCGACCTGTACGCGGACTTCGGCGAGTTCGAGCTGACGGGCTTCGCGTTCGAGGCACTCGACGGGGAGGCGGCGTACTTCGACGAGGTCTATCTCGCCCGGAAGGGGGCCGACTTCGTCGAGATCGACCGTCCGGCGAAACCGCCGACACCCCCCGAGTTCGCCCGCTGGGAGGTCGATCCGTGGCGGTTCCACGACGTGCTGAGCGGCGTTGCACCCGGGTTCGCGAGCCGCGAGATCGGCGGCGGGGCAATCCTGCTGCACGAGTATCGCGGAAGACGGAACGTGCTGCGGACGTTCGGGCCGGAGCATCAGCGTCCCTGTGTCCTACGCACGGCCCGCGTGCTCCCGAAGTCGAAACGCGTGCGACTGGTCGCCGAGGTCGCACGGGACGACAGCGAAGAGTGGAAGCTGGAGGTGCTCGTGAACGGCGATCGCCGGTTCTCGGAAGTCGTCGGGCGCCAGTCGAAGAAGGACGAAGCGGGGTGGTCGCGGTTCGAGATCGACCTCACCGAGTTCGCCGGCCAGCCGGTCGATCTGACGGTGCGGCAGCAACGCCACAACGACCGCCGAGCCCAGGCGTACTGGAGCAAGCTCCGCATCGAGTCCGAGTGACGGCCGAGCAGGACGGTCGTCACGTCGGCGTCCGGAATCGACCGCCGATCGACCAGACGTCTTCCACCATCCCGTCGCGAACCCCGACGAGGTGCGTGTGCAGCACGCAGGTGCGGTCGGAGTAGCCGACCACGAGGTCGATCCGGTCGCCGATGCGGGCTTCCAGCCGACTTTCCTCGCCGATCCGCAGCGAGCCGTGTTCGGCGCTGAGGTGTGCGACCGTCGTGGCCGGGTCGTTTCGGACCGTGGCCGCGACGAAGTCGCCGTTGACCGACTTCCATCCGGCGTCCACGACGGCCCGGTCGCGGCTTGGCCGGCTGACGACCGTCGTCACGACGTGAAGGGCCGGTTGGAGTGACCGCACGCCGCAGTTCTCGCGGTAGAACGGGTCGCCGAATATGCCGCCGCCGGCCTGCACCTCGGTCACGCCGTCGCACTCGGGCGTGATCAGGAGCGAGCCGGTGCCCCCGGCGCTCACGACGTCACACCGGAGACCGTCCCGCAGCAGCCGGTCTCGCGTGTGGCAGAGCGTGCCCATCGCCTCCTCGATCCGGCGACGCTTCTCGTCCAGGTCGGGGACCTGGAGGAGATGACCCTCGTACCCCATCACCCCGACCAGTTCGACGTTCGGGAGTCGGTCGATCGCCCGCGCCAGCTCTTGGGCGTCCTTGCCGGGGCGGATGCCGACGCGGTTCATCCCGACGTCGACGTCGACGAGAACCCTGGCCGTGCTCCCGGCCGCACGGCACGCGCGGTTCAGCGTCTCGGCTTGGACGAAGTGGTCACAGGTCGCAATCGGCTCCCCTGCGAGGAACAGTCTCGCGAGTCTGGCGAGTTTGTCGTCCGACACGCTGAGGTGAGCCAACAGCGGCGTCGAGACACCGCCCGCCACCATCTGCTCGGCCTCGTCAAGGGTCGCGCAGGTCACGCCGATCGCCCCGTGGGACAGGAGTTCCCGGGCAATCTGCGGAGAGCGGTGCGATTTCACGTGGGGCCGCCAGCCGCAGTCGTTCTGGGCCAGCCACTCGGCCATGAAGCGGCGATTCGCCTCCAGCGCGTCGAGATCGACACGGAGAAACGGCGTTGGGACCGCGTCCGCGGAGGTGCCGGGGGTTGGCCGAAACACGTCGATCTCCTGAAGTGACCGGCGAACCGTGTCGAAAAAACGGTGTCGTACCACTTGACGACGGGGCGACCGGCTTTATGATGCCGTGCTCGCTTCAGCGATCAAGCCGCTCGTCGCACTGGCTTCGGGCGGCTCTGTTCTTTGACAACATGGTTGGTGAGTTCAACGATTCCTGTTGAGTTTCGGCAGGATTGTGTTGCGTGACAGCCGGTGGGTCCTTGCTGGGTCCTGCC
>JANQQW010000222.1 GCA_028284885.1 Planctomycetaceae bacterium
GTCGTCCATCCACTTGTTGAGCGCCTTCGCCGACCCCGCCTGCAACACGGCCACCTCGTACATCCCGACCGCCTCTTCCTTGGCGACCCGGACCTCGTCGGCACGGAGAGCAAGTGCCCCACCACCGGGGGCCGCGGCCTGCGGCGCGGCGTTGAAGGCCCGATTCCGCGCCAGCTCGAACTGCTGCACGTACACGACGACCTCAGGCGGATCGACCGCCGCGGCGACGTGCGGGAAGACGTTGTCCGACACCTTTCGCAGAGCGGGAATGGCCGGCATCGGGATCAGCATCCCGAACTCCTCGACCTTCCCCTGGAAGCCGGGCCGGATGACGAACGTCTCGACGCCGTCCCGGTGGAAGACGTAGGTCTTCTGAATGCCGATCCGCGCGATCGGCACGTCGTCGCCGACGTAGACCGGCGGCACCATGCCGCAGGGGTCGGCGGAGGCCGGACCGGCGACCAGACTGACGAGCAACGCGGACAGCAGCGTCCGCGACAGACGGCGATCACTCCGCAGCGGCGACATCCTTCGACTCCTCTTCAGCGGGTGCGAACTCGACTTTGATTTCCACGCGGGCACGCGCGTTACGGCCCTCGTTGCTGATCCAGATGCGATCGACCACCTGCCAGTCTTCCCCAGAACGTTGGACCGTGAACCACGGTCCGGCCACGAAGTGGACCCCTTCCAGTCACAACCGGGTCCACAGGTGGTGCAGGCCCACCCGCTTGACAGTCCCGCTGGTCTCCAGCGGCGGGAGCCGGTCCGTCTCCATCTCGAAGACGTGCCGGCGGTCGAGCGGCACGCGGGTGGGAGGCATGAAGGTGCGGACGTCCCCGAACTCGTCGACGATGCGGAACGAGATCAGAGCGTGTGTTCGCTCGAGTTCGCGACGAAGAAACGCGGCCCGTTCCTTCGAGAGTGGGCGGGTCCCGAGCTTCTCGATCCACGCAGCCGTCTGCCGCCCGTAGAAACAGAGGGACTCCAGTGCCGGGTTCGACTCGTCCATCGGCCCGCGAGCGTACTCGACCATCAGGCGGTCGAACTCCTCGCGGTCGAGCGGCGGCGTGGGGTGCCGGCTGGCCGCGCACCCGCTGGCACAGACCTCGCTCCCGTGGGCGTGGAAACTCGCCCGTTCGTCCCGGGTGAAGTCGGCCCCTGCGACGAGCGGCTGGTCGAGCCCGAGTGGGTCGGCCGCGTGGTGGCCGTCGATGGACCGGATGGCCGAGACCGGTTCCCCGAGGTCGATCGGCGGCACCAGCGGCTCGTCCTCGATCGTTCGGTTCTCGTCCGGAGGCCGCGGCGGATCGACCTCGACGACCTCGTCGGGCCCACTGCCGCCACACCCGACAACACACACGAGCAATCCGGTCACCGCACACCACGACCGCGTCGACCGGGTGAGTCGATCACGAAGGGACGTTTTGGTGGGGGACTCGACGACGCTCAAGTGCTGCTCCGAAGGGGAGGTTCGGCGTTACGACGCGGGCCCCGATTCGATGGTTCCCGCCAGTGTCGGGTTTTCCGAGACTGGACGGATCGGCGACGACCGGAGTATACGCAAGCCAGTGGCCGTCTGTCGTCACTCGCGATTCTCGGCGAAACCCACGCCGAGGCCACGCTTTCTGGAACCGACGGGCGACAGCCGTCGTCGTCATGGAAACGCAGGTCGATCCACGGGAAACGAGGAAGCCCCATGTCGCGTCGCCTCTCGCTGTTCGTCGCCGTCGCCGCGGCTCTCGTCTCGTCTCGCTTCGCTCAGGCCCAGCGGGTTGCGCCCGGCCAACCGACGCGGCCCGTCCGGGTTCAACCGCCTGTGGCCGTTCAACCACCGGTGGTGCGACCGGCGCCTGTCGCTGCGAAGCCCCAACTGCAGTCGATCCTGCCGGCGGTTCGGTCCAACGACCTCAAGCAGGTGAAGGCAATCGTCGACGCGAACGAGAAGGCACTCGACGCCCGGGACAACTACCGCAACACGCCGCTGCACCTTGCCGTCCAGCAGAACCGCGTCGAGATCGCCAAGTTCCTCCTCGGTGAGGGGGCCGATCCGAACGCCTCGAACAACTACAAGTACACACCGCTGCACCAGGCGATCATGAACAACCGGCAGGATCTCGTCGATCTGATGCTGGCGAAGAAGGCGAAGCCGAACCTGCAGGACAACAGCGGGTATTCTGCTCTACACCACGCGGTGCAGTACAACCGCCCGAAGATGGCCGAGAAGCTGCTCGACGAGGGGGCCGATCCCAACCTCTCCGCCCGCTACAACTACACGCCGTTCAGCATGGCCTGCGCGTACGGCCGACCCGAGCTTGCCAAGTTGATGCTCGGCAAGGGGGCCAAGGTGGACGCCAAGGACCGCAACGGCGCCACGCCGATCCTCTACGCCGCCCAGAGCGGAAGGAAGGAACTGGTCGAACTCCTACTGGAGAAGGGAGCCGACCCGTCCGTCACGAACAACGCCGGCTACACCGCGCTCCACGGCGCCTGCCAGGCGAACAACGCCGAGATCGTCAACCTGCTGCTCGACGAGGACGTGGCCGTCGACCCCACCGACAACGGCGGCGGGACGCCACTCTACTACGCCTGCCAACGTGGCAACGCCGACGTCGTCGCCGCCCTGTTGAAGCGAGGGGCGGACGTCAACAAGACGGCCAAGAACCAGTACCTGCCGTCGTCGCTGTTCGCCGCCTGCCAGAGTGGTCAGCCCAAGGTCGTCGAGCTCTTGCTCGAGAAGAAGGCGAAGCACTCGCTCACGAACGTCAACGGCGACACGCCGCTGCACCTCGCGGCCGCCCTCGGCAACCAGTTCGGATACTTCCGCGGGCAGATCGACCCGTCGATCCTCGAACGGTACGGCAACTGTGCAGCCGCACTCGTCGAGGCCGGGGCCGACGTGAACGTCGCCAACAAGGCCAAGCAGACCCCGCTCCAGGTAGCCGTCAGCAAGGACAACCACCGGGCCGTCAACGCGATCCTGCCCAAGGCGAAGGACATTGAGGTCTCCCCCACCACGGGTGAGACGCTGTTCCACTGGAGCTGCCGCAACGGCCTCGAGGACGCGGTCGCCGTGCTGTTGAAGCGCCCGAACGCCGACCCGACCAAGCCGGACAAGGAGGGCCGCACCCCGCTGCTGCTCGCCGCGGAGGGTGGTCACGCCAGCGTCGTCACGCTGCTGCTCCCGAAGACGCAGAAGTCGCTCGGCCAGCGGTACGCTGGCGGGGAGACCGTGCTGCACGCCGCCGCTTGGAACGGACACGCGGACGTCGTCGCCAAGCTGCTCGCAGCCGGGGAGAAACTCGACGTCGACGTGGCCGAGGAGTCCGGCATGACGCCCCTCGACATGGCCGCCTGGAGCGGGCACGGCGAAGTCGTCGGCCTGCTCCTGAAGGCCGGGGCGGACGTCGACGGCAAGGGCCCCTCGTCGCCGCTGCACGCCGCTTCATGGAACGGACACGCCGACGTCGTCAACCGCCTGCTGACCGCGAAGGCGGACGTCGCCAAGGCCGACGCCGACGGGCTCACGCCACTCCACAAGGCGGCGTGGAACGGGCACCTGCCGGTGGTCAAGTCGCTCGTCGAAGCCGGGGCCGATCCCGCGGCCGAGGACGGTGACGGGTTCACGCCGGCCGTCAAGGCGAAGAACCAGGGCCACGAGGAGGTCGCGACGTTACTCGAGAAGTTGGCGAAGAGCTGACCGGGCTCAAGCCGCGCGCTTCGACGTCGTCGACTCGACCACGTCTTCGCTCGTCGAACGCGCACGCAGCGCGCTGTTCTCGGACGGGAACACGATCCCGAACAGCAGCAGGCACGTCGGCCAGACGTGCACGTACAGCCGACGCAGCGACGCCCCGACGTGCCACTCGAGGTCGTACGGCGTCGTCAGGTAGACGGCGAAGTACCCGCCGAGCTGCAGCAGCACGACGGCCGCGCCCATCCAGACGACCGGGTTCGCCCGCCAGTCGCCGCGTCCACGCCGCGCCACGACGTGTGCGACGAGCACCAGCCCGCCGACTTCCGTGAGTGCGATCCACTCGCGGACGTAGCCGCGGCCGACGACCGCGAAGCGGCTGACGTCCGTCAATTGGGCGAGCGTGGAGGGACCGCCGCCGACCATCTCGCTCGGCGGTGCGACCGACCACTTGTACCACAGGGCACACAGGACGCCCGGGAACAGGCCGACGGCCAACGCCATCGTCGCGGCGGACACGTCGCGGAGGCCCGCTCTCCCGACGACGGTCGCCAAGCAACGGACGGCCCAGACCGCCCCGAAGACCGCGAGCAGCAGCAGCCCCTCGTTCTTCGTGAACGCCGCGCATCCCGCCAGCAGGCCTGCCAGCACGAACCCCGGCGTGGAACAACTGTCCTCGGACCGCAACGCGAGGGCCGTGGTGGCCATCGTGCCCAGCAGGAAGCAGGCGAACGGAGCGTCGGCGAACTGAAACGCCGACGTGCGGACGAAGTAGACGGAGCAGACGAGGACCGTGGTGCAGAACACGGCCGTGGACTCACCCTGCAGCACACGGACGGCTCCGAACAGCAGGCAAACCGTCCCAAGCAGGAACGCCCCGGCGACCAGCGACGGCGCCGGCCCCGCTCCCCCGGTCGACGACCAGACCCGCGCGACGGCGGACGGGACGAGCAGCGGATAGTCGACGTGGAACCCGTTCGCGTGCGAGCTGAGGTAGTCCTTCCAGCCGCCCGGAGACAGCACGAGGATGCGTGCGTGCAAGTTCCAGATCGCGACGGCGTCCGACCCGCCCTCCGGGGCACGGACTTGCTGGGCGACGAAGCCCGCGAACGCCGCTGCGAGGGCGACCACGAGGACGAGTCGAGCCGCCATGGAAGCACGGTGGCCCGGTCGGACCGCCGACTTCAACTCGCGGCCCCGAGTCCCGGCGGCCCAACTGCCGAATGCGATCACCGACCAGAACCCGACGTCCACGCCGACCGAAAGCGGTCGACCGAGCACCGCGAGCGACGCGAGGAAGAGGAGGGCCGACGCCCCGAGGCCGACGGGAATCGCGAGCCCGACGAGCAGCACCCGGTCGAGTCGCTCAGACCAGACGGACCGCAGGACCGACCAGGCCGCGAGGATCGGCAGGGCGAGAATCGCGACGGAGACGATCGTCGTCACGGCGTCGTCCGGCACAGCGAGAACTCCTCGTTGACCGCGCCGACCACGGTTCCGTTCGATCGCCCGCCGACCTCGGTCGTCGGCACGACGACGAAGTCGGCTTCACCTTCCAACCGTACCCGTCGCGGGGCGAGTTCGTACCGCAGCTGGGCCATCAGCGAATGACGCGAGGCCCCCTGCGGAAACCGTACGACCGAGTCCTCGGGGACCTCGGTGGACAGCGTCGCGAGGGCGTCCGACACCCGTGCGTCCAGTTCCCGCGGTCGCGACGGATCGGCCAACACGCGCACCTGGTGTACGACGTTCCGCGAAGCGTACGCCACCGCGAGCCCCAGCAACACCAGTCCGACTCGCGACGACAAGACGAGCTTCCTCCGGGGGCAGTGCGACTTGAGCCTCGGGGCGTGTCCCGCGAGACTGGCTCGACGGGGCACGGTCGAGCGCGGCGGGACTCTACGAGCCGACCGGCATTCCGTCAATTCGAACCCCTGGGAGACGCCGTCGTGGCCCTGCAGGAACACGTTCTTCTCGACGCCGACAACGGCATCCACGCCGAGGACTTCGCCGCGGAGGGACCGCCGCGCGTCACGGCTCGACGGCTCCGCGGGGGGAAGTCGGAAGGAATCGACGTCGTCACGGTCGACAACGGCCGCCTCCGGGTGGACGTCCTGCCGACCCGGGGGATGGGGCTCTGGCGGGCGGAGATCGACGGTCACCCCGTCGGCTGGGACTCGCCCGTCCGCCGACCGGTGAACCCAGCGTTCGTCGAGCAGACGTCCCGCAGCGGCCTCGGCTGGCTGGAGGGGTTCAACGAACTCCTCTGCCGCTGCGGCCTCGCGTGGAACGGCCCCCCCTGCGACGACAACGGCTGGCCGCTCACCCTCCACGGCCGCGTCGCCAACACGCCCGCCCACCGCGTCAGCCTGACCGTCGACGACGCGACCGGCGAGACCACCCTCACCGGGCACGTCGAGGAGACCGGACTGTTCGGGCCCGCTCTCCTGCTCGAGTCCTCGCTCGTCACGCGTCCCGGCTCCAACCGCATCGAGGTCCGCGACGTGGTGACGAACCTCTCCGACCAGGCGGGCGAGGTCGAACTGCTGTACCACACGAACCTCGGCCAACCGTTCCTCGAAGACGGCGGCCGGTTCCACGTCGCCGCGAAGACGGTCGTCCCACGAGACGACCGGGCGGCCGAGGGGATCGAGAGCTGGACCACCTACGGCCCGCCCGAGCCGGGCTTCGCCGAGCAGGCATACTTCGTGGAACCGGCTCCAGACGCCGACGGACGGGCGACGGCACTGCTCCACAACGCCGCCGCCGACCTCGGCGTCGCCGTCGACTTCAAGCTGGACACCCTGCCCTTCCTCACGCTCTGGAAGTGCACCGGCGGGCTCGCCGACGGCTACGTCACCGGCATCGAACCGGGCAGCGGGCTCCCCAACACCCGATCTTTCGAACGGGAACGCGGCCGAGTCGTCACACTCGGCCCCCGCGAGTCGCGGCACTTCTCGGTCGGCTTCACCGCTCTCACCAACGGGTCGGAGGTGCAGCAGGTCCTCGATCTAGTCACCACGACCTCCGCCGAAGTCGACACGACCGTCCACCCGGTCCCGCATCCCGACTTCTGCGTGGTTTGACGCGATCAGAACCCGGTTTTCGCGCGGTCAAACAAGCGTTGGCCGGGCGAATCCAAGTGATCCGACGCCACCGTCCAACCGTTCTCCCAGCGAACCCTCCGGGCAGGCCCGTTGTCCTGCCAGTGAAGTGCTCCGACTGGGAGGTGGACATGACACGCTCGTTCTTCTCGACATACCGGATCGGATTCCTCGGCTCGGGCCTCGGGCTCGCCCTGCTGTTCGTCTCGCTCGTTCAGATCGGACAGCCGCAGGAGGCGACGCTGCTCGAGCGAATGCAGGGCTGGGGCGTCCTCGCGGCGTTCGGACTCCTGGCGACCGTCGTCGGTTTCGGCGTGATGAACGTCGGCGCCGTCCGCAGCGGCAACGGCTACGCCTCGCTCGATCCCGCGCAGTTCTCCGAGGACGTCCCCGAGCAGGTCGAGGCGACCGCCCGCGCGAAGATCGTCGCGGCCTCGGTGACCGACGAGTCTCCCCTCATCGACCGCACCCCCAAGTGCATCGCCTGCGGCGCGGACAACCGCTTGGGAGCCGTCTACTGCGACCAGTGCGGCGAACGCCTCTGACGACTGGCACCCTCTCCCTCGGGAGAGGGCCGGGGTGAGGGGCCCGCAGTCGTTCGGCGCGCGAGCTTGGCCAAGATGCCTACAGCAACTCCCCCAACGCCCCGGCCAACCGGTCGACGTCCTCGCGCGTGTTGTAGAGATGGCACGACACCCGCACGAATCGTTGCCCACCCCAGTGCACGATCGGCACCTCGATCCGGTGCTTCTCCCACAGGGCGACCTGAAGCGGATCCTGATCGGCCCCCTTCGGCTTCTCCTCGTCCGCGTCCGGCAGCGGGACCCCGACGAGCGTCCCGAACAGTTCGTGGTCGTCGCCGAAGAGGGGCGGTGCCGCTTCCGCTCGCGTGAGCCGTTCGAGGGCGTACTCGGCGAGAGCGTGCCCGTGCTCGCGGAACCGTTCGACACCCTGTTCCGCGAGGAAGTCGATCGCCGCCGGCACGCTGAGGAACGCCGCCGGGTCGCGGGAACCGAGCCAGTTGAAGTCGTCCTGCCACCGCGGCGGCCGCCCCGCGAGGCTGCCGCCCCAACTCGTGATCGGCGAGACGATCCCGTCCTGCCACCTCCGTGAGACCCACAGGAATCCGCTGCCGAGCGGGGCCGACAGCCACTTGTGCAAGCTCGCACAGTAGAAGTCGCAACCGAGCGACTCGACGTCGAGCGGCTGCATCGCGATCGCGTGCGGCCCGTCGACCGCAACCGGCACGCCCCGCCGCCGGGCCTCCGCGCAGATCTCAGCGACCGGTAGGACGAGTGCCGTCGGCGACGTCACGTGGCTGACGACCAGCAGCTTCGTCCGCTCCGTCACCGCCGCGAAGATCGCCTCGACAACGCCCACCGAATCCCCCAACGGCTGCGGCAATCGGGCCGTCGTGATCCTCGCCCCGGTCGCCTCGCACCGCTTCCGCCAGGTCCGCTGAACGGCTCCGTACTCGTGATCCGTTAGCAGCACCTCGTCGCCCGGCTCCAGCGGCAACGTCGCGGCGACGACGTTCATCGCGAACGTGGCGTTGTCGACGAACGTGAAGTTCGCCGGCTTCATCCCGACGAACGCCCCCAGTCGTTCCTTCGCCGCGTCGAGTTCCCCCTCCATCCTCCGGACGTAGAAGTCCATCGGCTCCGCCGCCAGCCGCCCCGACCACGCCTCCCGCACGTCCTGCACCACCCGCGGCGTCGGCCCGAAGGCACCGTGGTGGAGGTAGGTGACGTCGGCTGGGATCGACCAGAGGTCGCGAGGGGAGGGGTCGTTCACGCGAAGTCTCGCTGACGGTGCACGAGGCGAGAACGTAGTTCGCACGTCGCACGGCGGGAAGTGTGGACGGATCGATCTTGCGTCACCGAACCCACGCCCGTATCACGGAAATCAACGACCTCCGAAGTGAAGGAGCCCCGCGTGCTCGTCTTCTCGAAGCTGTTCGATCTCCTCGTCGCGCTCGCGTCGTGCGTGGCCCTGTTCTCCTTTAACGACGCCCCGCCGCCGGGGCCGCCGCAGGGCCAGTACGAGGTGGACACCGTCCGCTTCGTGCTGACGAATCCCGCGGAGAAGAACGCCGACAAGCCAGTGCCGCACGTCTGGATCGACACGAACACGAAGCTGTCCGGCCTGTCGGGCGGGACCCTGAAGAGCCGCCTGCCCTACGGCCTGCAGCTCGACTTCACCGACGTGCAGCGCGAGTACAAGGCGGTCGAGTTCACGACCGTGGAGGTCGCCTACGACGACGAGCAGGTCGATCCCCGGGCCAAACCGCCGAAGCTGCCGCTGCGAATCGACGCCCGCGACTACGAGATGGTCAACAGCGTCGCCGGTGGCCAGATCGTGAAGTCGAACGTCCGCATCCTCTCCGGCAAGATCCCCGCCGTCGTCACCCGCGCCGAGCCGCTCACCCTGCGACTCGAGGGGTACTTCGTCGAGAACGACGGCACGAAACGCCGCTTCCAACTCGACGAGCACTACGACGTGGAGAAGGAGAAGACCGTCAAGCCTGCCCGCGAGGTGCTGCAGGATCTCTGACGGCGTCTGTGCCGCTGGGGTGCCGTTCACGAGCAAGTGATCACGAGAACGCGATCGACACTCGACTCGTTCGCCGGCCACGCCACGCGACCGCAGTGCCGTGGCGCTATTCCTTGCCCGAGTGCGCACCGGTCGACCAGACGGCGACCTTCGTTTCGGGCAAGAGGATGTCCCGTTTGAACCTCGCGAACAGTCGCTTCCCGTCGCGGCTGAATCGCACCGATCCGGACTGGCTCACGCCCACGAGATCCGCGACGAGTTCGAGGCTCCTCGCATCCCACAACTGAACCTTGCCCGGCATCTGCCTGATCGGGCCGTCGCGGACGATCCTCGTCCCCTTAGGACCCGAGGACGCGAGGAGATCGCCGGCCGGGTTCCAGGCGAGGAACTGGACTCGACTGCATCCACTGTCGGCCGTCCTCACGATCTTCCCGGTCTCCACGCTCCACAGGGCAATCAGTCCGTCCGTGTACGCGACCGCGAGCAGCGTTCCGTCCGGACTGAAGACGATCTCGTGGGTCATCGGCCGTGGAAGTTCCGCTCGCTTCCGCCAGGTGGCCGTGTCAACGAGGTTGGTGCGGTAGTTTCGATTGCCGACGGCAAGCGTCTTTCCGTCGGGGCTGAAGACCGGGGTCAGTCCACCGTAGGCTCCCTCCACGATCGTGAGCTTGCGAATCAACTTGCCGTTGGTGGCGTTGAACACGAGCAGATAGACGCTGCCGGACCCCTCCCCGCCGGTGTCATCGACGACGACGTCTGGCACGACGAAAACCATGTTGTCCGGACTCAACACGGGCCGGCCGAGATTCCCTGCTCCTGCCACTTCGATCCTCGTGGTCTCCTGGGACTTCTCGTCGCGAACGACGACGGCCTTCCCGTCGAGCCAGCTGGTCTTGCTGCCGTCCCGGCCGTACGAAAAGCCGGGCTGGGACTTGTTGGCCACTCGTCGCACCACCTCGAGGGTGATGTCGTCCACGATCTCGACACCGTCGTCGGTGTAGAACAGGAGTTCGTTCGGTCCGGGGCCACGTTCCACTTGGTTCACCGGGCGACTCGTCTCCAGCACCAACTGCAGCTGGTCGGCATTGGCCAGAGTAATCGGTTGGGCCGCCCCAACCTGCCCCGGCATGACGACGACGGCTGCCAGCAACACCGTGCACAGGCACCCCGGCCAAGAGCGTCGGCCCCATTGCTCGCTCACGCTCATCTTTCTCCTCCGTCGGGTGAAGGGATCGACCACGGGCAGCCCCGCAGCGGGACTGACGCCGATCGTAGTGACTCGCGCAGGGGCGTGCAGCCGGATTCCGAACGACGGTCAATCCGCCGCTCTGGGGGCCACGCTCTCACGCGCGGCGGATGAGCATCGGGGAGCGAGTTCGCCGTCGTCACCCGGCTACGCCGTGAGACCATGCCATCCAGCCGCTCGGCTTCTTGCCGGGAGACTGAGTGACGACTGTCGAGCAGTAGCTCGTGCGGCCGGTTCCAGCGGCCTGGGCGTTGAGCCACGTCGATCGCGCCGCCGGTGAAACCGGCCCTACTTCACTGCAACGCGAGGGGTACTTCGTCGAGAACGACGGCACGAAACGCCGCTTCCAACTCGACGAGCACTACGACGTCGGGAAGGAGAAGACGGTCAAGCCTGCCAGCGAGGTGCTGCACGACCTCTGAGGCACCCGCGTTCGTGGTTCGTCGGGCCGGCTCCACCTCCGGATCACTCACCGGGGCTTCCCTACGGCCCAGACCCGACCACGCGGCAGGCTCTCAGTACCATCCCTCCTCGACTAGTATCTCGGCAGAATCCGAAACCCGGTCCAGTTCTGCTCCGAACTCCTCTATTCCATCGGGGATCCCCACAACGACGTCAAACTCAACTCGATCACCGTCGTCCGCCTCACGCACCTGCTGTAGAAACGCGAACAATGACGTGACCAGTGCTCGAACGGGTTCAGACCACCCTTGTTGGAGTTTATGTGCCCGCTCGAAGTGCTCAGGAGGAAAGTGTGTGTACGAGTCTCTCTCGAACTCGATCGTAGCCTCGTAGAATCTCTCGATCGCTTCGACGCGTCGCAAGATTCGAACGGCGAGATCGCCTCCTGACTCGTAGAACACGGTCGGGAACTGTCGGATGACTAGTTGGTTCGCGACTTCTAGCATCCGCAACACGTTCTCTCCTCTTGACCTTAGCCAGGCGAAGTACTCCCGTCCCGTGACGGAGTACTTTGCGGCTACAAACTCCTCGCCTTCCAGTAGTGCTCTAAGCTGCGATTCCAGCGGCCCCAGCCGCTCGGCCAAGAGCTGTTGTGCAAGTCGACACTCCCACTTGGGCCGTTGCAAGTGGGCGATTCTCTGAGCTCTTCTTGAGACACTGTCCAGACCTTCTGGAACCGACTTCAAGTACTGGTGAACTCGAAGTCCCACCGCAACGGCGGCGGAGACGATGGCCAAGGCACAAACCCACCCCCATCCCCTCGGGTCATGGCCGAGGAACTGGATTGCGGTCTCCTCGAGCAGCCACAGAACACCGAGGACGGCGAGGAACGTCGTCAACAACACGCTGGGTGCCCGAAGCACGTCGACGGCGTGGTGCCACCACGATTTCTGCGAGAGACGAATGACGCCTTCTGACGAAGCCTGCATGATCTTCCTCCATGAGTTACTCACGGGAACGTGATCGACGAGCACACGGATCTATGAGTCTTCGAGAGAGTGCGTCTCAATCCTCCGCCCGGCTTCCGTCGCCGCACATCTTGACGATCTTGGGGTCGAAGCGGCCGACGACGTCGACGAGGTCGGACTGGCGGGCCATCACGTCGTCGATGTTCTTGTAGACGCCCGGGACCTCGTCCGCGCCGGCGGAGAGGACGGTCACGCCCTTCTTGGCGAGGCTGTTCGCGACCGCCTTCAGGTTGTACTTCTCCTTCGCCTTCTTGCGGGACAGCCGACGGCCCGCGCCGTGACTGGCGCTCGTCAGGCTCTCTGCGTTCCCCTTGCCGCGGACGACGTACGCCGGGTCCGCCATGCTGCCCGGGATGACGCCCAGTTCCCCCGCGGCGGCCGGCGTGGCCCCCTTGCGGTGCACGACGACCTCCTTCCCGCCGTGCATCTCCTTCCAGGCGAAGTTGTGGTGGTTCTCCACGCCCGCGACGATGCGGCCGCCCAGCAGCTTGCTGACGAGACGGTGAATGACGTCGTGGTTGGCGGCGGCGTAGTCGCCCATCAGGTTCATCGCGGCCCAGTACTCCTGCCCCTCCTGCGAGTCGAGCTCCAGCCACGCGAGGCGGCCGAAGTCCGCGTACCGCTGCGGCAGCCGCGAGCGGGCGATGTCGCTGTACGTCGAGCAGACGGCCGCCCCCGTGCCCCGGCTGCCCGAGTGACTCAGCAGCGCGACGTACTCGCCGGCGTCGAGACCGAGTTCCTCGTCCCGCTCCGCGAGCGTGAACGTGCCGAACTCGACGAAGTGGTTGCCGCTGCCGGACGTGCCGAGCTGGATGCGGGCCTTGTCCTTGCTCTCACGGGTGATGCGGGAGACGGTCCAGTCCTGGTCGAGGACGGCGTGGTCCTGCGGCTTCTCGTGCCGCGAACCGACGCCGAACCGCGTGCCCCGCTCCAGCGCGTCGACGTACTGCGGCTTCTTGTCCTTCAGCGTCCAGGCCGGCATGTCGAGAACGGAGAGCTTCATGCGGCAGGCGATGTCCACGCCGACCGCGTACGGAACGACGACGTCCTCCGTCGCCAGCACGCCGCCGATCGGCAGCCCGTACCCGATGTGGGCATCCGCCATGAGCGCCCCGCCGACCGCGTGCGGCAGCGCACAGGCCTGGTCCATCTGCTTGAAGGCCCCGTCGTCGATCTCCTCCTCACCCCACGTACGGTACGAGACCGGTTCCTTCGGGACGTACTCCGTCTCCTCGACGATGCCCTTCGCCATCGTCCCGAAGTGCGGGTCGTCCACGTGGTCCGACGGGCTCTCGAGCACCCCGCGAATGCGGTCCTTCAGCGCGTTGCCCCGGAGCCCCTCGGCCTCGCGCGCGGACTGGATACCGGCGATCGCCTCGGACAGGCAGTCGTGCGGCACACCGAGCTGCAGCAACTGACGGGCATTCACGGGTTCGCTCCGCAGACGGGGATCGAGTGCAGGTCTACATCACGACACGGACGCACGCGAGCGGAATCGGTTCGCGGCTCTCGGTCGACGCCGCGCTTGCCGACCCGAATCGCGTGCGACAGGATGCACGCTGCGGAGAACGACCCACACGCGGCAGGAGACGACGATGGCGGTTCGCAACGGACGGCGGTACGGAATCGGGTTGGTGCTGACGGGACTCGCGGTTGCGGCGGCGGCCGTGCTGCCGAACGTCGGACGGGCCGAGAACGACGACGGGCCGGGCCCCGTTCGCACGGCCGACGACCCGGTCGACGTCTCGAAGTTGATGCAGAAGAAGCTCGGTGCGTCGCAGCGGGCGCTCGGCGGACTCGTGGGCGGGGACCTGAAGGCGGTCGGCAAGGAGGCGGCCACCCTCGAGGCGATCGCCCGGAACCCGGACTGGGCCGAGCACGGCGAGGACGCCGTCTTCGAGCACTTCAACGTCGAGTTCCAACGTCTCTCGGCGAAGCTGGGCCGCATGGCGGAGACCAAGAACCTGGAGGGGGCGGCCTACGTCTACAACCAGCTCACGTCCACCTGCATCAGCTGCCACGAGCACGTGCGGGACGTTCGCAAGGTGCCGAAGATCATCCCTCTCGGCGGTGCGACGCCGTCGGAGGACTGAGCGATGCCGAAGCCGCTCGCATTGCTGCTGTGCTTGCTGGCCCTGCCGGCGTCGTGCCTCGGCGACGACCGGACGGTGCTGCCCGAGACGATCGACGGCAAACCCTCCCGGCAGATGTTGCGGACCTCGCTGAGGCGACGGGCCGACGAGGCCTTCGCCCGAAGGAAGGCCGGCTACGAAGAACTCGAGACCGCCGAGGACGTCGCCGCGTACCAGACGAGGCTGCGGGCATTCCTGCTGAAGCAGCTCGGCGAGTTCCCCGAGCGAACGCCGCTCAACGCGAACCGCGTCGGCGTGATCGACCACGGCGACTGCACGATCGAGAAGATCATGTTCGAGAGTCGCCCCGGCTTCGTCGTCACCGGGAACTTCTACCGGCCGAAGTCCGAGCCGCCGTTTCCGGCGGTGATCGTCCCGTGCGGACACACGTCGAACGGCAAGGCGTCGAGCGGTTACCAGAAGATCGCAATGCTGCTCGCGCGGAACGGGATTGCCGCTTTCGTCTACGATCCGATCGGCCAGGGGGAGCGGTACCAGATCCTCGACGGGGACGGCCGGCGGCGGTTCAAGCCGACCGACGAGCACACACTCGTCGGCGTCGGCAGCATCCTCGTCGGCCGCAACACGGCCCACTACCGCATCTGGGACGGCATCCGCGCCCTCGACTACGTCGCCTCGCGGAAGGACGTCGATCCCGAGCGACTCGGCTGCACCGGTAGCTCCGGCGGCGGCACGCTCACGCAGTACCTGATGGCGATCGACGACCGCGTCGCCTGTGCCGTGCCGAGCTGTTGCGTGACGACGTTCGACCGCCGCTTCGCCAACAACACGATCGGCGACGCCGAGCAGAACGTCTTCGGCCAGATCGCCTTCGGTTTGGACCACGCCGACTACACCCTGATGCGAGCCCCGAAACCCACGCTGTACGGCACGGCCACGCACGACTTCATGGACATCGAAGGAAGCTGGGAGATCTTCCGAGAGTCGAAGCGGATCTACTCGCGACTCGGGTACGCCGAGCGGATCGACCTGATCGAGGTCGACGGCAAGCACGGGTTCTCGCGACCGAAGCGCGAGGCGGCCGTCCGTTGGCTGTCGCGGTGGCTGCTCGAGCGGGACGAGCCGATCACGGAGCCCGAACTCACGACGCTCCCCGAGGCCGACTTGCTCTGTACGCCGAGAGGCCAGGTCGGAGTGCTCGCGGGAGCGCGGACGGTGATGGACGAGAACGCCACCGTGGCGAACGCGTACGCGATTCGACGCCGGATCGTGTGGTCGTCCCCGGAGAAGGCGGTGGCCGAGGTACGGCGACTCGTCGGCACGCGATCGCTCGACGCGCTCGCGAAGATCGAGCCGCGGTTTGTCGGGACGTTCGACGGCGAGGAGACGCGTGTTCGCAAGCTCGTCTTCGACATGGGGGACGGCGTGCTCGTGCCCGGTCTGCTGTGGACCCCGAAGACCGGGAACGCGGCCGGCCGCACCCTCGTCCTGCACGGGGACGGCAAGTCGGCCGACGGAGTTCGACGACTGGCCCGCGAAGGCCATGCCGTGCTCGCGATCGACGTGCGAGGCCTCGGCGAGACCGGTCCCCCGTCGCGCGGTATCTGGGGCGGCGGCTGGAGCGAGATCTGGATGTCCTACCTGCTGGGCGACACGCTCGTCGGCCGCCGCGCGGAGGACGTGCTCGCAGCGGCCCGTTGGTTCGGCGAGTTCGAGACCGAGAAACGCCGACCAGTGGGGGTCGTCGCGGAGGGGGTCACGATCGTCCCGGCGCTGCACGCCGTCGCGTTCGAACCTCGGCTGTTCGGAACACTCGAGATGTTCGGCGGAACGGAGCCCTGGGCGAACGTCGTGCAGGCCGACGTTCCGCGAGGCGAGCTCGTCAACGCCGTCCACGGGGCCCTCGAACACTACGACCTTCCGGACCTCGTCCGCATCGTCCGGCAGTCCGGCGTGGAGGTTCTCGAGACCGAGTCGGGCGAGTGACGTGCGTCGCTGGAGGCGCCTGAGTATCCTCGATCGAGTCTCGCCCGAACGCCCCACCCTCGAAGGAACGGACTCGTGACCCACCCTCGAAACACCCTGCTCTGCGGACTGCTGCTCCTGGCCGGCCTCGCCGCGTCGGCCCCGGCCGAGGACGTCGTCCGATACCGTGGCAACGACGGAAACGGCCACGGCGACGCGACGAACCTCCCGGCCGAGTGGTCGTCCACGAAGAACGTCGTCTGGAAGGCCGACCTGCCGGCCGCCGGGAGTTCCAGCCCGATCGTCGTCGGCGACCGTGTCTACCTCACCTGCTACAGCGGCTACGCCCAGTCCGCCGAGGAGCCCGGCAGCCAGGAGGACCTGAAGCGGCACGTCGTCTGCCTGAAGCGGGGGTCGGGCGAGATCGTCTGGCAGAAGGCGTTCGACGCGAAGCTCCCCGAGTCCGACTACGCCGGCCGGAACAACACCCACCACGGCTACTCCACGAGCACGCCGACGAGCGACGGCCAGCACCTCTACGTCTTCTTCGGCAAGTCCGGCGTCCACTGCCTGAAGCTCGACGACGGCGAGACCGTCTGGGAGGCGAGCGTGGGCGACAAGACCCGCGGCTGGGGCTCGGCCACCTCGCCGATCCTGTTCGGCGACCTGCTGGTCGTGAACGCCTCCGTCGAGTCCGGCCGGATCGTGGCACTGGAGAAGAAGACCGGCAAGGAGGTCTGGAGCCACCCGGTGAAGGGGGTCTGGTCGACGCCGAACCTCGTCACGCTCGAGGACGGACACGCCGAGCTCGTGATCAGCGCGCCCGAGGAGATTCGTGCGGTCGATCCGGAGACGGGCGAGCAGCTGTGGCGGTGCGACGGCATTCCGGACCGCGGATACACCTGCCCCAGCCCCGTCGTGCACGACGGAGTCGTCTACGTCGTCGGCGGTCGGCAGAACACGGCGATCGCCGTGAAGGCCGGCGGCAAGGGAGACGTCACCGAGACGCACGTCTTGTGGAAGACCAACAAGGGGAGCAACGTCTCCTCCTGCGTCGTCCACGAGGGACACGTCTACTGGGTCCACGAGGCGCGGGGTGTGTTCTACTGCCTCGACGCGAAGTCCGGCGAGGTGATCGTGGAGGAACGCCTCGACCCGGTGCCCGGGCTGATCTACTCGTCCATCGCGGTGGCCGACGGAAAGCTGTTCGCCTTCTCGCAGTACAAGGGGACGTACGTCTTCTCGGCGAAGCCGGACTTCGAGCTCTTGGCTCTGAACACCTTCGAGGACGACGGCAGCCGGGTGAACGCCGTCCCCGTCTTCCACGACGGCCAGATGCTGCTGCGAACGGACAAGGCGCTGTACTGCATCGGCAAGAAGTAGACGCTCGGCTCACTCAAGACGAGAAGACTCCATGACGTTCACGGTCCGCGCTCGCACCACCCTCTTCTGCGTCGCCTTCGCGACCTGCAGTTCCGCTGCGCTCGCCGAGGCCCCCACGCCGGGCAAGCAAGTCGAGCAGGACTTCGTGCAGGACGGCGAGACGGTGTCCCGGTACCAGCTCTTCCTGCCGAGGGGGTACGAGGAGGCGGACGAGAAGTGGCCGCTGATCCTGTTCCTGCACGGCCGCGGTGAGAGCTACGGCCCGTTGAGTCTCGTCAAGAAGTGGGGGCCTCCGCGGATCGCCGAGACGGATCCCGAGTTCCCGTACGTCGTCGTCTCGCCGCAGTGCCCGGGGAAGGAGTCGTGGAACCAGCCACGTCAGCAGGAGATCCTCGTCGCGCTGCTGGACGACGTGCTGAAGCGTTACCGTGTCGATGCCGACCGGGTCTACCTGACCGGGCTCAGCATGGGGGGCTACGGTTCGTGGACGCTCGCGGCCGGTCATCCCGAGCGGTTCGCGGCGGTCGTGCCGGTCTGTGGCGGTGGGAAGCCCGAGGACGCCGACAAGCTGAAGTCGCTGCCGATCTGGGCCTTCCACGGCGACCAGGACAAGGCCGTCCCGTTGAGCCGGTCGTTGGAGATGGTCGAGGCGATCGAGAAGGCAGGTGGCGAGAAGGTTCGCCTGACCACGCTGGAACACTTCGGGCACAACAGTTGGTCGGCCGCGTACGCCTCGCCAGGCCTCTACACGTGGATGGCCGCGCAGCGAGCCTCGGCCAACCGCGAACGCTGAGTCACGCCGTCGATGCTCACGCCGAACCTCTACAAGAGCGCGAGTGGCGAGCACGACGGGGCGGTCGGCGACGCCACGTTGCGGATGGTCGTTTTCTGGGGTCTGTTGGTCGGGCCGACGCTCGTCGGCGGGGTGATCTGGGCGGCCTCGACGGGCGTCCCCGGCGACCAGATGTTCGACACGGTCGTCGCGAAGGTGATCGTCGGCGTCTGGGGGGCCGGGCTGGCCCACCAGTGGTTCTCGGCCCGGGCCTCGATCCTGATGGCCGAGGAGCGGAACGGGTCGATCGGCGTCCTGAAGGCGGTCGCGGCCGTCTTCTTCGTGATGGCGGCCTGGCAGTGCATTCGTGCCGGCCAGCTCGGCGACCTGAAACCGGTCGCGTTGGTCGTCGAGTCCGTGTTCCTCGTCTTCGCGGGTGTGCACGTCTCGTTGTGCGTCACCACCGGCACGCGGATGCCAACGACCGACGTGGTCGTACTCCTCGTCTCCGCCGCGACGACGGCGGGGTCGATGGCCTTCGGCTGACGGCCGCGGTGTCGCTCAGGACGGGAGCCCCGCGAGTCGTTCCCGGGCCGCGGCCCAAGCGTCGGACTCGAACGGGTCGTAGCGTTTCGTCTCGTAAGAGTTGCGGACGACCTCCCGGATCTCGGCGAGCGAGCCGATCTCGCCGGCGGTGCGGGCCTGCACGAGGACGTTGCCGAGGGCGGTCGCCTCGACCGGACCGGCGACGACCGGGCGACCGGTGGCGTTCGCCGTGAACTGGTTGAGCAGTTCGTTCTGGCAGCCGCCGCCGACGATGTGGACGACCTCGACCGGCACGCCCGTCAGTTCCTCGAGTCCGTCGAGCACCTGTCGGTACCGGAGGGCGAGGCTCTCGAGGGCACAGCGGACGAACTGGCCCGGCGTCTCGGGTTTCGGCTGGCCGGTCTCGTCGCAGTAGCCGGCGATCGCCGCCGGCATGTCGTCGGGGCTGAGGAACCGCGGGTCGTCCGGCGGGACGAGCGAGCGGAACGGCTCGGCCTCGCCGGCCAAGCGGGCCAGCTCCGCGTAGTCGAACGACCGGCCCGTCCGGTCGAAGCTCCGCTTGCACTCCTGCACCAACCAGAGGCCCATGATGTTCTTGAGCAGCCGATACGTCCCGTCGATGCCCCCCTCGTTCGTGACGTTCAGCTCGAGCGCCCGCGGCGTGAGGATCGCGTTCTGCACCTCGACGCCCATCAGCGACCACGTGCCGGAGCTGATGTAGGCCCAGTTGGGCTGGCCGGTGTTCTCGGTCGGGACGGCGGCGACGGCGGAGCCGGTGTCGTGCGTGGCCGGTGTGACGACGTCGATGCGTCCGAGGTTCGTCGCCTGAGCGACGCCCGGCCGAAGCTGCCCGAGCTTCGTGCCGGGGGCGACGACCTCGGGGAAAATCTGCGTCGGGAGTTCGAGCTTCTTCAGCAGGTCCCACGCCCAGTCCCCCTCGGCCGCGTGGTAGCACTGGCTGGTGGTGACGTTCGTGAACTCGACGACCCGGCTGCCGCAGAGGCACCAGTGGAAAAAGTCGGGCATCATCAGGAACCGGGCGGCTCGCTCCAGCAGCTTCGGGTGGTCGCGTTGGAAGGCGATCAACTGGTACAGCGAGTTGATCTGCATGAACTGCAGACCGGTGGCGGCGAAGATCTCGCTGCGGGGGACGCGGGCGGTCGTGATCTCGAGCAGGCCGTCGTTCCGGGAGTCGCGGTAGTGGTACGGCTGGCCGAGCATCTCCATGTCCTCGTCGAAGAGGACGAAGTCGACGCCCCAGGTGTCGACGCCGACGGAGGCGATCGCGTCGCCGTACTTCGCAGCCCCGAGGCGCAGGCCCTCCTGAATGCCCGACCACAGGCCGAGCACGTTCCAGCGAAGCGAGTCGCCGAGATCGACCGGGCCGTTCGGGAAGCGGTTCAGCACGTCCAGCGAGACGCGGGAGCCGTCGAAGGCCCCGCCGACGACACGGCCGCTCTCGGCCCCCAGGTCGACTCCCAGAAAGATGCGTTCGGCCATGTCGGGCTCCGTGCGTCGTCGTTGTCGGCTCGTGTCGGACCGCCCATGATAGCCGGGCAACGTCGAGGCGAAAGGAAGGGGAACGCGATGGGACGGTTGGACGGGAAGACAGCCCTCGTGACGGGGGGCAGCCGGGGGATCGGGCGGGCGATCGCGGTCGGCTTCGCCGCCGAGGGGGCCGACGTGGCCGTGATGGGTCGGAAACCGGAGACGCTCGCCGCAGTCGTCGCGGAGATCGAGTCGCTGGGCCGGAAGGGCGTGTCCGTCGTGGCCGACGTCGCGAATCTGGAGCAGGTCGAGATCGCGGTGGGGAAGGCGGCGGACCAATTGGGGTCGCTGTCGGTCGTGGTGAACAACGCGGGCGGGGGGGAGGAACGGAACAACGTCGGCATGGACGACCCGGTCCGTTGGAAGCACGTGCTCGAGGTGAATCTGCTGGGGACGTACTACGTCAGCCGGGCGGTGCTGCCGTTCCTGCAAGGGGCCGGTGGCGGGGCGATCGTGAACGTCGGCAGCGGGATGGGGCACCAGGCTCGGCCGGGCAACAGCTCGTACAACGCGGCGAAGGCGGGCCAGTGGATGTTCACGCGGAGCCTGGCCACCGAGGTCTGGGAGGACGGAATCACCGTGAACGAACTGATCCCCGGACCGGTCGCGACCGAGCTGACGGCCGCGGTCTTCGAGGCGAACAAGCCGCATCCCGCGATCCCGAGTGAATGGGTGAAGACGCCCGAGGAGGTCGTGCCGCTCGCCGTCTTCCTCGCAGAACAGGGAGCGAAGGGGCCGACCGGGCAGAGCTTCAGCCTGGCCCGACGGCCGCTGTAGGCGGTGCCGCCCCCGCATCTTCGCGGTTCCCACGGAACGCCTAAGCGACCTACAATCGAACGTCGCGAGGAGCCGTGGCGAGGACTGCGTGAACGCCGACGACACGACATCAGGCGAATCGGGGGGAAGCTCTCCGAAGACGCCGACGACCCCCGGAGCGATCCGGCAGTTCGTCGAGGGGCTGGTCTGCCTCGCGATGGCGGTGCTGCTGTTCCGCACCTTCCACCTGGAAGGCTACATGATCTCGACCGGCTCGATGGCCCCGAGCCTGTACGGCTACCACAAGCGGGTCGTCTGCCCCAGTTGCGACTTCGTCTTCGCCCACGGCGTCTCGTTCGACGGCTCGGTCTCCGGCTCCGCGAAGGGGGACGACTTTCTCGGCGACCCGGAGCGGACCACCTGCCGCTGCCCGAACTGCGGCCAGCTCGGCATCGACGTGACGGCCGTCCCGCGGAACCAGGGCGACCAGCTGCTCGTGCACAAGCACGCGTACACGTTCCAACCGCCGCGCCGCTGGGAGGTGGTCGTCTTCCGCAACCCGAACGACTCCGGCGAGGCGTACGTCAAGCGGATCGTGGGGCTCCCCGGCGAACGACTGCAGGTCCGCAAAGGAGACGTGTACGTCAACGGGCGGATCGAACGAAAGAACATGTACGTCCAGCGGGCCATCCGGATCCCGGTCTACTCCCGTGACTTCCGGCCGCACGACGACGGCTGGCGGGACCGGTGGACGGCCCACCCGAACTCCGGCTGGACGAGTTTCGAGACCGCCGCGAACGGCAACGGCTTCCACTTCGACCCGGAGGCTGGGACCGGACAAGAGGGCTCGGACTGGCTGCGTTACCGGCACTGGGTGCGGGCCGGCGGCGCCCACGAGACGACCGTCCGCCTCGCCGACTGGCCGCTGGACTTGGAGTTGCCCGAAGACTCGTTCCTCGCCGTGAAGTTCGACGCCGAAGCGCAGACGCTCTCCTGCATCGGGGCGATGTCGGAGTCGTGGCGGGACCGGTTGCTGGCGGCCAGCGACGACGCCGGGTTCCGCGAGGCGATCGTCCGTCTGTACGAGCGATCGCACGTTGCCCCGATCACCGACGAGTACGGCTACAACCGCAACGTCTCCGGCGTGCAGCCGCGGCCCGTGCGGGACCTCATGCTGACCGCCACGCTGCAGGTGCCCGCAGCCGCCGGTCGCGTGACGGTGAGAGTCACGGACGGACTTCGCGAGTTCGACTGGGTGCTGGACTACGAGGCGGGCGAAACCCTGCTCTACGTCTCGGGCGAGAGCGAACCCGTCCGCCGCAGCCCGCTGCCGGAGATCGCCCTCGGCGCACCGGTTCCGATCGAGGCCTCCACGTTCGACCGGCAGGTGGTCGTCACTCTGAACGAGGAACCGGTGTTCGAGCCGCTGCCGCTCGACGAGGTCCCGGACGCCGACGAGACGACGCCGATCCGCGAGCCGGTCGGCATTCGGGTGACGGGGACGTCTGCCTCGGTCTCGCACCTCGAGTTGTTCCGGGACGTCTACTACACCCGGGGCCGGGCGATGCACGGCGTAGACGAACCGTACCACCTGAAGGGGGACGAGTACTTCGCGTTGGGCGACAACAGCCCGGTCTCGTTCGACAGCCGGAGTTGGCCTTCGCCGGCCATTCCGAAGCGTCTGTTCCTCGGCAAGCCCTTGGTGGTGCACCTGCCGTCGAAGCCCGGCCGCGTGCGGATCGGAGATCGCGAGGCCCACATCAGGATTCCCGACTTCTCCCGCATTCGCTACGTTCGCTGACCCCGGAAGCCGGTTCGGATCGTCGAGAACTCCATGGCCAAGTCGAAAGCCGAACCCGAACCCGCGCCCGCCCCCAAGGCCACCGGTGCGGCGTCGGTGCTCGCGTGGTTGAAGCTGCGTCGCCGGAAACGGGACAACGCCCAGGCGAACAAGGGGAAGGGCAAGGGGGACGGCACGCGCGAGACGTTCGAGTCGATCGCCGTCGCCTTCCTCGCCGCCTTCATGTTCCGCACGTTCCTCGCCGAGGCGTTCGTCATCCCGACCGGCTCGATGGCCCCCACGCTGTTCGGTCGGCACAAGGACGTGGAGTGCCCCGAGTGCGGCACGCTGTTCCAGGTCGGTGCGAGCGACGAGGTCCGACCGCCGAGCGGCAACCAAGTCGAGGAACGGAACTGGCTCTCGGGACTCCCCGTCAGCGGGAGTGCGTTCCTGTACCCGAAGCACCGGCTGCTGACGTCGTTCTGCCCGAACTGCCGGACGGAGATCAACGTCAAGGACCTGCCGGTCTTCACGGGCGACCGGATCCTCGTCAACAAGTGGCCGTTCGAGTTCTCCGACCCGGACCGCTGGGACGTCGTCGTCTTCAAGTACCCGGAAGAGCCGCAGACGAACTACATCAAGCGGCTCGTCGGGCTGCCGGGCGAGCAAATCGAAATCGAGCGGGGCGACGTGTATGCCCGCGACGAGGACGGCGTCCGCACCATTCTCCGCAAGCATCCGGGCAAGCAGCGGGATCTGCGGCTGCCGGTCTACGACGACACGAAGCCGCCGGTTGCCCTGCTGAAGGCGGGATGGCCGGAACGCTGGCAGGGACTCGAACAGGACGACGACGCACGGAGTGGCTGGGCGAAGGGCGGGGACGGCTGGTCCCTCGACGCCGAATCACGGTCCTACCGACTGGCCGCAGGAGACGACCGCCGCTGGCTCCGGTACCGGCACTTCGTCCCGACTCCCGACGACTGGGAACTGCTCCCCGACGTCGAGCAGCCGACGCCGAAGCTGGTGACCGACTTCCTCGCCTACAACACCTACACGGGCGGCGCGATGGCCGGGTTCGGGCCGGACGCCGTCGTCGACGGCAGGTACTGGAGCGGCTACTGGGTCGGCGACCTCGCGCTCGACGCCCACGTCGAGGTGGAGTCGGCAGCCGGTGAACTGGTTCTCGAGTTGAACGAGGGGTTCCGCCGCTACCGCGCAACCGTCGATCTCGCCACTGGTGAGGCGACGGTGGGCTATCTCGAAGAGGGGCTCGACCGGGACGAACCGGTCGAGACGACGTTGGCGACCGCGACGACGCGAATGCGGTCGCCCGGAACCTACCGCGTCGAGTTCGCCAACGTCGACCAACGACTCGACCTCTGGATCGACGGTTCGCTGGTGACGTTCGACGGCGAAACGACCTACTCGCCGAGCCCGCTGCCCGGCCCGGCCCGCGGCGACCTCTCGCCGGCCGGCATCGCAGTGACCGGAACCGCGGCCACCGTCGATCGTCTGAAGCTCTACCGGGACGTCTACTACCGGGCCGAGGAGGTCGGCGTGCCCGCCGAGCTCGCCGACCTCCTCACAGTTTATGACGAAATGATTCAAAGATTTATAAATACAACATCTTGGAGAGTCCGCGCATTCCTTACTGATGTGGCCTAAATTATCACAATTAAA
>JANQQW010000099.1 GCA_028284885.1 Planctomycetaceae bacterium
ACGAACGCGGATCGCGATTCTGGTCGGAGGCCCGAGTCCCCGTGAAGCTCGGCGAACTGCTGCACGAACCGCTGCCGCGCAGGCTGCTCGCGATGCTGATCGTGGTCGCGCTGGGATGCGGAGGCGAGCCTTCGTTTCGGGCGGTGCGCGCGAAGTACGAGGCCGCGGCCCGTCCGAAGCTCGACAAGCTCGACTCCGTTCTCGACCACTGTCGGGATCTGCCTCCACTCGAGGAGGACGTGCTCCCCGACGTCGAAGGCGTGGTGTTCTACCAAGCCGACGACCTGCCGGAGGGGACCGCCGGCGTCCTGATGCTGGCCGCCCACGACGAACCCCAGTCGCTGGTCTCGGACGAGGAGGGCTCGTTCGCTTGGGCGACAGGCTGGTGGCGGACGAGCCGACGGGCTCTCTCCGACCCGGCCCCCGACTACGAAGGATCCGAACTCGACTCTGTGACCGAGTACCTCGACCAGCTCTCCAAGACGGAGTTCGTGCTCGTCGTGAAGACGCTGGAACTGGTACCGCCGATGCACGGAGACGAGGGTCGCTTCACGCTGGGGGCGTTCGAGGGCGAAGCCCACCTCTATCGTCTCGACGACGCGGAGCACCTGGGTGCCTTTCGATTCGTCGCCTTCGGGGAACCCGTGGGCGCGGCGGGCATCGACTTC
Source organism: Planctomycetaceae bacterium (assembly GCA_028284885.1). Taxonomy (GTDB): domain Bacteria; phylum Planctomycetota; class Planctomycetia; order Planctomycetales; family Planctomycetaceae; genus JANQQW01. The sequence continues at coordinate 669 of JANQQW010000099.1, forward strand.
CGCATCAGCGAGGATGCGCCACCGGAGGAGAACGTGGAGCGTCTGCGGGGCGCGCTCGTCGCGGACGTTCAGGACGCAGCCGAGGCGTGGGCCGCGGAACTCCACGACGGCATCGAGTCGAGTTACGTGGTCGAGAACCCCGGCGGCGGCCTCGCGAACAGAGACAACTGGCTGCTCGCTCCGCGCATCCGTCGCCGCGACACTGAGACCGTCGAATGACTTCCCCCGAGAACCGACACCATCAGTCCCGAACGCGTCGCCGGCATCGACTGGATGCGTCGGCGAGTCCCTCTTTGCCTCTGTGGTTCCACTGACCCGTGACCGACCTCGACCCCGCCAACATCAACGTCATCCTCGCCACCGACTGTGGCAGCACGACGACGAAGGCGATCCTCATTCAGAAGGTCGACGGGCAGTACCGGCAGACCCACCGGGGCGAGGCGCCGACGACCGTCGAGGAGCCGGTGGCCGACGTGACGGTCGGCGTGACGAACGCCGTCACCGAGGTCGGTGAGCTCGCGGGCCGGAAGCTGATCGACGAGAACGGCGAGGTCATCCGACCGGCCAGCGGCGACGTCGGCTGCGACATCTACATCTCCACGTCGTCGGCCGGCGGCGGGCTGCAGATGATGGTGACCGGCGTGATCGCCGAGATGACGGCCGCTTCCGCCAAACGAGCCGCGCTGGGGGCCGGGGCGATCGTGATGGACACCATCGCCACCAACGACAAACGGCAGCCCTACCAGCGGATCGAACGCATCCGCGAACTGCGGCCCGACATGATGCTGATGTCCGGCGGCACCGACGGCGGGACCGTCAAGAAGGTCGTCGAGATCGCCGAACTGATCCCGCCCGCCCGCCCGCGGCCCCGGTTCGGCAGCGGCTACCAGATGCCCGTCATCTACGCCGGCAACAAGGACGCCGCCGAGACCGTCACCGAGACCCTCGGCGACTCCGTCGCCCTCTCCGTGGTGCCCAACCTGCGGCCGACGATGGAGGTCGAGAACCTCGCCCCCGCTCGCGACGCCATCCACGACCTGTTCCTCGAACACGTGATGGCCCATGCCCCCGGGTACGACAAGCTCATCAAGTGGACTAACGCCCCCATCATGCCGACACCCGGAGCGGTGGGGGACATCCTCAAGACGATTGCCCAACGACAGGGCATCTCGGCCGTCGGAGTCGACATCGGCGGGGCGACGACCGACGTGTTCAGCGTCTTCCCCGGCGCGGACGGCGAGCCGGTCTTCAACCGCACGGTCTCGGCCAACCTCGGGATGAGCTACAGCATCTCGAACGTCTGTGCCGAGGCGACCATGCCGGTGATCCTCAAGTGGGTTCACTTCGACATGGACGAGCGCGAGCTGCGGAACCGCGTGAAGAACAAGATGATCCGCCCGACGACGATCCCGCAGACCCGCGAGGCGCTCGTCTTCGAGCAGGCGGTCGCCCGCGAGGCCCTGCGGCTCGCCTACGAACAGCACAAGGCGTTCGCCACCACGCTGAAGGGCGTGCAGCAGCAGCGGACGGTCGGCGACACGTTCAGCCAGGACACCGGCGGCCAGACCATCGTCGACGACATGGCCCTCGACCTGCTCGTCGCCTCCGGCGGCGTCCTCTCGCACGCCCCGCGAATGGAACAGACGGCCGCCATGCTCGTCGACGCCTTCCAGCCCCGCGGCTTCACCCGGCTCGCCAAGGACAGCATCTTCATGATGCCCCACCTCGGCGTGCTCGCCTCCGTCCACCCGGAGGCGGCGACCGAGGTCTTCGAGCGGGACTGCCTGATCCAGCTGGGGGTCTGCATCGCCCCCGCCGGCAAGCCGAAGCCCGGCAAGCTCTGCTTCAAGTACCAGATCGACGGCGTCGCGGCCGACGACGAGTTCGCCGAGGTGCTGCACCACTCCGGCGAGATCGCGTGCGGCGAGATGAAGCTGATCCGCCTTCCCGCCGAGCAGGAGGCCCGTGTCCGCGTCGAACCGGCCCGAGGCTTCGACTGCGGTGCCGGCCGCGGCAAACCGGTCGAACGCAAGGTCCGCGGCGGAACCGTGGGACTCGTCCTCGACGGCCGCGGCCGACCACTCGACTTCGAGGCCCGCGAAGAGGTCGCCGGCTGGTACGAGGCTCTCGAGTTGTATCCGGAGTGAGTTGAACCACAGAGACACGGAGACACAGAGAGTAGACATGGCCCAGTTCGTCGAGTTGACGGATCAGATCATCGGTGCAGCGATCGAGGTCCACCGTGAACTCGGACCGGGTTTGCTGGAGTCGGCCTACCAGACGTGCATGTGCCGTGAGTTGAGTCTGCGAGGCATCGCCTTCGAGCAGAGAGTTCCGTTGCCCGTTGAGTACAAGGGCGTGAAGCTGGACTGTGGTTACGAAATCGATCTCCTCGTCGACTCGAAAGTCGTCGTCGAACTGAAAGCCGTCATCGACCACCATCCGGTCTTCGACGCTCAACTTCTCACCTACATGAAGCTCGCGGGGAAGATCGTGGGACTCCTCCTCAACTTTCACGTCCCCGCAATCAAGGACGGCATTCGCAGAAAGGGCCCCTGAATTCTCTCTCTGTGCCTCCGTGTCTCTGTGGTTCCAAACCGATGCCCGTAGCCTACACACCAGGTCTCAAGGTCACCCCTCGCCTGCGGCAGTCCGCGCGGCGGGTGTTGCCGATCGAGGGGGAGGTGCTCGTCGCGGTCGGCGACCGTGTCGGGGCGACCGACGTCGTCGCGCGGACGCTGATGCCGGGCGACGTACGGCCCGTGAACGTGGCGAACGCCCTCTCGGTCCCCGCCGGCGACGTGCCGGCCGCCATGCTGAAGAAGGAGGGGGACACCGTTGCGGTCGGCGACGTCCTGGCCCGCTCCAAGGGGCTGTTCGGGATGTTCCAGCAGGAGTACAAGTCCCGCGTCGAGGGGACGATCGAGGCGATCTCCGGCGTAACCGGCCAGGTCATCGTCCGGGGCGAGCCGCGGCCGGTCGAGGTGCTCGCGTTCCTCGCCGGCGAGGTGGCGACGGTCCTCCCGGGTGAAGGCTGCGTCGTCGAGGCGGACGCCGCCTACGTGCAGGGCATCTTCGGCATCGGCGGCGAGGCGTACGGGCCCCTCGTGATGGTGGCCGCCGCGGCCTCGGACGAACTGACGGCCGACATGGTCAAGCCCGAGCACGCCGGGGCCGTCGTCGTGGGAGGGGCCCGCATGACGGGAGCCGCGATCCGGCGGGCGGTCGAGGTCGGCGTCGCAGCCGTCGTCTCGGGAGGCATGGACGACCAGGACCTCCGCGAGGTGCTCGGCTACGACCTCGGCGTGGCGATCACCGGCTCCGAGAAGATCGGCACCACGCTCATCGTGACGGAGGGCTTCGGCGAGATCGCGATGGCTCGACGAACGTTCGAGCTGCTCGCGGCGCACGCCGGTCAGCAGGCCGCAGTCAACGGGGCGACGCAGATTCGCGCCGGCGTGATGCGGCCGGAGATCGTCGTCCCGCTCACCGAGGACGAGCAGGCGGAGATCGTGGAGCCCGAGCACGTCGCCGGCGTTCTCGAGGTCGGCACGACGGTCCGCATCGTCCGGGACCCCCACTTCGGCGTGATCGGCACGGTCCCCGAGCTGCCGACGGAACCGACGGTGCTCGGCAGCGGCTCGAAGGCCCGCGTCCTCAGCGTAGCGGTCGAGGGACGGGAGCCGGTCGTGGTCCCGCGTGCCAACGTGGAACTCGTGGAGATCTAGATGCCCCACCATCCCACCCGACACGGCCTCGGCACGCTGCTGTTCGCCGTCGCCGCAACGTTCCCGGGCCTCTCGTTCGCGGACGACGCCCCCGGGGACGCGGCCCCGCCCGCCTCCCCGCCGGCGCCGCCGACCGACATCGTCGTCGAGGACCGACCCGACGACGCGGGCGACGGCCTCGTCGTGAGGTGGACCCTCTCGAAGGACGACACGGAGGACGCCGACCCGAGAACCGTGCTGAAGTACGTCGTCGAACGGAAGCCGGCGAAGGGAGGCGAGTTCGAACAGGTCGGCGAGTCGACCTACAAGCAGCCGGAGTTCGAGGACGAGGTGGACCACGGGACGGCGTACCTGTACCGCGTGGTCGCGGTCGGCCGGGGCGACGTCCGTTCGCCGGCCGCGGAGTCGACCGAGGCAGTGCAGCCGGTGCTGCAGTGGTTCAACGGTCGGCGGGCGTGGTTCGGCATCCTGCTGCTCGTCGTCTGCGGGTCGGTCGTCTACTTCATCCAAATCGCCCGCCGCGGAACGGACCTCTACATCCGGCCGATCGCCGGGCTGGAGGCGGTGGACGAAGCCGTGGGGCGCGCGACCGAGATGGGCAAGTCGGTCCTGTTCGTGCCGGGCATCCAGGACATCAACGACATCCAGACGGTCGCCGGCATCACGGTCCTCTCGCGTGTCGCCCGGACGGTCGCCGAGTACGACGCGGAACTCGTCGTGCCGACGGCCCGGTCGCTGGTGATGACGACGGCCCAGGAGACCGTGGAGGCGGCCTACCTCTCCGCGGGACGGCCCGACGCCTACCGCGAGGACGACGTCTACTACCTGACCGACGAGCAGTTCGGCTACGTGGCCGGCGTGACCGGGACCATGGTCCGCGACGAGCCGGCCGCCTGCTTCTACATGGGCGCCTTCTACGCCGAGTCGCTGATCCTCGCCGAGACGGCCAACTCCATCGGAGCCATTCAGGTCGCCGGCACGGCCATGCCCTCGCAGCTCCCCTTCTTCGTGGCGGCCTGCGACTACACGCTCATCGGCGAGGAGTTCTTCGCGGCGTCGGCCTACCTCTCCGGCGAGGCCCACCAGCTCGGCAGCCTGAAGGGGCAGGACGTCGGCAAGGGGATCGGCGCCACGCTCGTCGTCCTCGGCTGCCTCGTCCTGACCGCGACCACCCTGTTCACCGTGCGGGGGTTCGACGTCGGCCTGCTGACGGCGATCGGCGACTACCTTACCCAGAACGTCCTCGGTGACGGAGGACTCTCCCGATGAAGCGCACCGTTCCGTTGTTCCTCGCGGCGGCGACCGGCTTCGTGCTGATCGTCGCGTCCTTCGTTCCGGCGGCCGGGTCCTGGGGGAAGTACGCGGTCGACTGGTTCAACATCCTCGCCGCCCTCGCCTTCGTCCTCGGCGGCGGCAGCCTGCTCAGCCAGCACCTGAAGAAGATCTCGGACCAACAGGCCGGCTGGGGCTACTCGCTGGTCACCGTGGTCTCCTTCCTCGCGACGCTGGTGGTCGGGCTCGGCAAGTTCGGCGTGGCGCCGCCGACGCTGCACCCGGACAAGGTCTGGGCCGGCGACTACAAGGAGGCCGGGTCCGGGTTCTCGTGGATCTTCGACTACCTCTACACGCCGCTCGCCGCGACCATGTTCTCCATCCTCGCCTGCTTCGTCGCCTCGGCCGCGTTCCGGGCGTTCCGGGCGAAGAACGTCGAGGCGACCATTCTGCTGGTGACGGCCTTCATCGTGCTGCTCGGCCGCACCTACGCCGCCATCTGGATCGGCGACCAGGCGGACTGGCTCGCCTCGCAGGTCGTCGATCCGGCCATCTGGCACCCCTACGTCACGGGGCTGCGGCTCGACAAGCTGACGGAGACGATCATGGACGTGTTCAACACCGCCGGCACGCGGGCCATCATGATCGGCATCGCCCTCGGCATCGTCTCGACGTCGCTGAAGGTGCTCCTCGGCGTGGACCGCTCGTACCTCGGATCGGACGACAGGTGACCCCGTGATCGACGTCCTCTCCAATCTCGACCGACGCTGGGTGTTCGCGGCGATGTTCGTCGCGGTCGGCTGGCCCATCCTCTCCGGCGTCCGCTTCAAGGAGGAGCCGTCCGAGGGCGTCCGACGCGTGTTCCGCGCGATCGAGGACCTGCCCGAGGGCTCCACCGTCCTGATGGCCCTCGACTACGACCCCAGCAGCCAGGGGGAACTGCAGCCCATGGCCTCGGCCTTCACCCGGCACGCCGCCGAACGGGGCCACAAGATCTACTTCATGACGCTGTGGCCCGCCGGCAGCCCCATGATCGAACGCAGCCTGCGCATCGTCGAACAGGAGTACCCGGACTACGTCTACGGCGAGGACTACGTGAACCTCGGCTACGCCCCGGGGCTCGAGGGGGCCATCAAGGCCGTCGTGGACGACCTTCGCGGCCAGTTCGCGACCGACGCCCGCGGCAACAGCCTCGACAGCATGCCCCTCACCGAGGGGCTCCGGAACATCCAGAACATGGACCTGCTCGTCAACGTCTCCGCCGGCGACCCGGGGGCGAAACAGTGGGTCCAGTACGCCGCCACGCCGCACGACATCGCCATGGTGACCGGCACCACCGGCGTGCAGGCCCCGTCCCTGTACCCGTACATCCCCGAGCAGCTCGACGGCGTGCTCGGGGCGATCAAGGCGGCCGCCGAGTACGAGCAGGTGCTCAGCGTGGCGTATCCGAAGTTCGCGGAGAGCGTGAAGGCCCAGGAGGGGCTGCGGCGGATGGGACCGCAGCTCGTGGCCCACCTGCTGATGATCGGACTGATCGTCGTGGGCAACGTCATCTACTTCGTCGAGCGCAGCCGAGGGCCGGGAGGACGACGATGAACGAGAACAACCGCGTCTGGTGGATCCTCTTCCTGGTCGGCGGCGGCGCTCTGCTGGTGCGGGCCGCGACGACCGAGTTCGGCAAGTCCTACGCCCGCGACCAAACCGTCTACGTGACCGTCGAAGGGGGGACCGCGGAGGTCGACGCCGTGCCCGGTCTCCCCACGGCCGAGTCCGACGCCGCCCACCCGGACGCCGCCCGGTGGACCCGCTCGCTCGCCGCCGACCCCGGCGAGCGAGACGACCCCCACGTCCGCTTCAGCTGGGCCGACACGATCGGCCTGTGGTGCGCCGCCCTGCTCACCCTCGCCATCTTCTCCTTCCTCTTCGGCGACAACCCCGGCTACCGGCTCGCCGAGGCGATCTTCGTCGGCGTCTCCGCCGGATACGCCATGATCGCCGGGTTCTGGGAGGGGATCGTGCAGCTGCTCCTCGCCAAGCTGATCCCGGTCGCCACCAAGGAACACTTCCTGCCCGGCCTGGAGCCCGACCCGCGGTGGGCCGACGACTGGGCACGCTACCAGTCCGGCGACCTCGGCTACGTCGCCGCGGAGTGGGCCGCGACCACGCTGCTGTCGCTGGTGCCGCTCGTTTTCGGCGTGATGCTGCTGATGCGGCTCTCGCCGAAGGGGGGCTGGATCTCCCGGTGGCCGCTCGCCTTCTTCATCGGTGCCACCGCCGGGCTGCGGCTGATCGTCCACTTCGAGTCGGACTTCATCCGCCAGATTCAGGCCACCCTGTTGCCCCTGATCGTCTTCAAGGAGGACAACTCCTTCGACCTCGCCCAGACCCTGGCGAACGTGACGATCGTCGTCGGCGTGCTGTCCAGCCTCGTCTACTTCTTCTTCTCGAAGGAGCACGAAGGGGTCTTCGGCGGCGTCTCCCGGCTCGGAATCTGGTTCCTGATGATCACCTTCGGCGCCAGCTTCGGGTACACCGTGATGGGCCGCATCACCCTGTTCGCCCAACGGCTCGAGTTCCTGTTCGACGACTGGCTCTGGATCATCGACCCACTCCAGAGACGCGCCGGCCTGTAGCGGCGTTGCCACGCAACGCAGTCGCGCGTGTAGCGACGTCCGATCTCCGACGACCGCGTCGCGTGGCGACGCAGCTACACGCCGTAGAACTCGGCCACCGTCCCGCCCAGCACCCGGTCCCGCTCGGTCTCGCTCAGCCCGCCGATCAGTTCGACCAGCGCCCCGTGCACCTGCTCGTAGCTGCCGGCGAGCTCGCAGACCGGCCAGTCGCTGCCGTACATGCAGCGGTCCGGACCGAACGCGTCGAGGGCGATCTCAACGTACGGCTTCAAGTCGGCCGGCGACCAGTTCTCCCAGTCGGCCTCGGTTACCATGCCGGACAGCTTGCAGTAGACGTTCTCGAATCTCGCCGCCGCACGCAGGTCGGCCTCCCACCCCTCGACGACGCCCGCCTTGATCTTCGGCTTCGAGAGGTGGTCGACCACCATCGGCAGGCTCGGCAGTTCCCGGGCCAGCGTGGCCGCGTGCTTCAGGTGCTGCGTGTAGAACAAGAGGTCGTACGGCACGCCGTGCTTCTCCAGCACCTTCAACCCCCGCACGACCTCCGGCCGCACGATGAAGTCGTCGTCCGGTTCGTCCTGCACGACGTGCCGGACGCCGACGAACTTCGGCTGGTCCCGGAACTCGCCGAGCTGGTCCTCGCACGCCTCGCTGGCGAGATCGACCCAGCCGACGACACCCGCGATCCAGTCGTGCTGCTCGGCGAGCCCCAGCACCCACCGGTTCTCCGCCACGTCGTGCTGCGTCTGCACGAAGACCGACCGCTCGATCCCGCACGCTTCGAGGTGCGGCCGCAGGTTGGAAGGCAGGTAGGTCTTGTTGATCGGAGCGTGCTGCGCGGTCCCGAGCCACCCGTACTCGAACGGCTGCGAGAGGTCCCAGAAGTGCTGGTGGGCGTCGATTCGCATGGGGCTCGGTCCGGTGTCGTTCGTGAAGTCCGCGTCTGCGTTCCCAGTTCCACGGCCGGCATTGTAGAATGCCGGATCGTTCTTGCCTCGCCCCCACGCCGCTCGACCTGCTCGCGGTCCGGGGCGAGCCGACTGCCGCTCGAGGTGAAGGGCTCCTGACGCACGATGGCCGACAACGGGATTCTCCAGACGCTGCTCAAGCCCTTCCACGCCTCCACGGTTCGCCGGTGGGGGAAGCGACTCGCGCACTGCTTCACCATCGGCGACATCGAGAAGCTGTTCGCGCGGCGGATCCCGCCCGTCGTCGGCGACTACTTCGTCGGCGGTGCGAGTGACGAGCGGACGCTGCGGGACAACCTCGCCGCCTTCCAGCAGACCCGGTTCCTGCCGAACTACGGCGTCAGCTACGACGAGATCGACCTGACGACGACGATCGCCGGCACCGACGTCAGCATGCCCGTCATCGCCGGCCCGGTCGGCAGCCTGCGGACGCTGTGGCCCAAGGGCGAGGCGATCGCCGCCAAGGCGGTCGGCGAGGCGGGGACGATCTGCACGCTCTCCACGCTCTCCGGGACGCGGCTCGAGGACGTCCGTGCCGCCTCGCCGCACGACTGTTGGTTCCAGCTCTACCTCGTCGGCGGCAAGGAGGTCGCGATGAAGGGGATCGAGCGGGCCAAGAACGCCGGCTACTCGGCCCTCATGCTCACGATCGACACCCCCGTCGCCGGCCTCCGCTACCGCGACAAACGGAACGGCTCCGTCGAGGCGATCAACGGCGGGTTGCTGCAGAAGATGAAGTTCGCCCCGCAGATGAGCATGCACCTCTCGTGGCTCACCAGCCACTTCCACGACGGCGGGCTGATGGACTTCCCCAACGTCGAGCTGCCGGGCGGCCAGCCGATGCCCTACGCCGACATCGGCAACCAGCTGCAGCAGTCGGCCGTCACCTGGGACGACGTCGCCTGGATTCGCGAGGCGTGGCCGGGCGAGATCGTCGTCAAGGGCGTGCACACCGTGAACGACGCCAGACGGGCCGCGGACGCCGGGGCCAAGACGATCGTCGTCTCCAACCACGGCGGCCGGCAGCTCGACCGCGTGCCGGCGACGCTCGACATGCTGCGTGACATCGCCCCCCAGATGCGGGACAGCGACGTCGACGTGCTGATGGACGGCGGCATCCGCTCCGGCGGCGACGTGGCGATCGCCCTCGCGACCGGCGCGAAGGCCGTGCTGATCGGCCGATCCTACGCCTACGCCCTCGGGGCCGCCGGCGAGGCCGGCGTCACGACCGCCCTGGGCATGCTCCGCGCCGAACTCGAACACACCATGCGCCAACTCGGCTGCGGCAAACTCGAAGACCTCAACGAGTCCCACGTGCGGGACTGCAGAGCGATTGCGGCCGCCGGGGTGTGAGGTTGGCCACCTCGAGAAGCGAGTAGGGTGGGCTTCGCCCACCACGCCAGGGATCGGACGTCGAACGCCGGGGCTGGTGGGCAGAGCCCACCTTACTTCACTGGAAGCCACGGCTCCGCCAGCAGTTGGAGAGTCGCCACCACGTCTGGATCATCGATCGCCGTTTGCACGGCTCGGTCAACCGCAGCATGGGCGTACGGATGTGTGTACCCGAAGTCGTCGCCCGACTCGATCAGAAAGTCGCGCCACGCCGCGGGATCGTATCCAAAGTCGGCTTGTGTCGTTCGCCGCAGTGCGTGAAGCCCGGACATCATCGCACGTTTTCGTGCATTCTGATTGGTGGCGGGTTTCATGTCGCGATGATCATGTTCATATCCGACGAGCGATAGCATATGCATATGAATGGGCATTGCGCGGCCGAACGACATCAGTGTCACAGTTCGATCTCCTTGTATCCTGCAGGAGCTGAGCAGGTTCACCCGGCGGAAAGGTTCCGGCTGGTTCGATGCCGTGAATAGTTCTTGTAGGTCAGGCTCCTGCCTGACGCATCTGTGCTGGACGCTCGACAACGGGCCTCGTCAGGCGGGAGCCTGACCTACCCGACTGATCCTGAACACTGAGAACCGAACACCGACGACTCCATATCAATCCATCCGCACGCCGATGGACAACAGCACGTTCGCGTAACGCTGCTGGTCGGCGGATTGGACGGTGAGGACGTGGTCCGGGGTGGCGACCGCGTCGTAGAAGTCCCACTTCTCGATCGGCTGGAGCTCCAGGTCGAGGCCGGCGGCGGTGATCGTCTCGGTGTACTCCGCCCAGACCGGCGGGTCCTCGGTGAGGGCGTACGGGCCCTCGGTCTCGTACATCATCGTGTTGACCTCCTCGACCGGCACGGCCGAGAGGATCGCCTGCAGCACCTGGTTGCAGGTCACGAGGCCCGGCATCAGGTTCAGGTGCACGAGGGCGGCGTTCGGGCCGATCTTCGACGAGGCCGGGTAGTTGCCGTCGGCGATGAGGATTCGCGAGTGGTGCCCGGCGGCCCCGATGATCGCGTTGATCTCCGGGTGGATCAGTTGGTGCTTCAGCACGGAAGACTCCGGTTGACGGTCGGCGAGAAGAGTGCGGTCTCCGCGGGCGGCTCCTCGTCCTCCTCCTCCACCTCGACGGGCGGGGTCGGGAACATGCGGTCCGCCATCTCCACGGCCAGCGTGGGGAACCAGCAGAGCAGCGACATGCCGCCGAGGAAGACGGCGACCGCCACGAACAGCACCGCGATGCACTGCAGCGGCCGGTCGACGTCGGCCCGCAACGCGAGCAGCCCGCCACACGTCGCAATGCCGATCCCGGCGAGGATGCAGAACAGCTCCAACGCGAGCAGCTTGGGTTCACCGAAGGACATCGCAGAGACTCCACGAGGAACGTGACGCCGACACGATACCACGCCGTCAGTCGGTGCGAAGCGCCTTGAGGGCCTTGGCGAGTCTTCCGCGGGCGACGGACTCGACCTCGTTCGGCTTCTCGATCCTTCGTTCCCTGCCGATCCGGCCGGGCACCTCGACGAATCGGCCGTCCGAGTAGAGCTTGAACCGCCGGTCGCGGACCCACGACTTGCCGCGGTGCTCGGCGAACGCCCACGTCCGCGGCGCGGGATCGTCGTGCAGCAGCCGCGGGCCGAAGCTACGGCCGTCGATTCCGTCCGGCGGCTTCACCCCGGCGACCTGGGCGAAGGTCGGCAGGAAGTCGCTGAAGTCGACGAGGTCGTCGGCGACGCTGCCGGCGGTCACGGTACCCGGCCAGTTGGCGATCAGCGGGACGAGCGTGCCGCCATCGGCCAGGCTCCCCTTGCCGCCGGGGATCGTCTCGCCACGGAACCTGGAGACGACCTTCGGCCGTTCGAGCTTGCCGTTCGGCAGTGCCCGCAGGTACGAGGCGGTCGGCGTGCCGTTGTCGCCGGTGAACAGGATCAGTGTTTTCTCTCGAACGCCGAGTTCGTCGAGCCCGTCGACGAGTCGCCCGACCTCGCGGTCCATCTCGGCGACCATCTCCGCGTAGCTCTCGTACCGCCCCTTCGGCCCGTGCGGCACGGGTGCCTTCAGGTCGTCGGTCACGTCGTGGCAGAGGGCCATCGAGTAGTACAGCAGGAACGGCTTCTCGCGGTGTCGCCTGGCGAAGTCGAGCAGGAAGTCGACGTAGACGTCCGGCCCGTAGCGGTCGGCCACGTCGTCCCGGCGCTTGCCGTTCTGCCAGATCAGCGGTTGGTGGTACCGGGGCCCCTCGTGCCAGCCGAACAGCGAGTACTCGTCGAAGCCGAGCCGGTACGGGTGGTCGAGCTCCTTGCCGAGCAGCGTGAGCTGCCACTTGCCGGCGACCGCCGTGTGGTACCCGGCCTTCTTGAGCAGTTGGGCGAACGTGGCCTGCTCGTCCTGCTTGCGGAAGGAGCCCCACTTGGGGTGGCCGAGCCGGAACGGGTACCTGCCGGTCAGCAGGCAGACCCGCGACGGGTGGCAGACCGGCATGCTGTAGCAGTGCTCGAACCGCGTGCCTCCCTTCGCGAGCTCGTCGAGCCGTGGGGTCGGGTAGGACTCGCCGCCGTAGCAGCCGAGCGCCTCGACGCCGATGTCGTCGGAGAGGACGAACACGATGTTCGGCCGCTCGGCCGCCATCGCGGTGCTCGTGGACACGAAGAGCGAAAGCAAGACGAGACAGCGGGCGACCATCTCCGAATCTCCGAGCGAGTGCATGACTGTTCGATTGAACCCGCCGCCCGCGTGCCACGCAACGAGACACCTCCGCCAGCCGCGTGATCGCCCCCGTCACTCCGCCTCGAGTCGCAGCACGCGAATGCGGCGGAACTCGACCCGCATCGGCGGACCGGAGTGGAGTTGCAGGCCGAACCGTCCAGAACGCGGGATCGCGTCGTCCGGCTCGACGTAGTCGACCGTCTCGAAGCCGTTGATCTCGAGGCGGATGCGGTCCCCCTCGGCACGAATCCGGTACTCGTTCCAGTCGTCCTGCTTCAACACCCGACGCAGTTCTCGGGGTGACGGCGCGAGCATCGCGTCGCGTCGCGCCTCGTCGTACAGGCAGCCCCAGTACTTCACGCCCAGGTCGGCCTGGTACCCCTCCATCTGCGGAGAGTCGTCCTGCCGCTTCGACCAGAACTGCACGCCGGAGTTCCCCTCGCCGTCGACCAACCGGAACTCGAGGCGGAGTTCGAAGTCCCCGAACGACTCCTCGGTGGCCAGGAACTCGTGGGAGTCGACTCCCTCACCCGTCGAGTCGCCGACGATCACGCCCTCCTCCACTCGCCACAACGCGTCGTCCCCCTCCCAGCCCGCGAGGGTGTTCCCGTCGAACAGTGGAACGAACAACGCCTCGTCCGCCCGTGGATCGCCCGGTTCTCCGGCGACTTCGTCGTCGCCCGTGCCGCACCCGGCGAGGGAGACGGCCAGTAGCGTCGCGGTCAGCAGTGCGGAGCGTGTCACGTTCATCGCGAAGTCCCGAGCACGAGGTGCGAATCACCGAAGAGTACGACGACGAAGGCGCCACCGCCACGGCGCTCGGGCGACGACACTCAGTACCGCTCCGGGAACATCCGCGGCACGAGCCACTTGGCGACCGTGCCGAAGAGCAGACCGGGGACCTTCAGGTAGAACCGCCGGGGCTCGGCGACGCAGCCGAGGCGGCGCTTGAACTCGTCCGCCCCCTGCCCGACGGAGATCGTCTCGACCGGCTCCTCGAAGGCGTGCTCGATCGCACGGTACATCGCGTTGAAGTACAGCTTCGCCTCGGCGGGGAACGACGTGTCGTAGCCGACCTTCAACAGCGTGTGCAGCGGCGGTGTACGGAGGCCGGCGACGAAGGCCACGATCCGCCCCTCGTGCCGGACGAACGTGAACCGGGACTCCTCGGGGAACTCGCGGGCCAGCTCGACGAAGAACGCCCGCGGCAGCTGCTCGAACTGCAGCGTCGCCTTGTCGAACACGTCGAGGTACAGCTGGTGGAGCTCGTCGGTGAAGAGCTCGGGCACGCCCTCCCCGCCACGGCGGTGCTCGAACTCGAGCCCGGCCGACTCGCCGCTGCGGAAGTAGTCGCGGACGTTGCGCCGCATCCGCTTGCTCCGCGAGGCGACGTACGCGTCGAACGTCGCCTGCTCGACCGGCAGCACGTGCAACGGCAGGCTGTCGACGAGCGAGTAGCCCCGCGTCGTCAGCGGTTCGAGGCGGGAGACGTCTTCGTCGCCGAACTCCTTGAAGACGACCAGCCGCCCGCGGTGCTCGCGGGCGAAGCGGGTCGCCTCGCGGTCGAGCGTCTCGGCGACGTCAACCGGGTCGGCGTCCGGGGCGACCGCGAGGGCGTCGCGGCCGTTGCTGATCGGCAGGCCGCAGAGGACGACGTTGTACCGCAGCGCCGACGGACGGACGCGGCGGTAGTTCCCGAGGAAGCCCCGCATCCGCTCGGGCGTCAGGTTCGCGAGATCGACTTCGAGGACGGACAGCCCGGCCCGGGCGAGCGGACGACCGTCCGCGTCGTCGAGCAGCAGCCAGCGAAACGTCACGGCCGGAGCCAACGACCGCTCGAGCACGCTCAGGTACCGGCGGTCCAGGAACGGGTGCCCGCACGTCGTCGCGAGACGGTCCCAGTCCTCGGCCGGCAGGTCGGCGACGCGGTCGAAACGGCGAGTCGCCGTCGGCGTGTCGTCCACGACCACGGTCAACCGGCTGCGGCGGTCGCGGCCTTGGCCTTCGACTCGTCACGCGGGACGAGCGGCAGCACGGCGGCGGCGGTCGCCCGGTCGTACGTCGACTCGTGGAACAGCAGGTCGCCGAACGCCCGACGGCGAACCGCACTCCCGACGATGCACGAGATCGCGTACTTGAACATCGCGACCTTCGGCCGCCAGTCCTTCTTGTCCACGAGGTCGATCGAGGAGTCGAGCGTCCACGCCGGCCGGAAGAACTCGCGGAGCCGGCTGACGGAGCGACTCGGCCGCTTGACCAGGCCGTCGATCAGCCAGCCGACGTCGAAGACGACCGACCGCGCCCGCAGGCCGGGCTGGGCCGTCATCGGCCGTGGCTCTCGGCCGTTCGCCAGTTCGACGACGATCTCGGCCCAGTCGACGCCGGCGACGAACCCGAGCTGCAGAGCGGGCGTGGCCCGCGGATTGAAGTCCAGCAGGAGCGGCGTGCCCGGCTCGCGGTCGATCACGAAGTCCATGCCGGCGAACCCGGTCCAGTTCGCCAAGGCGACGACCTTGGAGACCGCCTCCGAGACGGCGGCCGACTCGACCGACTCACGGTGACACGAGATGCCGCCGTCGTCGGGAATCGTACGCAGGCTGCGGTACAGCACCTCGCCGTGGACGCGACCCGACTGGGCGAAGACGAGGGCGCTCACGACGTCGCCGTCGACGGCCTGCTGGACCAACGGGGCCACCCCGCCGCGGCACTCGTCCACGCTGCGGAACCCCTCGATCACCTCCTCGGGGCTCTCGCACCGAGAGCGGCCCAGCGAGCCGAGACCCACGGTCGGCTTCACGAAGACCGGAAACGGCAACGCCCGTGCGGCCTCGTCCCACGCCTCCCGGCTCTCGACGACGACCGTGTTGGGCGTCGGGATTCCGTGGGCCAGGCAGAAGTCGTTGAGCAGTCCCTTGTTGTGCAGGCTCCACGCGGTGCCGGGGTCGGGCAGGAACGGGGTCAGGTGCTTCGAGAACGCGGCTCGTTGGTCGCCGAGCAGAATCGACTCCTCGAACGACGGCAGCAGCACGTCGTACTCGCCGCTCTTCGCCGCCGCCAGCAGGGTGTCGCGGTACCCGGACGGGTCGGAGCGGAGCGGGGGGAGTTCGAGCTGACCGGTCGCGTACTTCGAGACCTTGCCGCACGACCGCCGGACCGGGTCGGCCGCGGTGACGACGCAGTCCGCCCCGCCCAGAGCCTGGACGAGTCGGGCGCCGTAGAACGTGTTGGAACCTGTGACGAGGACCCTCAAGGACCCCTCCCGATGTGCGAGCGCCGAACAACGAGGTCTAAACCGAGACCCTCGCAAACTCAAGGGTGCGAGGCGGATGCCGCACGTCGACGGTGCTCCGGCAATCGGTCGGATGGCCCGCTTGCGGTAGAATCCATCGGAGCCGTACGCTCCGCTGGTTCAACATAGTTGGTCGAACCGTCCTACCCCGCCACGCGCAACCCGCATGTCTTCCCTCGTCGCCCGATCTTTGCTTCCAGTCTACACACTGGCGAAGCGGGAACTCGTCCGATTCTTCCGGCAACGGACCCGAATCATCGGAGCGCTCGGGCAGCCGGTCGTCTTCTGGGTGCTGTTCGGGGCCGGCCTCCGCGGCACGACGGGGCCGCAGTGGAGCGAAGGGGGCTACCAGGCGTACTTCTTCCCCGGCATTGCCGTGCTCGTGGTGCTGTTCACGGCTATCTTCAGCACGATCTCGATCATCGAGGACCGCCGCGAGGGATTCCTGCAGGGGGTCCTCGCCGCTCCCGTTCCCCGAGTGTCGATCGTGTTCGGCAAACTCGCGGGCGGAGCGATTCTCGCCGTGCTGCAGGCCGGACTGTTCCTTCTCATCGGCCCGGCACTGAACCTCCTCGGCCTCGCGCCTACGATGGAACTGGCGGTGACACCCGTGGGGGTGATCGGCACCGTCGGGTTCCTCGGCCTGTTGTCCCTCGCGCTCGTCGCCCTCGGCTTCTGCATCGCCTGGCCGATGGACTCGACGCAGGGCTTCCACGCGATCATGAGCGTCTTCCTGATGCCGATGTGGCTGCTCTCCGGAGCCTTCTTCCCCGCCACCGGCAGCGGCTGGCTGACCGCGGTCGTCCGGGCGAACCCGCTGACGTACGGCGTGGCCGGGCTGCGACGACTGCTGAACGGCGAGGTGACTGGCCCCGCCCTGCCGGGTTACCCGTCGATGGCGGTCTGCCTGACCGTGACGGCCGCCTTCGGCCTCGGCTGCACCCTGCTCGCCGTCTGGCTGACCGGCCGGCGAGCCTCCCCGGACCGACGATGACGTGACGACTCTCGAAGGACGACTCGACGTGACCAATCGACCACAACCCCGCCGCGGGGTCTCCTCCCTGTTCGTCATCGGCTGCGTCCTCTGGGCCATCGTGTTCGGTGGACTGCTGTTCGTGCGATTCTACCGGCCGTCGGAGGGCGACGAGGACCGGGTCCTCCCCGACGGCACGATCTCCGAGTCCGAGGACGACGGCAAACCGCAGACGATCGTGTTGGAGGTCAACGCCGACCAGCGGCAGGCGGTCGAGCAGCAACTGGACGACGCCAAGGCCAAGGCCGAGAAACTGGACGAACAGGTCGCCGAAGCGAAGTCGTCCGTCGACGAGTTGCAGGCCGCAGTCGAGAAGGCCACGGGGGACGAGGCGGTCGCGGAGGCGAAGACGGCTCTCGAGGGAGCCCGAGCCGCGTTGGCCTCCCTCGAGTCCGAGCAGGCCGAACTCACCGAGAGGATCACGACGCTGGAGGTGAAGGTCGCGGCGGCCCACAACGGCTGGAGCCCCGACGGCCTGCCCGACTTCGAGCTGACCGAACGAAACGGCGAGAAGGTCACGCTGCAGGATCTGCTCGGCAAGCCGTTCGTCGTCGCGTTCGTCTTCACCCGCTGCCCGGGCCCCTGCCCGAAGGTCTCGCTGCAGATGCGCGAACTGCAGGAGGCGACGGAGAACCTCGACCTCCGGCTCGTCACCATCACCGTCGATCCCGAACGGGACACGCCCGAGGTGCTCCGGACCTATGCCGAGACCTACGGGGCCGACCCGGACCGCTGGCTGTTCCTGACCGGTCCGGTCGACGTGATCTACCCGCTCATCGGGAACGGCTTCGCCATGCCGGTGCAGAAGACGACCACCGACGCCGGCGGCGAGTACGACGTCATCCACACCTCCAATCTGCTGTACGTGGGGGCGGACGGCATCGTGCGGGGCAAGTACAACTCGCTCGACGACCAAGCCTTCGCCGAACTGAAGACCCGCCTCCGCCGCGACGTGCCGAAGATCGAGGAGTGAGGTCGCGGCTCCGCGCGTGAAGTTCGGGCGAACCGGGGATTCCGCCCCACGTTCTCGGTGCGGTCGCCGTAGGACGGGCACGGGCGTCGAAGCCGGCAGCGCCCTCGTTGCGTCGTCCCCGCGGTCGCCGGTACTCTGAAACTCCCGTCACCGATTGCGTGTCCGTACGGGACCGATGTCGCCAACCCGCTCGCCGTCTCCGTCGATACGCGGTCGTCTTCCGTGAGTTCCGTCCCCACACGTTCGCCACGCCGTCGCTCGCGGTCCGCGGTCGCCACGCTGGCGATCGTCGTCGCGGGACTCGCGAACGTCCTCCATGCGGCGGAGGCCCCGGTCGTCCGGATCGGCTTCGACGGGTGGTACGAGGTCGGCCGCTGGACCGAGGCGGCCGTCGATCTCCCCGAACCGGCTCCGGCGGGCAGCCGACTCGTCGTCCGCTCGCCCGACCCGGACGGCAACCGCGTCGTCTACCTCGGCGAGAAGACCGCCCAGCCGACCACCACCCTCGTCGCCCTCTTCGCGAGCGGCCGGCTCGACATCCCGCTCGAGGTCGAGGTCATGAACGGCGACGAGACGGTCGTCGGTCCGGTCCGGGTCACCCGCGCCGCGGCCCGCGTCGTCCGGCAGGACGTCCGACTCGTCGCGACCGTCGGCAATCCGGCCGGCTTCGACGAGTACGTCGGCGAGCAACCGCGACGGTCCGGCTCCACGAGCCTCGCCAGCTGGCGAGTCGTCCCGCTCGACTCGCTCGACGAGCTGCCGACCAAGGCGCGCGGCTTCGAGGGACTCGACACGCTCGTCGTCGCGGACGGCTTCGAGATCGACCCGGAGCGGCTCGACGCCCTCGAGCGGTGGGTCTGGAGCGGTGGGCACCTCGTCGTCGCCACCGGCGAGAACCGGCCGGACTACGCCGCCAGTCCCTTCAGCACGGCCGACTGGATGCCGGCCCGCACGGCCGAGACGCCGCTGCGGCTGGCGAAGCTCGACGTGCTGCAGCTCTTCGCCCAGGAGAACGCCGTCATCCCCATGCTGCGGCCAGCCGTCGGCACGCGACTCGAGGTCGCCGCTCCCGAGGTCGACGTGCTCGCCCGCGTCTACGGAGACCCGATCCTCGTGCGGTCCGTCCACGGCTTCGGCCACGTCACGCTGCTCGGCGTCGAACTGCACCGCCCGCCGCTGAGCGAGTGGTCGGGGGGCGTCGAGTCGTTCGTCCGCCGCCTGCTGGACGTCCGCCCCAACCTCCGCAAGCGAGCCGCCACCACCGAGGACCGTCGGCTCGCCAAGTCCGGCGTCGGCGACATCGGCGCCCAGTTCAACGCGGCCCAGGACGACTTCGAGGGAGTGAACCGCAGTTCCCGCTGGACCGTGATGGGGCTCGTGCTGCTCTACATCGTCGTCATCGGCCCGCTCGACTACCTCCTCGTCCACCGCGTCCTCCGCAAGCCGGAGTGGACCTGGGCGACGTTCCCGCTGGTCGCCCTCGTCGCGACGGTCCTCGGCATCACGACCGCTGCCTCCACGAACGGCAGCACGCTGTACGTCAACCAGTTCGAGATCGTCGACGTCGACGCGGCGTCCGGCCGGCTGCGGGGGCTGCAGTTCGCCACCGTCTACAGCCCGGAGAACCGCCGCTACGAGGTCACCGCCTCGGCGACACCGCTCGGCGACGGCTCGGGGGTCGAGCCGGTCGTCAACTGGCTGGGGCTCCCGGTCGACTCCTACGGCGGCATGTACCGCGAAGGCGGGCTCCGCACGGGCGGGCTGTCGTACCGCGAGACCGAGTCCGCCGACGGCTTCGCCAACGTCCCCGTCCCGGTCTGGAGCTCGCAACCGTTCCGCACGGAGTGGACCGAGGAGGCCGGACCGGTCGTCGCCGTCGAACTCGCCGACCAAGGGCTCGGCCGACTCGACGGCACCGTCGAGATCGACCTCGGCTTCGACCTCCACGACTGGGTGCTCGTCTACGGCAGCCGCATGTACCTGCCGAAGCGGTCGGGCGGCGAACGCCCCTCCCTGAGGAATGGGCAGACCTGGCACGTGAACGAGCAGACCGTCGAGCCCCGCGACCTCCGGCAGTACCTCACCCAAACCACGTCCACCCGCTACGAGGGGAAGAAGGACAGCCAGGTCGACGACCGCAACATCGTCACCGAGTCGCTGTACGACCCGCTCGAACGCGACCCGCGGCGACTGGTCGAGATGCTCTCGTTCTTCGAGTTCGCCGGCGGCAGCGCGTACACGAAGCTCGACAACGCGCTACTCGACCGGCAGGACCTCTCCACGCTGCTCAACGACGGCCGGGCCGTCCTCCTCGGCCGCTGCGACGAACCCCTCGGCCGCGTCCAGGTCGACGGCAAGGTCGTCGATGCCGGCCGCACGACCACGTTCGTACGTCTCGTCCTCCCGGTCCGAGGCCGGTAGCAACACAACCCCAGCGACCTGCGGACGAATCCGTGATCGAGTGCATCAAGCTCACCAAGCGCTACGGCGACCTCGTCGCCGTCAACGAGATCGACCTCAAGCTCGAGGACGGCGACGTGTTCGGCTTCATCGGACCCAACGGGTCCGGGAAGACGACCACCATGCGGATGATCGCCACCCTCCTCAACCCCGACTACGGCGAGGCGTACGTCTGCGGGCAGTCGATCTACACCAAGCCGGACGAGATCCGCCGCATGGTCGGCTACATGCCCGACTTCTTCGGCGTGTACGACGACATGACCGTCATCGAGTACCTCGAGTTCTTCGCCAGCTGCTACCGCATCGACGGCCCCGACCGACGCCGCATCTGCGAGGAGAAGCTCGAACTCGTCGACATGTCCTTCAAGCGGGACGCCATGGTCAGCCAGCTCTCCCGCGGCCAGACCCAGCGGATCGGCCTCGCCCGCACCCTGCTGCACGACCCCCAGGTGCTGCTGCTCGACGAACCGGCCTCCGGCCTCGACCCCCGGGCCCGCATCGAGATCCGGAACCTCCTCAAGCGGCTCGGCGAACTCAACAAGACGGTCGTCGTCTCCAGCCACATCCTGCCGGAACTCGCCGACGTCTGCACCCGCGTCGGCATGATCGAGAAGGGCAACCTCATCGTCGACGGCTACGTCGACGAGGTCATGCGGAAGGCCCGGCAACGCGTGCTGCTGTACGTCGGCGTCGCCGGCGACATCGACGAGGCGGCCAAGGTCCTCGAGTCCCACGGCGACGTCGAGCACGTCGAGGTCACCACCGGCCGGCAACTCCTCTCCCGCGTGCCGGACGACCAGAACCCGCACGCCCGCATCGAGGTCACACTCGCCCCGGAGATCGAGGACTACAGCTTCCTCCCCGCCCTCCTCCTCGAACGCGGCCACCGCCTGACCCTCTTCCGCGAAGAAGAGATCAACCTCGAAACGGCCTTCATGCAACTCACGAAGGGCGTCCAGCAGTAGAGCGAGATCATCGCCACCGGCGTACTCGTCACCGCAATTCGAGGCACCTGCACACGCTTCACGACGCCCCATCCAACGTCCGCCCGTTCCCCAACGGCCCGTTCGTGATGATGGCCATGATGCAGATGTTGCACACGACGACTCGTTTCCGAGCGGCGACGACGACCCCGACGCCGACACCCGGCCTCGCCGCCGCACTCCGAACACCCGTCGTCTCGTCAACATCGTGCAGCGCATCGCTCTCACCTCCTTCGTAGAGAGCGACTTCGTTGCCCCACGGCCGGCCCCGTACTCCTCGGCCGCACCACCGGCGCTGAGCGACGTGGGGTGGCCGGGTCTGGAGCGTCTTCGCGAAGACCCGTAAGTCGGCTCACGGATCACCCTCCGGGTCTTCCCTCCAGTCCAGCGCGGCCAATCGCCGAGAGCAAGCCAGCTATCGAACTCCGGGGCGCGATACCGTACGATGACGTGCGTACAGAATTGGTTATGAGGCAACCACCCATCGCCACTGCCGCTGGGTTGCCCTGATATGGAGTCCTCGAACGGAATGGCCAAGAAGTCCGCCACCAAGAAGAAACGCCGTTCCACAAACGTCCCGGACACGTTGCGCGGATTCTCCGTTCAAGCGACGCGGCTTGTCTACTACTTGCTTGGCGCATCTCTGGACGACGTTGTGAGTCTGGAGCATCTAGACGATGTAGCGGTTGAACAAGCCGACGGCCATGTTGTTGCTGAACAGGCCAAGAGCTACAAGTCATCAAATCCTCTGGCCGACCGCTCGGTCGCACTGTGGAAAACCCTTCGCAATTGGGCCGACGACGTATCCAGCAATAGGCTCGTCCCTGAAACGACACGCTTCGTCGTATTCGCCCCGGGGGCCTCGCCAGGTGGATTGGCGACAGGCTTCGCATCGGCCGCAACCACCGAAGAAGCCAACGCTGCTGTCGATACAGCCAGGGACACGCTGACCGAGGACGGAGATTGGGATGTTTCCGACACCGCGTTACCCGAGGTCAAGGCGTTTTTTGCTTGCGACCCCATGAAGCGTGCCGTGCTAATCAAGAACTGCCAAGTTGACACTGACACAAGCGGACTTGACGACTCACTTCGAGAGAGGCTTGCCGCGAAGCTTGTTGGCGAAGATGTCCTCGATACCGTCCTGGAGTACGCACATGGCTGGGTGAAACAGTGCATCGACGAGGATTTGGAGAGGCGGCTCCCTCCGCAAATCAGCGTCCGCTCATTCATCGCTGCGTTGACCGAGTTCGTGCGAACCTACGATAGACGGTCTATTCTAAGAAGCGTTGGTGCCTCGATTAGCGATGAGCAAGTCGCAGAAGAAGTCAGCTACCGTGACTACGTTCGTCAATTGCGACTGATCGAACTCGATGACGAGGAGATTCTCGAAGCGGTCAACGACTATCTGTCATCCGTGATCGACCGAGTCGAATGGGCAGAGAATGGGACGATTTCGGCAGCTGCTCTGGACAGCTTCGAGCAAGACCTCAGTCGAACATGGCGCAACCGACGACGGCAGTGCGCCATCGCGCACGCGAACCGAACTGAGGTCGAACAAGGGACGCTACTCCATATTGATTGCATGTTGCACGATGCGTCCCTAGATGGCCTGACAACTCCAACGAGTTTCGTGCGTGGAAGTTGGCACTCGCTTGCAGACGAGCGCACGGTTGGTTGGCATCCCGCCTACGACACGCTTCTGGACACTTAGCCATGCCCTCTCTGAGCCGCGAGCTTCGGAACTTCCAGAATCCAGCGTTGGGCGGAATGCTCCTCTGGCGGTACGCGTGCGCGTACACCGAGGAGCACAGTACGCGTGATGCTTCTCCATTGCACCTCGCGTTCCTCGTCCTTCCGCTTCTCTACTTCGAGGACACGCTCTCGCTACTGCAATCGACTCAAGCGCGGAGCGGGCTGCACGGCTTCGCGGCGAAGTTTCCTGCGGCTGGTTCGCAAAGCGCAGAGGTACTTCTCGCACTCACTGCGCGATCTCGGGGGCTCCGATCAACGACATGGCATTCTCTGGGCCTCGCCGTGCAGAGCAGCCTCCTCACGATCGCCCCAAAGCAGGCGGAGCTTGTGCCACTCTCCCGAAGCACGACGACATCGATCCCGCGATCACTCCGCTCAACGGTCTCGGCATCCGAAAAACTGGGAAAGTGGTTCGCCCGAGTCACGCAGTTCGAGGTGTCAAACCTACTGAAGGTGAGGCTCTGATGTATTTCGCAATCGAGCAGATTGTGCTCTGGAGCCGAGACCCGCGGTTCGATCCACGGACTGTCGATATCAAGCCGGGCGTGGTCAATGTCATCAGCGGTGCTTCGCAGACGGGCAAGTCGGCAATCATTCCGATAATTGACTACTGTCTCGGCGCGGACAAGTGCGCGATTCCAGTTGGCCCCATTCGTAGCGCATGTTCTTGGTTCGGCATCATTGTCAGCACCCGTGAGGGACGCAAACTGTTTGCCCGGCGTGAGCCCGGCAGCCAAAAGTCGACCGGCGACATGTTCGTCCTCGAAGGCGAGGAGGTCACCCTCCCGAAGACAATTGAACTGAAGAACTCCACAATCCAAGCGGTCAAGGCCCGCCTGGACGAGTTGGCTGGGTTGAGCAGACTCACTCTTCAGTCGGGGGACGACCCTAGTGGGTTCCGTGGGCGCCCCAGTTTTCGTGATCTCGCAGCGTTCACATTTCAGCCGCAGAATGTGATAGCCAATCCGGATGTATTCTTCTTCAAGGCCGACACCTATGAGCATCGAGAGAAGTTGAAGTCTGTGTTTCCGTTTGTGCTTAGGGCAGTGAGTGCTGAGGTTCTGGCGGCGCAGCACGAACTCGACTCGGCGCGACGGTCGCTTGCCCGACTGCAGCGAGAGTTGGCATCCGTGAGAGATGTATCTGGCCGGTGGGAGGGCGAACTGCGTTCGTGGGCCCTTCGGGCGCGCGAGTATGGACTTGTAGCGGGTCCAATCGCAGATGACGCTTCAAGGGATGAGCTTCTTGAAATGCTGCGGTCGGCTCTTTCCAGCCAAGCCGAACGGCCGGGTCCCTCCACCGAAGGGATCCACGAAGCCGTTGAAGAACTCCTTGCACTCGATCACGAAGAGTCCGAAGTCGCGTCGAGCCTTCAGAGGTCGCAACGACGACTACAGGAGATGACGAGGCTCAAGGACAACGCAGCCCGATACGGGCAGGCGATGGCGACGCAGCGTGATCGACTCGCCCTAGCCTCCTGGATGGAGGAGTTGGTATCGAACGAGCACCAATGTCCGCTCTGCGACAACGCGTTCGGGGAATCGGGGGACTTGAAGGAGCTGGTCGAAGCACTTGCTTCGGTCGAGGGTGCAGCAGAACGTGCTGGAACTGCAGCCGGCTCATTCGATCGCGAGCTTCAACACGTGCACGATGAGATTGGCCGCGACGCCGAACGCCTATCGTCATTTCTGATTCGGAAGCGGGAGGCACAATCGCGATCGGACGATGTGGAGCGGCTTCGGTTCCGGGAGGCGGAGGTCTCGCGCTTCTTGGGAAGCGTGGAGCGAGCCATCGAAGTCCATGAGTCGATCGGAAGCGACAGTCAACTCGTCGATCGCGTTTCGGCTCTTGAAGAGCGAGTGCGCGAACTCGCAGAAATCGTGTCGAAGGAAGGAGTCGCAGGGAGACAACGTCGGGCGCTTAATCGAATTTCGCTTCTTGCGGGTCGACTGCTCCCAGGGCTTGAAGCGGAGCGACCGAATGACCCCGTCGAATTGTCGATCACGGACCTCACGGTAAAGGTCGGCGGCGAGTCCAGAGAGGACTACTTATGGGAGATCGGGAGCGGTGCGAACTGGCTCTCCTACCACATTGCGATGTCCTTGGCTCTCCAACAGTTCTTTATGGGTGGTCAGAGCCCCGTTCCGTCATTCCTCGTCTATGACCAACCAAGTCAGGTGTACTTCCCGAGACGGCTCGCAGGTGGCAGTACGGAGGTTGATCCTGTCTTGGAGGACGAGGATGTCGACGCCGTACGCAAGGTGTTCACGACGATTGCATCCGTGGTGGCCTCAAGCCAAGGCGAGTTTCAAGCGATCGTCTTGGATCACGCTGGTCCTGATGTGTTCGGGGGCATTGACCGGGTGGAATTGGTCGAGGAATGGCGTGGCGAAGACAAGAAGTTGATCCCAGCAAAGTGGCTCTGACTCAGAACCAGTTGGCACCGGGTGCCACTGGCGTTTTCGCCAGTGCCCGGGACGCTCTCTGCTTGCACGTTGAGTCGCCAGTGGACTTGAAACACGGCTTGGCCGCCAACGTGCAAGCCTTTGTTGACCAAGAGTGCTGGCCAAAGGCCAGTCGCACCCACGCTTCTCACCAGACCACTGCCCGCGAATCTCGCGAATCCACGCGAATGAGAGGTACCGTTCGCGGCCATTGGCGTGATTCGCGGGCCGAACGCCGAACGCCCCGGGGCACCGTTCCTGCGTCACCTGCCCCGGCCACCTCGCGGCTGCTCCCGCTCGGGAGTGTCAGGGACGTGGATCGGCGGGGAGAACGCGCTTCTGGCGGTCGACGGCGTACTCGATACGGCAGTGCGGCGCGATCGACTTGAGCGCCATCGGATCGAGGTGCGGCGGCAACTGCGTGCTGCCAAGCGAGATCGACTTCAGGGACTCGAACTCGGCAAAGGTGGCCAAGCCCGACTCCGTCACCTTCCACTTCGACTCCGGGGAGTAGAACGTCAAGCTCTCCAAGGTCTTGGAACGCGAGAGGGCCTTCAACTTGGCGTCGTCGATCGGGACGTACCAGACGAGATTCACGAGATTCGGGAACGTCGCCAGCTTCTCGGTTGCCGCCAGCGACGGCGGAGACTGGATCATCAAGCCGCGAATCGTCGGTTTACCGCTCAGCATCTCGATCCACTCGTCCGCCGGAGTCGTGAACTGCACGAACTCCAGCTTCTCGAACTTGCGGAGGGTTGGGATGTACCTCGCCTGCCCGTTGAACCGGAAGGTCTTCACGTCCGGCATCACGCGGTGCAGTTCCTCGAGCCACTCGACTTCGGGATCCTGGTACATGAACCCGATCGTCTCGAGTCCCGTGATCCCGGAGTCGACCAGTCGCTGGAAGTCGGCAGCCGAGGCGGGTTCCCCCTGGTGATTGTGGAAGACGACGCCGACGACGCGAAACGGCTCCTTCGGCAAGACGGGAATCCGGCCGTTCCGATACGTGAACTGCCGCCACTCTCCGTCGATCTCCAGCGTGAGTTCCAGCCCGGGTGCCCCCGGCCAGTTCGCGAACGCGCGGTCCGCGACGAGCGAGCGGCCGGGCTCCGGCGGAGTCGGCTCCGTGGGCGTCGGCTCCGGCCGTGTTGGAACCTCCGCCGGCGGCGACCGTTCCACGTCGAGGTCGTGGGCACCGATCACCCGGTCGCCGTCCACGACTTGAACCCGCCCGGGAAGGAGATCGACCCGGACGACGACCGTGTCCCCTCGCCTCAGCACGATCTCGTCCGTCTCGAATCGGAAGTCGTCGCGTTCGACGACCAGCGTCTTGTCACCCGGACGAAGCACAACGTCCTTCCGCCCGGCCTCCGTCAACACGACGTCCGATCCCTTCACACGAACTTCGATGCCCGGGTCGTTGATCTCCACGCGAAGCGTCCCCTTCGCGGTTTGGACGTAGAAGATGGCCCCGATCGCGAGCAGCATCGTCAACGCGGCGAGCCACGCCGATATGGGGCGTCGTTTCGGAGGTGGGGACGTTGCGGGTTCGGACCGCCCGAGCGGCTCGGTCGGCGCGGCGGATCGCTGTCGTTCCTCCTCGCCGGAGACGCCCCACGAGGTCGTTCGGGTCGGATCGTCCGGAGCCGCGGCCCCACACTCCGCGGCAGGATCCGTCAGGTCGACGCCTCCGTCCACAAGTCGCCCCAGGTCCGCCCCCGCGCAGTACGGCGTGAGCGCGTCGACGACGTCCGTCGGGGTCGCAATCCGATCGGCGGGATCCCGAGCGAGCATGCGATGGACGATGTCCGCCAGCGGTTTCGGCACGTCGGGGCGTCGAGCCTGGAGGGGAGGTGCGGGTTCGGTCGCGAGGGCC